>CAYVVB010000286.1:0-37953 GCA_964454955.1 uncultured Bradyrhizobium sp. | reverse complement strand
CATCCGGATCAGGGAGCCCGCAGTCTCATAGATCGTCTGGTGGATCGGCTCGAAGAAATGCTTGGGCTCGAGGAAATCCGAGACCCGGTAGAAGGCGTCGTTGTTGACCAGGATGGCGCCCAGAAGGCCCTGTTCCGCCTCGATATTGTGCGGCGCGCTCCGATATGTCGGGTTTGGCGCATCGGGGGCGAGCTTGAGGACGGTCGAATCAGTCAAGGCCATGGTGGAGTTTATTCGCGAGTTTTTGTCAGAAAGGAGGGGGCGTGGACAGGCGATAAAGCGCGAGTCTGCGGCACTTCGAAAGCTCCCAGTCGCCTTATGCCCGATTCACACAAACGCGGGTGTATGAATCTTGCGCTTGTGCTGTCGCCGCTTGACCGACCTTGCCTTCGAGGCGCCCCGGCGCAGGCAGATCGCGGAGCGGCTGAACCTTTTGTCGTTCGCGGAGACTTACTGAATTCTGGAGCGCTGATTGGATTGTGAGGCGCTCCGCGCCCAATGGCAGCGGTCCTGACAGGTGTCAGGTCAGAAACAGATAGACGAGCGCGAGAACAGCGGCCCCGATGCCGGCCGCGATCAGAAGATAATCGGTGTGGATGTCGTCCATGGGATCGAACGCCGCAAGACTGTTTCCGACTGCAATTTGTCTTAAGGCGGCCGGAACGAAAGCTCTGTGAGGCAGTTCACAAAGACGGTTCACAATGAAGTGGGTTTTGCTCCGGCGTACGGCCGGGTACCCCTGACAGGCAGGCGAGAGCGGCAAATGGGCCAGAAGGCGGCCACGTGGCAGGGCGGACAGGATCGGCAGTTGTGGCTGTCGATGCTGGTCGACGCCTTGGAGGAGGCGGGGCGTCCTGACGTTCGGACCGAGCCTTGCGCGCCTGCGATCCTCGCCGGCCTGCGTGCCCAACTGTCGCAGCCGGTGTCGCATTATCCCTTCGCGGCGTCGGCCTTCAGCCTGCGCCACTGACCCGATTCCTCAATTTTTGCGCTATTCGCCTGCGATCTTCCACTGCGGGCGGCTGCCATGCTCCAGTCCCCGCAGCTTGGTTTCCCCACGTGCGATGTAGTCGCGGGTTATCGGCACCACGCCCTGCCGCTTGGTGAGCTGGATCTGGAAATTCATCAGGTTCTGCTTGCGGAAGGACATCTCCGAGGCGGCAAGGTAGAACTCCCACATTCGCGCAAAACGCTCGTCATAGAGCTGCACGGCCTCCTCACGCCGTGCCATGAAGCGCTCCCGCCACGCCTTCAGCGTCTCCGCATAATGCAGCCGCAGGATTTCAATGTCGCAGACCAGCAGCCCGGAGCGCTCGATCGCCCGCGTCACCTCGGACAGAGCCGGGATGTAGCCGCCGGGAAAGATGTACTTCGCGATCCAGGGATTGGTGACGTCGGGGCCTTCCGAGCGGCCGATCGAATGCAGCATCATCACGCCGTCGTCGGTGAGCAGTTCCGCGCAGCGCTCGAAGAAGGTGTCGTAGAAATCGACCCCAACATGCTCGAACATGCCGACCGAGACGATGCGGTCGAAGGGGCCTTCGATGTCGCGGTAATCCCGCATCAGGAAGCGCGCCGATTGCGTCAGGTTCCTCTCGGAGGCGCGCGCGTTGGAAACCTGCAATTGCTCGGTCGACAGCGTGATGCCGGTGACGTCGGCGCCCACGGTCTCGGCGAGGTAGAGGCCGAGCCCGCCCCAACCCGAACCGATATCGAGCAGGCGGTGGCCGCGCCCGACCATGAGCTTTGCCGCGAGGTGGCGCTTTTTCGCCAGTTGCGCGTCGTCGAGATTGGTCTGCGGGGTCTCGAAATAGGCGCAGCTATACTGCTTGTCGGCATCAAGGAAGAGGGAATAGAGCCGACCGTCGAGATCGTAGTGATGGGCGACGTTATTCCGCGAACGGCCGCGCGGGTTGAATTGCTTGAAGTGGCGCAGGAGATAACGCGCCGACCAGCGTAGCTTGGCCCAACGCGGCAGCGATTCGGGCTGATCCATCAGGATCGCAAGCGCGTCGGCGATGGTACCGTTCTCGACGACGAAAGTGCCGTCCATATAGGTTTCGCCGAGGGCAAGCTCGGGGTTGAGGAGAATCCTGCGTTCGGCCTTGGCGGTAACGAATCGCACGTGGACCGGCTCGCCGGTGCCGTCGCCGCAGGTGAACTTCGCACCGCTCGCGGTTGTGAATGTCATCGAACCGCGGCGAACGAATTTGGTCAGCAGACTGCGCAACAAACGGTCCATCGAAACCACCGCAACCCGCGATATCCCGCCATTGGGATGCCGTCGGATATTGAGCCTTCCGGCCCGGTAGCGACGCAATTCGACCCCGTTGGTTCCCATGCGTCTCATTTGAATGATAGTGCAAGTTCCGGACCCGTCTAGGTCCACCGCCGGCAAAGCGGATATTCCAAAATCGCCCATGCACAGGCTTGCGCGATATGCCCGCTTCCATTGGCGCGATAATCGGCTAAAAGGTGACCCGCCGCTGGCGTAAGGGCGCTGCCGGCTCAAGGTGCCAGCGATGGTCGCATCTCGATTCCCGCATCTGGAGAACAGCCAATGGTGTTGAGCCGAGCGCTCAGTTTAGCGGCGGTGATGCTACTCATAGGCTGTTGCGAAATGGGACAGGTCGAGGCGCAAGAGAACCTCGACGCCGGCAAAAGCCCAAGCCAGATCTTCGCAGGCACCTGCACAGCCTGCCACAAGAGTCCGCGAGGGCTTTTGAAGACCGTGGCACCGGGGTCGCTCCAGGGGTTCCTGCGCCAGCACTACACGACCAGCCCGGAAATGGCGGGGGTGCTCGCCTCCTACCTGGTTTCCAATGGGGCAACGGATACCCGCTATAGCGGCGGCGCACAGCCCAAGGGAGCCAAGGAGAGCAACAAGGAAAAGTCCGAGGCCAAGCCCGCTGCAGCGCCGGAAGCGCCCGCGGCGCAAGGCGAGCCGGCTCGTCCCGGCCGTAACGCCAAGCGGCTGCTGCGTCCGGAGACACCCGAAACGGCCAAGCCGGCGGCCGAGGGGCAGGCTCCTGCCCAGGCGGCCGGTCAAGCGGCAGGTGAACACGCGCCCGAGGGTCTCAAGAAGACGAGCAAGCAGCGGCTGAGCAAACGCGGCAAGCCCGCTCTCGAAAAGCCCGCTCCCGAAGAGGCCCCGAACAAGCCTGCCGAGCCGCCCAAGGCCGAGCCATCCAGGGAAGGGGCAAACGGCGGCGACGCGCCCAAAGCCGAGAGCAAGCCGGAGCCCCAGAGCGGTGCCGCAAAGGCTGAAACCGGCAAGCCGGAGGGCGCCAAGCCAGCAGAGGGATCCTCGCAATCGGCCGTGGCCGAACCGCCCAAGGAGGCCGAGGCGCCTGCAGCCCGACCGGACCCGGTTCCACCGGCAGCGCCGTCGGCGGCCGCGGCCCAGTCCCCGGCAGCCTCGCCGCCGGCAACCGCTGCGGCGGTCCCTGCAGCCGCCCAAAGCAGCGGCGGCCCTGACGTTCCTGCGGCCAAGCCCGCGGCATCGTCCGAGCCATCTGCGCCGTCTCCTTCGGCGACAACAGCATCTGCGCCGCCGGAGGCTCCGGCCGCCCCGTCCGCGCCGCCGATCCCACCGATTTCCAAATAAAGCGTTCTATAGGATCGATCCCCAACCCCGGCCTGAGTGGTTCGGGGTTGGGGCTTTTCGAGCCGTGCCGGGAAGTTACTTCTCGGTCGTTTCGGCTTGTGGCTCGCCCTCGATCTCCTGCTGTGCGTCGGGATCGAAGAACTCGCCGGCGGCCGCCAGCGCTTCCGCGGCGGCGTCCTGGTCTTCCCGACGGGTCGAGATGTCCTCGCCGCGCTTGATCCGTTCGGCTTCATCCGCGTTGCGCGCCACCGTGACCGTGACCATGGCCTCGACTTCGGGGTGGACGGCGATCGTCACCTTCTGCTGGCCGATCGCCTTGATCGGCGCATCCAGCCAGACCTGCGGCTTGGAGATCGTGATGCCATCGCCGGCCAATGCGGCGACGATGTCGCGCACCGAAACCGAACCGAACAGCTGGCCGGCTTCGGAGGCCTGACGGATGATGATGATGTCGCGGCCGTCGATCTTCTCGGCAACCTTGCTCGCCTCGCCCTTGGCCTTGATGTTATTGGCCTCGAGCTCGGCCTTCATGCCGTCGAACTTGGTGCGGTTTTCCGCGGTGGCGCGTAGCGCCTTCTTGCGCTTGAGCAGGAAGTTACGTGCGTAACCGTCCCTCACTTTCACCACCTCGCCCATCTGGCCGAGCTTGGCGACGCGTTCCAGCAAAATGACTTCCATGATCGTGACTCCTTCCAAATGATGAGAAATTTCAGGGGTTGATTTCAGGGGACCGGCAGAGGCGGCGGGTGCGTGCGCCAATATCGCCGGCGCAGGCCGAACACGGCGTCCGCAAGGCCCAGCGCGGCCAGTGCAAGCGTGGGCCACACGAACAGCAGGGCAAAGGCATAGGCCGAGCCGAGCCAGAAGGTGCGGCTCTTCAATGCCAGCGTGAGCGTATGCAGCACGGCGAAGCCGGTCAGCGCATACACCATCACCAGCACCGAGGTGGCGATTCGGGCCAGCAACGCCAGGATATCGCCGCTGAAACAGAAGGCCGCCGCCACGCACAGCGCGACCAGCGTCATCGGCGGCAGCGCCGCCGCTTTCAGATCAGGCCACGGCCGCGGGAGTCGGCCCGAGGTGGCCGCAATTTTCGCCGCCAGCCAAAGATTGAGCGTCAGCGTGAACATCCCGACGATCGCGGCCACCGGCGGCGCGATGCTCACGATCGCGTCGATACGCTGCTTGGCGTCAACGCTGATGGATGCCTCGTTGGTTGCGAGGACGCGAAGCAGAAAGCTGCGCAGGGTGCTCGTGATCGACGCGGCATCGGTGCCGAGCGTCAGCAACGCCGCACTGGTGGCGACCGCCGCAAAGCCGGCGACCCAGAGCAGGATGCGGCCGACCGGATACCATTCAAGCGTGGGCGCCGCATTGCCCGGCAAAGCGCCATTGCCGATCGGGCGGCCAAGCAGGCAGAGATGTCCGAGCCAGCAGGCGGGCAAGGCGACGGCGATTGCGTAGGCGATGCTGTCCGCAGGGCCGAAAGCTGCACCGAGGCTGATTGCTGCCAAGAGGCCACCAATGCCGGCAGAAAGCGGACCCCAGCCGATCGCCGCCACCATCAGGGGCAGCGGCGCCAGATACAACAGCACAAGCGAGATCAGCGCGCCCGATACGATCGAGGCGAACATGGCCGCCGATGCAGCGCCGGCGGCGATCGCAATGAGAATCTGACCGATCATCAGCTGTCCCGCCCCCTTTGAGCGGTTAGGGGCTCCCATTGAGAAGCCCCAACCATCGGCAACCGGACGACCCGGAAGCCTTATGAGTGTTTTCTGATCCTACTGCGTCAGAACCCTTACAGGAATGGATGCCCGGCATCCATTCCTGTCATTCTGCGGTCATCGTCCGCGAAGGCGGACGATCCAGCATCCCAGAGACGGCCGTGCTTAAGTTGACCGGCCGCGGCGTACTGGATGCCCGCCTTCGCGGGCATGACGTCGGAGAGATATGACGCAGCAGTTACTCCGGCCGGCAGCGCGCGCCGCCGGCCGGGTTATCAACGAATGACGTAGGGCAGCAGGCCGAGGAAGCGGGCGCGCTTGATGGCGCGCGCGAGCTCGCGCTGCTTCTTGGCGGACACCGCCGTGATGCGGCTCGGCACGATCTTGCCGCGCTCGGAAACGTAACGCATCAGCAGCTTGGAATCCTTGTAGTCGATCTTCGGCGCGTTCGGACCCGTGAACGGGCAGGTCTTGCGGCGGCGGAAAAACGGACGACGTGCACCGGCTTCAGCCATGGTTCTTACTCCTCTTCCCCGCCTTCGGCCTCTTCGCGCGGACGGCGCGGGCCGCGATCACCGCGATCACCCCGGTCGCCGCGATCACCTCGATCGCCGCGGTCCCCACGATAGCCGCCGCCACGGTCGTCGCGCTCACGGTCGCGATCGGCCTTCCGCATCATCGCAGAGGGGCCTTCCTCGAGCTCCTCGACGCGGACGCTGAGGTAGCGAATCACGTCTTCACTGATCCGCTCCTGCCGCTCGATCTCGGCAATCGCCGCCGAGGGCGCGTCGATGTTGAGCAGCACGAAATGCGCCTTGCGGTTCTTGTTCATGCGATAGGTGAGGGAGCGTACGCCCCAATTCTCGGTCTTGGTCACCTTGCCGCCGAGTTGCTCGACGATCCCGCTCATCTGGGTCGTCAGTTCTTCGACCTGCTGGGGGCTCGCGTCCTGGCGCGCAAGAAAAACATGCTCGTAAAGAGGCATGATGGTCCTTTCCTACAGTGTTGGCGCGGTTCCCGGCGACAAGCCCTTCGAGGCCTTCGGAAAGGACTCGGGGAGGGTAGCTCAGAAGGCGGGAGCACGGGACGACGGGACGACTGGCCCTGCCACATCAATTCGCCCGATCAGGTGAGATTGCTGAGACCGTCCGTTCAGCTCCCGGCCGGGATCCACGGATGGCGCGCTTTATACGGATTTTGGCCGGAATGGCAAGGGAAAGCGGCCCGGGAAAACCGACTGGGGCTTCGGGGGACGTCGCAGCCACCAAGGCCCTCGAATCTTGACCCATTTGTTTGTATAGCATACAAATAGATCGAAGGAGGGCGCCATGGCTGCCAGATCTGCTGCCGACACGCCGGCGACCGATGCTAAACATGCCGTTCGGGCGACACGGCCCGCAGGGCGCAAGATGCGCTCGCGCCTGCTCGACGCCGCCAGCCGCCTTTTCAGGGAGTGTGGGCTCTCGGGGACATCGATCGCAGACATCGCCGCCGATGCCGATGCGTTTCCGAGCCAGATCACCTATTACTTCCGGACCAAGGAGGCGCTGTTCGTCGAGGCTGCATGCCGTGAGATGCTTTATCTGGCGCGCGCGGCCGAACGGGCGGCGCTGGAGACCGGTACGCCGCGCGACTATACGCGCGCGCTGGTCGAAACCGTCACGGCGGGGGACGCCGTCGCCTTCTTTGCTGAAGCCATGATGCTCACGCGCCGCCGTGCCGATCTCGCGCCGCTGGTGGAGCGCACCATCGAGCGATTGCACAGCGAAGGATTGCGCGCTTATGCGGCCAAGATCGATCGGCATGGCTGGCGCAGCTTGCGCGATTCCGACGCGACGTCACGACGGTTCTGGGCCGTCGCCATCGGCGTCATCGTCGAGGGCTATGCGACGGGCCGTTCGGCAGACCAACTCTGCGCGGAGATGTTGCGTGTGCTGGGTGAACAGGCGACCGGGGAGGCTGCGGGCCTGCGCCTCGTCGGCGACCACGAGGCGCCTCTCTCAACGCGACCGGATCGGGAGGCTCGATCATGACAGCGCTTCGGATGCGCGCTCGCGATTTCCTGACGGAGGAGCAACTGATCGAGGTGCGCCGGCGCTCCACGTGGAAAGGCGCGGCGCTGATCGCGCATGCATGGGCGGTGATCGTGGGATCGATCGCGCTGGTCGCATGGTGGCCCAATCCGGTGACCTATCTGCTTGCCGTCGCGCTCATCGGCTCTCGTCAGCTTGGCCTTGCGATCCTGATGCATGATGGTGCGCATGGATGTCTGTCACCTGACGAGAAGATCAACCTGGCGCTAAGCCAGTGGTTCTGCGCCTATCCGATTTTCGCCGAGACCCGTGCCTATCGCCGTTATCACCTGCAGCACCATGCGAGGACGCAGCAGGAGGATGATCCGGATATCGTGCTGTCGGCCCCGTTTCCGATCACGCGGCCAAGCTATCGCCGCAAGTTCTTCCGCGACATCACCGGGCAGACTGGCTACCAGCAGCGCAAGGCGCAATTACTCAATGCGCTGGGTCCTGCGGAATGGCCCGTTGCGCGGCGTGTTGCGCATTTCTGGGAAAAGCTCGGTCCGCAATGTGTCGTGAACGCGGTCCTGTTTGCGGGCCTGGCAGGGGTCGGTATCTGGTGGGCCTATCCGCTGCTGTGGCTGGTGCCGATGCTGACCTGGATGATGGTCATCACGCGCATCCGCAACATCGCCGAGCATGCGGTCGTTCCCGACAGCAACGATCCGCTGCGCAACACGCGCACCACCAGGGCGAATGTCCTGGAGCGGCTGTTCATCGCGCCCTATTACGTGAACTATCATCTCGAACACCATTTGCTGTTCTACGTGCCGTGCTACAACCTGCCGCGCGTGCATCGCATGCTCGGCGGAAGCCGGTTTGCCGGCCGGATGGAGGTGCAGCCGAGCTACGCGGCCGTGCTTCGGCTTGCGACTGCAAAGCCCGACCAGGAAGATCGCCCGGGCCAACTTGTGAACAGCGCGCGCCGGGCGCGGGCAGGCGCACGGGTCGGCGCCGACCAGACGGCCGGCGGCTTTTAGGCCCGTTTGCGGGCGGCAAGGCGGGTGCTCAGGCCGGCTTGACATCCCGGCCCCCGTCGGGTCTTACGGCGCGTCCAAAGCATGGTCCGCACACGGCAAGGCTGCTCTCCGCCCGGAACGCGATGCGCCTCGACGGAGATCATGCTCAACCAAGGCAGGGAGCGCCGATGACGGCAGCATTCACTTTCCCCGGGCAGGGTTCGCAGGCGGTCGGTATGGGCAAGGCCCTGGCCGACGCCTTTCCGGCCGCTCGCGCCGTCTTCGAGGAGGTCGATGCGGCGCTGTCGGAAAAGCTCACGGCCATCATGTGGGATGGTCCGGCCGAGACGTTGCAACTCACCGAAAACGCCCAGCCGGCGCTGATGGCGGTATCGATGGCCGCGATGCGCGTCCTGGAGAGCGAGGCCGGTTTCTCCGTCGGCCGGGATGCCGCCTTCGTGGCCGGGCATTCGCTGGGCGAGTACTCGGCGCTCGCCGCAGCCGGCGGCCTGTCGCTCTCCGACGCCGCGCGCCTGTTGCGGACCCGGGGCCTTGCCATGCAGAAGGCAGTGCCGGTCGGCGTCGGGGCGATGGCCGCGCTGCTCGGGCTCGACTATGAAACGGCGGTCGCGGTCGCGGAAGAGGCCGCTCAGGGGCAGGTCTGTCAGGCCGCCAACGACAATGGCGGCGGTCAGGTCGTGGTGTCGGGTGACAAGGCTGCGGTCGACCGCGCCGTCGAAATTGCCAAGGCTAAGGGCGCCAAACGCGCCATGCTGCTGCCGGTATCGGCGCCATTCCATTGCAAGCTGATGCAGCCCGCGGCCGATGTCATGGCAAAGGCGCTTTCGGAGGTCACCATCAACAAGCCGGCCTCGCCGCTGGTATCCAACGTGCTCGCCTCTGCGATCAGCGATCCCGACGAGATTCGCCGCCGCCTGGTCGAACAGGTCACGGGCACCGTGCGCTGGCGCGAATCGGTGGCGTATATGGCCGCTCACGGCGTCACCCGGTTCTTCGAAATCGGCGCGGGCAAGGTCCTGAGCGGGCTGGTCAAGCGTATCGCGGACGGCGCGGTCGGGATTTCGGTCGGCGGACCGAACGATCTCGCCGCTGCCAGGGACGCGTTGGCGGCCGCAAAGTCGGCCTGAGGAGACTGTGATGTTCGATTTGACTGGCAGAACGGCGCTCGTCACCGGGGCCACGGGTGGGATCGGCAGCGCGATCGCGCAGGCGCTGCACGCGCAGGGCGCAACCGTTGCGATCTCCGGGACCAGGCGCGAGGCCTTGGACACGCTTGCCGGACGGCTTGCCGAACGCGTCCATGTCCTGCCGTGTAACCTCGCCGAGACGGCCGAGGTGGAGGCGCTGGTGCCCGCCGCGGAACAGGCGATGGGCGGGCTCGACATTCTCGTCGCCAATGCCGGCATCACCCGCGACAATCTGTTTGTGCAATTGCGCGACGAGGATTGGGACGAGGTCATCAAAGTTAATCTGACCGCGACCTTCCGCCTGGCCCGGGCAGCGACCAAATTGATGATGCGCAAGCGGTTCGGCCGCATTATCGCGATCACCTCGGTGGTTGGCGTGACCGGCAACCCGGGACAGGGCAACTACACCGCCTCCAAGGCGGGATTGATTGGCATGATCAAGTCGCTGGCCGCCGAATATGCCAAGCGCAACGTGACCGCCAATTGCATTGCGCCCGGATTCATCAAGACGCCCATGACCGACGCGCTCAACGAGAAGCAGCGCGAAAGCATCCTTGCCCGGGTTCCGGCGGCGCGCTTGGGGACACCTGAGGACATCGCCGCAGCGGCGGTCTATTTGAGCTCCAACGAGGCGGCCTACGTCACCGGACAAACGATTCACGTCAACGGCGGAATGGCCATGGTTTGAGCTACCCTGTCCGTCTGGGGTGAAGTGCGGCGAAAAGCCGTTTCGGAAGGCGGATCAAGGCTTGTAGTCAGGAGTTTTGAAGTATGATAACCGGACCGCCAGCGGCTAGGGCAAAGAACGCCATTGCAGGATTCCGAAACCCTGTATATTGGCGGGGACGAAGCTTGCCGTCGTTCGCCGGCCTGTCGGGCCAAATCAAGTTATGCGCGATTGCGAAGGAAGTTTAACGACCACGATGGCGCGTATCATCCTGAGGTCGGGTCTTTAGGGAACAATCACGAGGTTGGAGCATGAGTGACATTGGCGAGCGGGTTAAGAAGATCGTGGTCGAGCACCTGGGTGTTGAACCCGAGAAGGTGACCGACAATGCGAGCTTCATTGACGACCTCGGTGCTGACAGCCTCGACACGGTCGAGCTTGTGATGGCCTTTGAAGAAGAGTTCGGTTGTGAAATTCCCGACGACGCCGCGGAGACGATCCTGACCGTCGGTGATGCCACCAAATTCCTCGAAAAGAACGCGAAGAGCTGACGGCCCTGCGCGGTAAGAAGCCAATCGGCCGGGCCGACCACGGACGGCCCAGCGGTTTCGCATTGCAGGCCGCGGATCCAGGGCTGGAGTACTGGACATGAGGCGAGTTGTCGTCACAGGCCTCGGCATGGTGTCGCCACTCGGCTGCGGCGTCGATGCGACCTGGAAGCGGATTCTCAACGGCGAGAGCGGGGCGCGGAGGATCGAGAGATTCGACGTCTCCGATCTGCCGAGCAAGATCGCATGCCAGGTGCCGCGCGGTGACGGCGGCGATGGCACCTTCAATGCGGACCAGTGGATGGAGCCGAAGGACCAGCGCAAGGTCGACGACTTCATCATCTTTGCCATGGCGGCCGCCCGCCAGGCGCTCGACGATGCCAACTGGCATCCGGCGACCGAAGCGGAGCGTTGTGCGACCGGAACCATGATCGGCTCCGGCATCGGCGGCCTCTCGGGAATTGCGGACACCGCGGTGCTGTTGAAGGAACGCGGACCGCGCAAGGTGTCGCCCTTCTTCATTCCCGGCCGGCTGATCAATCTGGCTTCCGGCTATGTGTCCATCGAGTTCGGCCTTAAAGGCCCCAACCATGCGGTGGTGACGGCCTGCTCGACCGGCGCACACGCAATCGGCGACGCCAGCCGGCTGATCGCGCTGGGCGATGCTGACGTGATGGTAGCAGGCGGTGCGGAATCGCCGATCTGCCGGATCGGCATGGCCGGCTTTTGCGCGGCGCGCGCACTGTCGACCGCCTTCAACGACTCGCCGGAGAAGGCTTCCCGTCCGTACGACAAGGACCGCGACGGGTTTGTGATGGGCGAGGGCGCAGGCGTCGTCGTCCTGGAGGAATATGAACACGCCAGGGCCCGCAACGCGAAGATCTATGCAGAAGTCACCGGCTATGGCCTGTCTGGCGATGCTTATCACATCACGTCTCCGTCGCCCGACGGCGACGGCGGCTATCGCAGCATGGCCGCCGCGATGAAGCGCGCCGGCATCACGACGTCGGATATCGACTATATCAACGCCCACGGCACGTCGACGCAGGTCGGCGACGAGATCGAACTGGGCGCGGTGGAGCGGCTATTGGGCAACGCGGCTTCGCGCGTCTCGATGTCGTCGACCAAGTCATCGACCGGACATCTGCTGGGTGCCGCCGGCGCGATCGAAGCCATTTTCAGCATCCTGGCGATTCGCGACAACATCGCTCCGCCGACCATCAATCTGGAAAATCCCTCGGTCCAAACCGCAATCGATCTCGTGCCGCAGACGCCGCGCAGGCGTGAGATCAATGTCGCGCTGTCCAATTCATTTGGTTTCGGCGGCACCAATGCCTCGGTGATCGTCCAGCGCGTGGTCAACTGATGCGGCTTTCCAAAGGTCCAATGTTTCGCCGCATTCGGTGCTAATCGTTGATTCGGGCGTACACGACCGGCCGTTTGCGCGACAAAAGGCGCCAAGGGCCGCGAAGAGAGCGACAGGATTCAGGTTGCACTGATGAGTGAAAGGCCGCCCATTTCGCCACGATCCCCGCGCGCCGCGCTGGAGCCCGAACAGGTGCCGCCGCCGCCCAAGCGGTCGGAACGCGCCCGCAATCCGTTTGTGGTGATCGGCAATGCCATCATCACGATCGTGCTGCTTCTGATGATCGGCACGGGCGCCGTCTATTACTACGGCAGGCAGATCCTGGAAGCGCCCGGGCCGCTACAGCAAGACACCGTCGTCAACATTCCGGCGCGTGCCGGCAAACGCGACATCGCCGAGGCGTTGACCAGGGAAGGCGTGATCGACGTCAATCCCTGGGTCTTCATGGCAAGCGTGCTCGCGTTGAAAGCGAGTTCGGAGCTCAAGCCCGGCGAATATTCGTTCCAGAAGAATGCATCCTTGCGCGACGTCATCGGCACCATGGTCGAAGGCAAGGTGGTGCAGCATGCGGTGACGATTCCGGAAGGGCTGACGTCGGAGCAGATCGTGGCCCGGCTATCGGACAACGACATTTTCTCCGGCACCGTGCATGAGATCCCGCGCGAGGGCACGCTGCTGCCGGAGACTTATAAATTCCCGCGCGGCACCACGCGCGACCAGGTGATCCAGCGGATGCAGCAGGCACAGAGGCGCATGCTGGCGGAGGTCTGGGAACACCGCAGTCCGGACCTTCCGATCAAGACGCCCGAACAGCTCATGACGCTGGCCTCCATCGTGGAGAAGGAAACCGCACGACCCGACGAGCGAAGCCGGGTCGCTGCTGTCTTCGTCAACCGGCTGAAGCAGAGAATGAGGCTGCAGTCGGATCCGACGATCATTTACGGCCTAGTCGGCGGCAAGGGCACGTTGGGCCGGCCGATCAAGCGCAGCGAAATTGCCCAGCCTTCGCCGTACAACACCTATGTGATCGATGGATTGCCGCCCGGGCCGATTTCCAATCCCGGCCGGGCCTCGCTCGAAGCTGCCGCCAACCCGGCGCGGACCCGCGATCTCTATTTCGTGGCCGACGGCACCGGCGGGCACACCTTCACCGAAACCCTGGAGCAGCACCAAAAGAACGTCGCCAAGCTGCGGGCGATGGAAAAGCAGATCCAGAACGACACCGTCGAGCCGGCCGACGAGCCAGTGCCGGCTCCGGCAGCCGCCCCGCCGGCCGATGCGGCTCCTACCTCGTCCACCGGCAAGCCCGCGCCCAGGAAGCCGGGGCGGCGGGGCGCTGCGCAATCCGTTGCCACGCCGGCAGCCGTTCAGCAGTAGTTAAGGAGAGCGGAGCCCCGGACTCCACTTTTCCTGAAAACGTCTTATGGTCCGCGCGGCTTCCCTCACGCGAATCTCGCCCGGAGAATGATTTCATGGCGCTGTCGAGCATGACCGGCTTTGCCCGCAGCCACGGCGCGAGCGGGCCGTATACTTTCGAGTGGGAATTGAAATCGGTCAACGCCAAGGGGCTCGACCTGCGCCTGCGCCTTCCGCCGGGCTGGGACGAACTCGAGGCGTTTGCCAAGAAGCGCGCCGGCGAGATGCTGTCGCGCGGCACCGTCTACGTCAATTTGAACATCAAGCGTTCGGACGCGCTCGCCAGTGTCCGGATCAACGAGGAGGTGCTGGCGGCGGTGCTGAAGGTCGCGAGCTCGTTGGCCGGCCGGATCGACGCGGTGGCGCCCAGCATTGACGGCCTGCTCGCCATCAAGGGCGTGATCGAGGTGGGCGAGCCGGAAAGCGACGAGGAACAGGACAAGGCAGCCACGGCTGCGGCCGCGGCGGCGTTCGACGAAGCGCTCGCAAGTCTCGTGGCGATGCGCAGGCGCGAGGGCGAGGCACTTGGCCAAATCCTCGGCCAGCGCATGGAGGAGATGGAGGCCCTCGCGAAGAAGGCGGAAGCCGCACCCGGGCGCAAGCCGGAGGCGGTCAGGGCGCGGCTTGCCGAGCAGATTGCGCTGCTGCTCGAGACGTCGGATCGGTTTGATCAGGACCGGCTCACGCAGGAAGCGCTGCTGATTGCGGCGAAGGCCGATATCCGGGAAGAGCTCGATCGTATCGCCTCGCACATCGCGCAGACGCGCGAGATGATCAGGAAGGGCGGACCGGTCGGCCGCCGGCTCGATTTCCTGGCGCAGGAATTCCACCGCGAGGTCAACACCTGCTGCTCGAAGTCGAACGACGTCGAATTGACCAATACCGGCCTCGAAATGAAGACCGTCGTCGAGCAGTTTCGCGAGCAGGTTCAAAATCTGGAGTGATCCATGCCGGCTCACCGCCACGGTTCGGGACTCGAACGGCGCGGGCTGATGTTCGTGCTGTCCTCGCCCTCGGGCGCGGGCAAGACGACGCTGTCGCGCCTATTGATTCAGCGCATGCCCGGCCTGAAAATGTCGGTGTCGGCGACCACGCGCCCGATGCGTCCGGGCGAAGTCGACGGGCGCGACTACATGTTCGTCGACAAGGCGCGCTTTGAGGAAATGGTGAAGCGCAACGAATTGCTCGAATCGGCGATCGTCTTCAACAATCACTATGGCACGCCGCGCGGGCCGGTCGAAGCCGCTCTGGCGGCGGGCGAGGACGTGTTGTTCGACATCGACTGGCAGGGCACGCAACAACTGCGCGAGAAGGCGCGCGCCGATGTGGTCAGCGTCTTCATCCTGCCTCCGTCGGCCTCCGATCTGGAGAAGCGCCTGCACTCACGCGCGCAGGATTCCACCGATGTTATCCGTTCGCGCATGAGCCGCGCGAGCCACGAAATGAGCCATTGGGCTGAATACGACTACATCATCATCAATCACGATGTCGATGAAGCCTTTGCCGAAGTGCAGTCGATCCTCAAGGCCGAGCGGCTGAAGCGCGAGCGGCGCACCGGACTGACCACATTCGTGCGCGATCTGCAGCGGCAATTGGAGAATTAGCTTCTCCGGCCTTAAGGCCGAAGAAGCTCGGGCGGCTCAGGCGTCGGTTTGCTGCGCGTGCTTCATGAGGAGCGCGAGGACATCTTCGATCTTGTCGTATCTTTCCTTCGCCGTGCCGGTTTGAGGGGCGGCGGCACTGCGCGGAGCGTTGGACTGCGGCGGCGCGGTCCTTTCGATAGCAGGCTCGACCCAGGGCGGCCTGGGTGCGTTGTCGAAGGATTCACGGATCGCGGCGCGCCTTTCGCTCGCACTCATCCGCACACTCCGCCGCCGGCGGCCAAACCGAACGATCACGCTCGCCGTTACGCCCGCAAGTGCCAGTGCGGCGAGGATCACGACCAATAACATCTGAAGCGAGACCGATGCTTTTGCTGCCGGCTGGATGGCAGGCGCCGGCGGTGCCGGCGCGGGCTCAGCGGGCGCGGGCTCGGCCTGCGTGGTCTGGGCAGGGTTGCCGGCGTCGGCGACGACCAGCGGAGTTGTGCTTGGCGAAGCCATATCGGATGGGTTGGGCCAACGCGAGGAAATGGCGCCTCCTTGGGAGTCGCCCTGCTGCGGATCGGGAATTGGGCTGCTTGCCTCGGTTGCCTGAGGCATCGGGCTCGGCTCGGCGGCCGCTTCTTGGGCTTGCGCGGGCGTGCCGGTGCCGCTCTCGGGATCTGCCTGCGGCTCAGGCAATTCGGCATGTGCATCGTCGATCGCGCGCGGCGTCGGATTGCGGTTTCGCGCAACGGCACTCGGCGCCGGCGATGAATCATCGGCCTGCGCTGTCTGCGCAAGCTTCCCGGCTGCCTCGTGCAGATACCAGCAATGGCGCTTGGTGCCGCGCTCGAGGCGGTAGTACCAATGCTGGCCCTGCGGCGTGTCCTGCCGCGGCTCAGTGAGGCACTCGGCTGCGTTCGCAGCATGGGGGATCGCGAAAGGCGCGCCAGCAACAAGGCAGACGACGATGGCTGATGCGAATTTCGCGTTCTGGTTGGCCATAAACAACTCCACTCAACTCCTACGCAGCACTTGGCAGCGTGCAATCTCTGTGAAGACTTGGGTGGCAATAGGCCGCAATTCCGGAGAGGATGGGGCTTAATTCGGGCCTGCGTTTTTGTGTAGGAAACGCGATTTGCGACACGAAAAGTGAGCGCTGATGGCGCCCGGCACAGCGGTCCGCATGGCAAGAGGTCTTGGGGCCGCTGCGGCGCAAAAGATGGCCGACACTGATGAAGAGGTCACCGTCTTGCGCGCAGGCCGTGTTGTCGACGCCCAAAACTCTTGCCGGTTAAGGGCTCAAGTTACTCGCTCGCGAGCACGTCGCTGAACAGCACGTAACGCTGGCCGTCGAAACGCACCAGCCGCATCTGCCTGATCGGGCGCAGGTCCGAAGGCGTCGTCCTCAACCGGATGCCGGGCAACAGCAACGGCAGCTCCATGTCGAGGTGGGAGGCCTGCTGCATGATGTTGGCGCGGGTGAGCTTGTCTCCGCATTGCTTGAGCAACTGCACGACGGCATGGCCGATATTGTAGCCATACGGCGCATAGTAATCGCTCTTGTCCACGTGCGGGTTGTACTTGTCCATCCACACGTTCCAGGCCTTCATCGCGGGATCGTCGTGCCATTGCGGGTCGGCGGAATCCTTCTGGTAGGCGGCCGAGATGATACCCTTGGCGGCTTCGAAACCGGCCGGCCGGATCGCGCCCGCGATCGACGAGCCGACGCTGGAGACGAACTCCTGGGGATGCCAGTCGATGTCATAGGCCTTGCGGATGGCCTGGGCGGCGAATTTCGGCACCGAGAAAATAACGAAGACATCGGCGCGGGCGGCCTTCAGTGTCACCACCTGCGAATCCACCGTGGGATCTGTGGTGTTATAGGTCTGGTACGAGACGATCATCGAGGCGGCGCGCTCGCCAAGCCCGCGTTTGAAGCCGAGCATGTAGTCGCGGCCGAGATCATCGTTCTGGGCGAGGACGCCAATCCTCGCATCCGGTTTGGCCGACAGGATGTATTTGGCGTAGATTTCTCCTTCCGACGCATAGTGCGGCGTCCAGCTCATCGTCCACGGATAGTGTTCGGGATCGTTGAAGACGGTTGCGCCGGAGCCGATGAAAAGATGCGGCACCTGCTTCTGGTTGATGTACTTGACCACCGCCATGTTGGTCGCGGTGCCGACGGTATTGACCAGGAACAGCACCTCGTCGCTCTCGATCAGCCGTCTGATCTGCTCGACCGTCTTGGGCGGGCTATAGGCATCATCGAGGCTGATGAAATGGATCTTGCGGCCGTTGATCCCACCCTGGTCGTTGATCATCGCGAAATAGGCTGTGATCGACACCGAGCCCGCCGAATAGGCCGACGCCGGGCCGCTGTAGGGCGTGGTGGTGCCGATCTTGATTTCGGTATCGCTGGCGCCGGGATCGTATTGCTTCTGCGCCAGCGCGGGTGTCGCGGCACAGGCGAGCGCGAGCGCTGCCAGCGCAGCCGTGATCGAGCCTTTCCTCCACATCCTCCGTCTCCTTCCGCTTTTGCGGCGAGCCGGCGGGACGGTTTTTGTTTTGGCTTCAGTTTCTGAGTACGATCCGTCCTACCACTTTTCCGGCCCGCAACGCGTCGATCCATTTTTGGACGTCAGCCATCGGCTCCTCGCGCATCGGCGTCGGCCTGATCTTGCCGGCGCGCGCCAGCGCCATCAGTTCATGGGCCTCGGCGAGCGTGCCGACCATGAAGCCCTCGATGGTCATCCGCTTGTAGACCCATTGCACCATCGGCAGGCTGAAATTGCCGCCCATCAATCCCGAGACAACGATCTTGCCGCCCCGCGCAAGGACCGAAACCGCAAACGCCATCGATTTCTCGTTGCCGGCAAAATCGACGACCTCGTCAAAACCGCCTTCCGTCTCCTTGAGGATGCGCTTGACGATGTCGGGCTCGGCCGGGTCATAGGCGAAGCTCGCGCCGTTCTGCAGCGCGGTTTCCCGCGCGGCAGGATTCAAGTCGGCGACCGAAATCTTCTGCTTGAACATGGCCTGCGCGAAGGACAGGCCCATCTGGCCCACACCGCCGAGTCCGATCAGCAGAAGATTGCGCTGTCGCGGCCGGTCGACCAGTCGCTTCAGCGCACCATAGGCGGTGACGCCCGAGCACATCAGTGTCGCCGCCTGATTCACCGGTAGCGGATCATAGTCCAGCAGATATTTTGCGTCAGGCACCAGAACATGGCTGGCGAAACCGCCGTCGATGGAGACGCCGAGGAAGCGCTGCTTGACGCAAAGATTTTCGTCGCCGGCAAGGCAATCGCGGCATTGGCCGCAACCGATCCAGGGAAACACGGCCTTCCTGGCGCCGATCATCTCCTTGGGAGCATCGGGGCCGACTTCCTCGACCACGCCGGCGATTTCGTGCCCGAGCGTAAACGGCAGCGTCATGCCGCGCGTCGTGTCGAGCCGCTTGCCTCCGCCGAGATCGGCATAGCCGTCCTGGATATGAAGATCGGAATGGCAGAGCCCGCAGCGCTCGATGCGCACCAGGACCTCGCGGCCAGTCGGCTTCGGCGTCTCGACGATGGTTTCGCAGAGCGGGGCGTCAAACTTGACCAGCGACTGGCGATGCATCAGCGCCATGGCGTTCTCCTTACGGAAGGCTTGTTTTTTCTCCCCGTATATCCGCCAATTCACGCGCCATGGCAACAAAGCCGGAAACCGGAATGGTTTCAGCGCGCCGGGTCGGATCGACATGCGCCGCCGCCGCCAGTCGCGCCGGATCGACGGACAGGGATTTCAGGCTCTGCCGCAGCATCTTGCGGCGCTGGCCGAAGGCGGCCGCCGCCACCTGTTCCAGCAGGCGGCGCTCGCACGGCTCCGGCACCTGACGCGGGACCAGGCGCACCACGGAGGAGGTGACCTTGGGCTGCGGCACGAACGCCGCCGGCGAAATGTCGAACAGGATTTTGGTCTCGCATCGCCAATTGGCGAGCACGCCCAGCCTGCCGTAGGCCTCTTCATTTTCGCGCGCGACGATGCGTTCGGCGACCTCGCGCTGGAACATCAGGACCATCATCTCGTACCAGGGCGGCCAGGGCTCGATGGTGAGCCAGCCGATCAGGAGCGCAGTCGCGATATTGTAGGGCAGGTTGGCGACGATCTTCGCTTTGGTCGACCCGATATAGGTGCGCGGATCGAATGTTTGCGCATCCGCGCAGACGATTTCCAGCCGTCCCGGATAGTGGGCGGCAATCGCTTCCAGCGCCGGCAGCGCGCGCGCATCATGCTCGACGGCGATGACATGCCGCGCGCCCAACGCCAAGAGAGCGCGGGTGAGGCCTCCGGGACCGGGGCCGATCTCGACCACTGTCGCATCCTCCAGCGGCCCGGCCGCGCGCGCGATGCGGGCGGTCAGATTGAGATCGAGCAGAAAATTCTGACCGAGCGATTTGCGGGCCGAGAGGGAATGCTGACGAATGACGTCGCGAAGCGGCGGCAGGTCGTCGATCGCGCTCATGGTTTTGTGGGAGCTGATGCCGCCGCCATTCGCCCTGCAAGCCGCAGCGCCGCGATCAGGCTCGCGGGGTTGGCGCGGCCGGTGCCGGCGATGTCGAAGGCGGTGCCATGATCGGGAGAGGTGCGGACAAACGGCAATCCCAGCGTGACGTTGACGGCTTCCTCGAAAGCCAGCGTCTTGATCGGGATCAGCGCCTGATCGTGATACATGCAGAGCGCACAGTCGTAGGTTTTTCGCGCAGCTTCGTGGAAGGTGGTGTCGGCCGGCAGCGGTCCGCGCACATCGATGCCGTCGCTGCGCAGAACGTCGATGGCCGCGGCAATCATCGTCTTGTCCTCGGTGCCGAGCGTACCGTCTTCGCCGGCATGCGGATTGAGCCCGGTCACCGCCAGCCGCGGACGGACAAGGCCGAAGCGCATCTTCAGTTCCGCGGCCACGATTCGACCGGTGGAGACGATGAGCTCGGTGGAGAGCAGGTTGATCGCCTCGCGCAGCGAAAGATGGATGGTCACGGGCACCACCGCCAGAAGCGGAGACCACAACATCATAACCGGTTGCGGCGCTTTGCCGCCGTCGGCCGCGAGCTCAGCGAGAAATTCGGTGTGGCCGGGATGGGCAAAGCCGGCGCGGTAGAGCACATTCTTGGCGATCGGATTGGTCACGACCGCGACCGCCCGGCCGGCTCGCACGTCGGCGACCGCCCGGCGGATGGAGGCAAGCGCCGCAGCCGCGCTGCCGTGATCCGGGTGGCCGGGCTCGGCGGTCGCAGCATAGCCGCTGGCGACGACGGGCAAGGCTTTCGCAAACGCGCTCGCCGCCTCCTCAGGCCCAACCTCCGCGATCGGGATATCGACGCCGAGCATCTTTGCCCGCCTGGCGAGAAAGGCACGATCCCCGAGCAGATAGAAGGGCGGAAGGTTCAGCTCACCCCTGCGCAGCCAGGCCGCGATCGTGATGTCGGGCCCGATGCCTGCAGGCTCGCCAAGGGTGAGCGCAAGGGGGGAGAGCGCAAAGGACGTCAGCGCATGCCGCTTTGCCATGGCTATTGGCGATATTCGATCATCGCCTCTCTGCGGATTTCCTGCAGATAGGATTTCGACGTCGCCTCGTACTTCTGGGCGTAAAGCTTCTCGCGGATTTCCTTCTTCTTGGGCGTGTCGATGGTGGTCGGCTTTCGGTCACACAGCACCACCATCTCGACGCCCTGCTTGGTCACCTCGGGCGGCGTCAGATGGCCGATCGGGGTGTCGTCCAGCACTTTGCGCAGCACGGCCGGGATGTCGGCCGACGTCTTGATGACGGTATCACGGATCGCCGCGTTCGCCATGCTCTTGAAGTAGGCGTTGGCCTGGTCGCAGCTCTGGACCTTCGCGCGCAGGGTCTCGGCTTCCTTCTGCCTGCTCTCCATTGCGGCCGGCGGCGCTCCCTTCGGCACGATCAAAACCACCGGCTGCATCTTGTACTCGAAAGCGTCGGCCTGCTGCGCCTCGTCGCCGCCCTCTGCCTTAGCCTCCGCCGCCACGTCCTTCTCGCCGACCTGCAGCCGCTCCTTGTAGCGGCCCCGCACGAGGCTCGTCCAAACCATATCGGCCTTGATGCGGGATTTCAGCGTGTCGGCGCGGATGCCTTGAGCCTGCAGCGTCTTCGTCAACTGGTCGCCGCTGAGGTGCATCCTCGCGGCCATCTGTCCATAGGCCTGGTCGATATCGGACGCGCCGGGATCGACTCCGTATTTCTTGGCCTCCTTGATCTTCACCTTTTCGTCGATCAGCTCGTTGATCACGTCCTGCCGGCTCGGCTGCTTGTGCGTGGACAGGAAAATGAGCTTGCTGCGCTGCTCCACGTCGAAGTCGGTGATCGGCTCGCCGTTGACCATCACGGTCACCGTCTGGGCATGCGAGGGCGAAGCGCAGACCGGCAGAACAATCGTCGTGATACAAACCACCAGCATAGCGCGCAGGCGATGAGAGAGCGTCGTCGTCATAGTCATCTTCGCTGTCGATCGAACCAAATTGAAGAAGCTGCCGCGCAGTCGGGAATTACCTCCCGTCCCAAAATTTAATACTGAAGGCCCTGCGCCCCGGCGCCGCCTGCGGTGGTGGCCAGGGTGCGCAGGCCGATCTGCAGCATGTAAGCGTCGCTGAGCACCGGCGGGGTCAACGGGGTCGCATAATTATAGGACCTGATGTAGTTGGCTGCCAGCACGAAGCAGTCGTCTACATAGCCGGCGCCGATGATATATTGATTGATCTTGTTGGCTTCCAGATCCCAGCGCGCGCCGCCGGTCACGACCCAGTTCGCCGCGACCTTGATCGAGCCGCTGCCGAGCAATCCTTCGCGACGGGTCAGATAACCGAGGTCCGGCTGCGGCGCGTAGTTGCCGTACAGCATGCTCACCGACCAGCGATCGAAGTTCGCTTTCGCTTCGGCTTCGAAGCGCTGCACGTTCCAGGTCTGCTCGTCGAAACGCGAACGCACGCTGAACGTATAGGTGCGGTTGGGCGAATAGTCGACGCTTGCAACATAATCCGACAGCTGTCTCTGCAGACCGGAATCGATGCCGGTGTTGGTGACGTCCTGGACCGCGAAGGAGTTCAGGCCGAACAGCTGGTACGATTGTCCGAAAACCGCTTTGACGGTGCCGCCGCGATCGAACTGCGTGGTCGCCTGCACGCCCACGTTGGCGCGTCCGCCGCCCTCGACACGGTCATAGCCGGAGAACTTGTCGACGCTGAACAGGTTCGAGGTATCGAACACCAGACTCTGGGCGTCCTCGTTCGGCAGCTTGCCTGCGTAGGTCTCGTTGGGGCGAATGATGACCTGTGCAATCGGCTCGATCGTCGTGGAGCCCCATGGCTGTACGTTGATGAAGGGATAGCGGTACTCGAAGCCGACCGTCGGCATCATCCGCAGCGCCTGGGTGTCGCCGACAGGCAGGAAATTGGAGACGCCGGGCTGATTTGATACGTCCGAGTTGATCGCGTCGGCGCGCAGGATCGCAAACGGCGTCCAGATTTCACCCAAGGGATCGGTGAACGACCGCCGCCACTGTGCTTCCGCGGTGAGCCGCGTATAGGTTCCGGGGAATCCGCGCAGCAGGCATTGCGGGGCGGCGCGCGCGAACGGATCGGCGGAGGTCATGGCGCACAGGCCGCTCGTATTGGCCTGTGTCGTGATCGGATCGAACACGGCGTCGTTGCGCGTCAGGTTGATGAAGTTGGTCTTGTAGCTGACCTCGCCGCCGAAGATCGGATAGTTGAAGACGTTCGAATAGTCGAGCACCGGCCAGACCACCGGCACCTGCTGCTGGTTGCCCGAGAAGCTGAGGTAATAGATCGAGCGCAGGTCGAAGAAGCTGCGGTTGCCGACGCCGGTCAGATAGAGTTGCGAGATGGCTTCCGTCGGCAGGTTCATGAACGAACCCATCGGGTCCCTGTATTGGGACAACCGGTAGTCCTGCATGAAATAAAAGTCGGACAGGATGACGCCGTCCCAGCCCCAGACCCACTTGTCGTTGATCGCGAACTGGCCCCTGGTCTCGACGCCGCCGCGGAACTGGCGGTCGCCGGGCTGACCGGCGAAGACGCCCGGATCGAGCTGGTCGATGCCGTAGGCGCGCACCTGGTAGGAGCCGTTCAGCAGGCGCTGGCGGAATTCGGCCTGGAACAGCACGCCCTCTTTGCTGGTGATGCGCGGGGCGAAGGTGGCGTCGTAATCGGGCGCGATCGCCCAGTAATAGGGGATTTCGAGGCCCCACCCATAGGTTGAAGCTTCGGTGGGGGTCGCCATCAGGAAACCGCTCTTGCGCTTCACGGTCGGGTCCGGCGTCGAGAAATATGGCATATACGCGAGCGGTACGCCGAAGAACTCGAGCTGCGCGGTCTCGAAATACAGCATCTTCTCGGTCTGGTCGTGAATGATGCGCTCGCCCTTGACCTGCCACAGTGGCGGCTTCTTCGGGTCGTCCTTACAGGGGGCGCAGGCGGTGTAGACGCCGTTTTCGAACACGGTGTAGTTGCCGCTCGAACGTTCCACATGGGTCGCCGCCATCCGGGTCTCGTCCGCGGTGTCGACCCGCAGCGAGTCGACGAAGCCGTCGCGGTAATCGTCGCTCAGATCCATGATGTTGGCGTAGGTGATCTTGCCGTCCGCATCCGTCATGCGGATGTTGCCCTCGGCATGCAGGCGCTTGGTCTTCTGGTCGTAGATGACCTTGTCGGCCTCGACGCTGGTGCCGTTGTAGAAGAGCTGGACGTTGCCGACCGCCGACACCCGCGAATTGTTGTAGTCGTAATCGACTTCGTTCGCCTGGACCAGCATCTGGTTGTCATGTGCGACGCGCGGCGGGGTTGGGTGCGGCGGATGCGGATTGTAGGTGAAGCTCTGGGCGGCCGCAGGGGCCGTCATCGCAACGCCGATCGCGGTCGCCAGCGCGAGGCAGGCGAGCATCGGGAGCAGGGGGGCGCACAACGCGGCCATGCGCCATCCCGGACGGCGCACAACCGCGCACCGCCGGAATGCGGACAAGCGTTTGCGGAGGGCGGCGACGACAGCCACTACCCGTCCTCCTGGTACAGCAAGGCCAAAAAGCCCGTGAGGCCGCCCACGAGCACGGGCAGCCACGCGGCCATGATCGGATGCATCAACTCAGCCTTGCTCAGATCCTCGGTGACTTTCGACAGCACGTAGAGCAGAAACCCAGCGCCCACGCCACTCAAAACCATCTTTTGCACGCCGCCGAAGCGGAAGAAGCGAAGCGACACTGACGCGGCCAGCATCACCATCGCAGCCAGCAAAAACGGCTGTGCAATCAGCTTGTGATACTGCAACCGGTAACCGGCAGTCGCAAACCCCGAACTTTCCGACGAGCGGATGTAGCTCGGCAGTTGCCAAAAGGACACAGTTTCGGGGGTGGAAAAGCTGTTGCGCACCTGCGCCGGCGTCAGCGTGGTGGGGAGCTCGAATCTGTCCTGGTCAACCGGCGGGGAATCGAGAGCGTAACGCCGAACCGATTTGAACAACCAATGACCATCCTCGAGCGTCGCCTCGCGCGCCTCGATTCGTTCCTTGAACTTGTAGTCTGTATCAAAGCGGAACAGCGTGAGTCCGGTGAGCCGCACACCCTGACGCTCGCTGCGCGCGGCGTTGATGATGACCTGTCCGTCGGCGTTGACCTGGTTGATCCAGAATCCTGAGGCGTCCTGCACCCCGCCGCCCGGCGCGTTACCGAACAGTTCGGCTTCCATGCGCTTGGACAGTTCGCTCAAATTCGCCGACAACGGGTTGTAGGCGGCGGTTGCGAGGACGCCGAGCAAGATCGCGCTGGCGAGCGCCGGCGCAATGAATTGCCAGGCCGAGACGCCGGCGGCGCGCGCCACCACCAATTCCAGCCGCCGCGACAGCGCGAGATAGCAGGTCATGGCGCCGATCAGGATGCAGAACGGCATCATCTTTTCGAGCAGTTGCGGCACGCGGAAAAGCGATGTCTCCGCCACCATGAGTGCGGAGGCCCCGACGAGCCCCGAGGTCTTCCTGACCATTTCGATGTAGTCGACCAGCACGAGCAGTACGAAGATGCCGATGAACACGCCGAGTGCCGAGACCACGAAACGGCCGGCAAAGTAGCGTCCGAGCGTGTTGGAGATCATGCTCATGCGGTGACCGGACGTCCGAGGAGCCGCAACAGGCGGGCGTTGGATTTGCCGATCGCCTCCAACAGGGCCGGCGGAGGCTCGAGCACGACGCCGCCGATGATGACCCAGATGCTGAGGGCGATCGCAGCAATGAGCATCAAATATTGTACGACGGGCGCCACCGGTGATTTCACGGCCATGACCGAGCAGGCGAATCCGGCCATCCGTATGCCGAACACGGCGAGAACCGAGCTGCCGATCGAGAAGTTACGGCTTTGGCGCGTCGTGCGCGGCGCACCGAGAAATGCGAACGTCAGCGCCGCGAAAGCGAACGGATAGATCGGCGCCATGAAGCGGTCGTGGAGCTCGGCGCGGAACTGGCCGGGGATCTGCTTGTAGACCGGATCGTCATCGGCAGGGTCGAGCAGTTCCCAGAGATAGCGCTCGCGAATGCCGAGCGTGACGTCATGGCCCTTGGAGAATTTGGACATGTCGAAGGCGTAGCGGCCGAATGCCACCAATGCCGGGTCGCGCTTGTCCGCCTCGAAGCGCTGCAGGTTGCCATCCTCGAGAACCAGGAACGAGCCGTCGCCGCTCTTCACCACGGTGCCGTGGTCGGCAATGATGGTGGCGCGCTCCTTCGGATCGCGCCGGTCATCGATCAGGATGCCCTTGAGCAGGCCGCCCGGTTGGCGCTCGCGAATGCGAATCGTCAGGTTCTGGTCGAGCTGAGCGAAGCGGCCGGGCTGGAGAATGTTGGTGAGCACGTCGGCGGTGATCTCGGCGTCCCATTGCTTCAGCCGGCGCATGCCGTCGGGAGCCAGGTAGGATGCGATGAAGGCGACCAGGAGCGCCACCACGCAGGTGGCGTAGAGGAACGGGCGGAACAGCCGGAAGGGAGAAAAACCGGCCGCATTCATCACGATGATCTCGGAATCAGTCGCGAGCTTGTTCAACGTGTGCGAGATCGCGATCATCAGGGCGATCGGCGAGATGATCAGGACCAAAGCGGGAATGACCAGGCTGGTGACGCCAAGAAAGGTCAGGATGGTCTGCCCCTGGCTCGTCATCAGGTCGAGGCCGCGCAACGCCTGCGTAATCCAGATCACGCCGGTGAGGCTGACCAGGACTAGCGCAAACGACGCCAGCGTCGTGCGGAAGATATACCTATCGATCGACCCCATCGCTACCGCACGATCCCACCCACGACCGCAGGCGCGGAAGCCAACCAAACCCCTCGTATAAAGGGGCTCCCCAAGGTTGCGCCACCACGCGTACCGTCAGTTTATCCTATCTTACCATCCCTTTGATCCGTCAACAAAATGGCTGCCCCATGGCGCCATTCCCGGATGGTTAATATTTCGTCTATGTGGCTCGCTTGCCACGCCGGTGCTTGGCACGGCGGTGGTGGACAGGCCATAGTGTGACGGACGATCCCTGCAGGTGAACGAAAATCGCGCGCCTCAGCACCAACCCACCCACTTCGCGGGCTGCCCCCAGCCAGCTATTGACGTGCGAACGTCCTTATTTTTGGAGATTTGCCTATGCCCGACGCCGTCAAGGTCGGCTTCGTTCCGCTTTCTGCTTCCCCGCGCGGGGTTTTGGTGGCCTTTTGCGACGACGCGCTGAAATTCGGCAGCGCCACGCGCAAAGTCCTGGGGCCAGCGGCCGACCTGGTGAAGCGCGCGGCGGCTACCAGTCGATTCAAGGGAAAAAGCGGCGCGACGCTCGACCTGCTTGCGCCCGAAGGAATCAAGATTCAGCGTTTGATCGTGGTTGGGGCTGGCAAGGCTTCCGAGCTGAAAGAGAGAGATTTCCTCAAATTCGGCGGCACGCTGGCAGGCAAGCTGAATGCCGGCAGCGAAGCAGTGACGATCATGGCGGAATTGCCTGATGGAGCGATGGAGCCCGATCAAGCTGGCGCGATCGCTGCCGGGATTCGGCTGCGCGCCTATAAATTCGATCGCTACAAGACCAAGAAAAAGGAGAATGAGGACGGGGCGCTCCATGCTGATATTTCGCTCGCCGTGGATGACGTTGCGGGGGCGAAGAAGGCTTTCGCGCCGGACTCCAAGATTGTTGACGGCGTCAATTTGGCCCGCGACCTCGTGAACGAGCCGCCGAACGTCCTTTACCCCGAGGAGTTCGCCCGCCGCGCCGCGCAATTGCGCAAGCTGGGCGTCGGCGTCGAAATTCTCGATGTGAAGGCCATGACCAAGCTCGGCATGGGCGCGCTTCTGGGCGTTGCGCAAGGTTCGGCACGGCCGGGCCGCACCGTGATCATGCGCTGGAACGGCGGCAAACGCGGCGAGCCGCCGGTCGCCTTTGTCGGCAAGGGCGTCTGTTTCGATACCGGCGGTATTTCCATCAAGGGCGCCGCCAACATGGAAGAGATGAAGGGCGACATGGGCGGCGCGGCCTGCGTCGTCGGCCTGATGCATGCGCTGGCCGCGCGAAAAGCGCGAGTGAATGCAGTCGGCGCCATCGGTCTGGTCGAAAACATGCCCGACGGCAACGCGCAGCGTCCCGGCGACATCGTTACCTCGATGTCCGGCCAAACCATCGAGATCATCAATACCGATGCGGAGGGCCGTCTGGTGCTGGCCGATGTCCTCTGGTACGTGGCCAAGAAGCTCAAGCCGAAATTCATGGTCGATCTTGCGACCCTGACGGGCGCGATCGTCGTCTCGCTCGGCACCGAACATGCCGGCCTGTTTTCCAATAATGACGAATTGGCGGAGCGCTTGATCAAGGCCGGCTTCGAGACCGGGGAGAAGGTCTGGCGCATGCCGCTGGGCGCCGAGTACGACAAGCTGATCGATTCGCAATTTGCCGACATGAAAAACACGGGTGGCCGCTATGGCGGCTCGATCACTGCAGCACAGTTCTTGCAACGGTTCGTCGACAACACGCCGTGGGCGCATCTCGATATCGCGGGAACGGCCATAGGTTCTCCGAAGACCGAGATCAACCAGAGTTGGGGATCCGGTTTTGGCGTCCGCCTTCTGGATCGGCTGGTCGCCGATCACTACGAAACGAAGAAATGACCGAAGTACTATTCTATCATTTGCAAAGTATGTCGCTGGAAAGCGTCCTGCCGCCGCTGCTCGAGAAGTCACTGGACCGTGGCTGGCGCGTGGTGGTGCAATCGAGCACGCAGGAGCGTGCCGATGCGCTGGATGCGCACCTCTGGACGTACAGGGATGATTCGTTCCTGCCGCACGCCACCTGGCGTGCCGGCGATGCCGCCGATCAACCGATCGTGCTGGCGGTGGAGGAGGGCAATCCGAACGGAGCCCATGTTCGTTTTCTGATCGACAATGCCGCGCTGCCGGCGGATGCCGAGCGCTATGAGCGCATGGTGCTGGTTTTCAACGGCGATGATGCCGATTCGCTCGCGGCCGCCCGCAGTGCCTGGACCGAGTGCAAGTCGCGTGGCTTCGAGGTGACCTATTGGCAGGCCGACGAGCGTGGCCGCTGGCAGCGACGGGACTAGCGCCGGCAGCCCTGCAAATCTATTGTCCCGCCGGGTAACCATTCTTGTTGGGATTTGGTCCGCGGCCTTGCGCCAGCCACGGTCGTGCCGCAAAGTGATGTTGGGACAAACGCTTAGAGCATTTTCCGGAAAGGTGGGGACCGGTTTTCCGTTAGAAGATGCGATCAAATCAAGAATCTGGAGGTGCGGCTTTGATTCCAGCGAAGCCGGATCTCCAGGACATAACCTGGGGTGAGATTTCAGTTCTCGTGAAAGACAGGACCTACCTTCGAAAGCAACTGGCACTGTTGCTCGTGCTGGCCCCTGCAATTGCGGGATGTTCCGGCGCGTCCGATATGTTTCAGTCCGACATGTTGTCGAAGGACGCCGAATGGTTTTCGCGGCCGGGCCGGCTGTTCATCAGGAATGTCTCGATCGACGCGCCGCCGCTGACGCCCAATAGGCCGATCACGCCCGACGATCTCGTCAGCGCGGAGGGGGGGTGCCCCGGCATGCCGGCACCGGCGACCCCCGCCGATGCCAATGCCTCGACAGAGGCGCCCGCCGGTGCGCCGCAACCAGCGGGTGGAACGGTGGCGCTCGGCCATGCCGAATGCGATGTCGTGCGCGGCATCGGTGCACCGGACAACGTCAACATCTCCAACAATGAACGTGGCGAGCGGCTTGCCGTGGTCACCTGGTCGCATGGTCCGCGCGCCGGCATCTACACCTTCACCGCAGGCCGCCTGTCCTCGATCGAGGCGGTGCCGGCGCCGGCCACGCCGCCGAAGGCTGCGAAATCCAAGCCCAGGGCCAGGAAGACGGGCTGAGCTAGTTCTGGCCGGCGTCTCATCCCGCCGAGTCACACTGGCTGCTCACCTGCAGCCACTCGTCCTCGGCCCGTTCCAACGCGCTCGCCGCATTGGCACGCGCGGTTGAGAGCTGGGCCGCCTGCCTCGGGTCGCGGGTGAAGATGTCGGGCAACGCGAGCGCGGCGTCGATCTTCGCAATGATGTCGCTGATGCGCTCGATTTCGGCTTCGGCACTCGCAATCCGCTGTTTCAGCGAGCTGCGCTTGTCCGCTTTCGGCCGCTCCAGCCTCTCACGTCTGCGCCCATTGTCCTCGCTCTCGCGCGCGGCGCGCGAACCGCGTGCCGACAGCACCAGGCGCCGGTAGTCGTCAAGATCGCCCTCAAAGCTGGTTACCGTGCCGTCGGCGACCACCCACAGCCGTTCGGCGCAGGCCTCGATCAGATAGCGGTCGTGCGAGACCATGAGCACCGCACCGGGAAATTCGTTGATGGCTTCCGCGAGAGCCGCGCGGCTGTCGATGTCGAGATGGTTGGTCGGCTCGTCCAGGATGATCATGTTGGGCCCGAAGAACGTCGCAAGTCCGAGCAGCAATCTTGCTTTTTCGCCGCCCGACAGGTTCGCTGCCTTGGTGTCGGCGCTGCCGCCCGGAAAGCCGATCGCGCCGGCCCGCGCACGCACTTTGGCTTCGGGGGCATCAGGCATCAACTTACGGACATGATCGTAAGGAGAGGCGTCCTCGTTCAGTTCGTCGAGCTGGTGTTGGGCAAAATAGGCGATTGCGAGTTTTTCCGCCCGCGTGACCGCGCCTGAAAACGGTTTGAGACGATCGGCCAGGAGCTTCACCAGGGTCGACTTGCCGTTGCCGTTGGCGCCGAGCAAGGCGATGCGGTCGTCGTTGTCGACCCGCAAGGTGACTCGCTTGAGCACCGGCTTTTCCGCATCATAGCCGACGGACACGTTGTCGACGGCGATGATCGGCGGCGACAATATCTTTTCCGGCCCGGGGAAGCTGATTTCGCGGACGTCCTCGCGCACCAGGGCCGTTACCGGCTTCATCCTCTCCAGCATTTTCACGCGCGACTGCGCCTGGCGGGCTTTCGAGGCCTTGGCCTTGAAGCGGTCGACGAAGGCCTGCAGTCGCTCGCGTTCGGCCTCCTGCCGTTTGGCTTGCTTGGCATCGAGCAATTCGCGCGCGGCACGCTGCTCCTCGAAAGAGGAGTAGGAGCCGCGGTAGAGCGAAAGCTTGCCGCGCTCCAGATGCAGGATCTGGTCGACTGAGGTGTCGAGCAGGTCGCGATCGTGACTGATCACGATCACTGTGCGCGGGTAATTGGCAAGATGATCCTCGAGCCACAGCGTGCCCTCGAGATCGAGATAGTTGGTCGGCTCGTCAAGCAGCAGAAGATCGGGCGCGGCGAACAGGGTGGCTGCGAGGGCGACGCGCATGCGCCAGCCGCCGGAAAACTCGCGAACCGGGCGGGCCTGATCGGTACTCGAGAAACCGAGACCGCTCAGGATCGCGGCGGCGCGCGCAGGCGCGGAATGGGCATCGATGTCGACAAGCCGGGTCTGGATTTCGGCGATTCGGTGCGGATCCGCGGAGGTTTCGGCTTCGCGCAACAGCGCATCGCGTTCCAGATCCGCCTTGAGCACCACCTCCAGCAGGCTTTCCGGCCCGTTCGGCGCCTCCTGCGCGAGGCTGCCTACGCGCCAGCGCGCCGGAATGGTGCTGGTTCCACTCTCGGTGGCAATCTCGCCCCGAATGGCGCGGAACAAGGTGGATTTGCCGGTGCCGTTGCGGCCGACCAGGCCAACCCGCGCCCCGGGCGTGATTTGAACTGAGGCGTGATCGATCAGAAGCCGTCCGGCAACGCGGAGCGACAGGTCGGTGATGGCAAGCATGCGTGCGTTGTCACCGCAGCTGCCGACAAACGCAACCGCTTTGTTGAGGCTCGACAGAGCGCCCGCTCAACCACATCAGACTAGTGGCCGGGCTGGCCATCCTGCCGGTGCAGGGCCTCCATCAACTGGCGGAGGTGGTCGGGCAGGTGCGAGAAGTCCGGCCGTATGCTCTGTTGCAGCCGTTTCCCCACGGCGTCGCAGATCGACCGGCTGATCTTGCCGTCGATCGTCTCGCTGCTGTCGGTGGGGTGGCCGTTCATAAGAACTCCGCTGGCATTCATGTCACGGAGGTGTAACGCCCAACCCTAAAATTGTTTCCGGCCAGCGGGCCCGTTACGCGGCTTTTGAGTTAAGATTCAGTAAAAATACGCGCTACTTAGCTGGTGCGGAAGCCCCGGCCGGAGCCGGGGCGTGGCAAGCGATCGAACAAGGTCAGTAGCAGCGGTTGACCAGCCGCCAACGCGGTCCCCAGGGGGTGGGGACCAGGTGCCGCACATAGCAGCCGCCATAGCCAAAGGAGGGGTAGGCGTAGCCATAGTGCAGGGGACCGCCGACAGCGATGCGCGGACCCCAGCCCCAGCCGTGATGCCAACCGCCGTGCCAGCCCCACGCGGCGGAGGCCGACGTCGGTGCCAGTGCTGCCGCACCCAGCGACGCCGCGGCTACGGCAATAAGCGAGAGTTTGCGGAACATGGTGATCTCCTCGAACTTCGGCGCCTGTTGCGCCATCGGTGACATCTTGGCCCGGATCGCCGCGACCTCTTGGCAGGCCGAGGCGCCCGACCACTTGCAGCCTATCGGGCGTTGGCTGAATGGGACCGGGCCGACTGGTGCAGATCGGGTTCACCTCAGTGAAATTGCGGTAATTTGCAGCACCGGCGGCCGATGGCGCACGCCGCTCTCGCTTGCCGTGGGCAGGCCGCGCCGATATAAGCCCGCAACTCCCAAACCCACCTGTTATTTTTGAGGACCAGACATGGCGATTGAACGCACCTTCTCGATCATCAAGCCGGACGCGACCGCGCGCAATCTCACGGGCGCAATCAACGCGCTGATCGAGAAGGCGGGGCTTCGCATCGTCGCGCAGAAGCGCATTCGCATGACGCGCGAGCAGGCCGAGACCTTCTACGCCGTGCACAAGGCGCGTCCGTTCTTCGGCGAACTGGTCGACTTCATGATCTCCGGCCCCGTCGTCGTGCAGGTTCTGGAAGGCGAGGGCGCCATCGCGAAGTACCGTGAGGTGATGGGCGCAACCGACCCGTCCAAGGCTGCCGAGGGCACCATCCGCAAGCTCCACGCGAACTCGATCGGCGAGAATTCGGTGCACGGCTCGGATGCGCCGGAGACCGCCGTGGTCGAGATCGCACAATTCTTCTCGGGCAACGAAATCGTCGGCTGATCGAGGCTGTCTCGCCGGGCCAGGCCGTGGTGGTAGGCTGTGATCTTGCTCCTGCAGGCGTTTGATTCCGCCGATCTCGGCGCATTCTTCAGCCAGCTCCATGCCGATATGCAGAGGCCGGCCTTCTGGCTCGCCGTCGGCAAGATCATCTGGATCAACGTGCTGTTGTCCGGCGACAATGCGCTGGTCATCGCCATGGCCTGCCGCGGTCTGCATGGTCGCCATCGCCTTTGGGGCATGGTGATCGGCGCCGGCATCGCGGTGCTGCTCCTGATCACCTTCACCGGTGTCGTCGCCGAGCTGATGGCGCTGCCCTATCTGAAGCTTGCCGGCGGATTGGCGCTGCTCGTGATCGCCGCCAAGCTTCTGGTGCCGGAGGACGAGAACGACGAGATCGCCGCGGGCACCACGCTCTGGCATGCGGTGCGCATCGTCGTCATTGCCGACATCATCATGAGCCTGGACAACGTCATCGCGGTCGCGGCTGCCGCGAACGGCCAGCTGTCGCTGCTGATCCTGGGGCTTGCGATCAGCATTCCCATGATCATCGCGGGCGCCGCACTGATCATGCTCGTGCTCGATCGTTTCCCGATCCTGGTCTGGCTCGGCGCGATGCTGCTGGGATGGATTGCCGGCGACGTCATCTCGAGCGATCCGGCGATCGAACCTTTGCTGCATCGCCTGATCGAGGGCAAGATCGTGCTCGAGATCGATGGAACCTCCGCGATCTTTGGCGTGGCCCCGCAGCTCCGCCTCGACGGCGAACTGGTCGAGACGCTTGCCTCGGTGCTGGGGGCGGTCATCGTCCTGGTGGCGGGATCGGTCTGGCGCAAGCGCAAGCAGACCGAGGCCGAGCAGGTCATGCTGTCGGCCGATGCGGCCGCGCGAAGCGAATAGTCGCCGATTCCCGGCGCGCCGGGCTTTTTTCCGGATCCTGTTCTAACGCACAATGATCGAGCCGGAGCGGCCGACGAGCCGCGCCAGCTGGCGAAAGCGCCCGCCGACCCGATCGGCCACCAGGTCGACCATCCGGTGCTCGAACACCAGCATCAGATTGCGCCCTTCGTTGCGGAAATGGGTTGCCGGCAACACGCCCGGACGGGCCGCTGAAATCAGGTGCGCCACGCGAAAGGCCGCGCCGAGCACGCGTGCGCGTTCCAGCATCGATGCGCTCACCAGATCCTGGATGATTTCCGGCGGCTGGTTTTCCTCGCTCAAGCCGGCATAGCGATAGAACACCGACAGCCCGACGAAGGCGCGGCCCTGGTGGCTCACGTCGCCGAAATTGCCGTTGATGATCTGGGTCAGCGTCTGTTCGCCGCGATGGTCCGGATGGACGCGCCAGCCGATGTCCGACAACAGGCAGGCGGCATGGCGGAGCCTGCGCTCCTCGTCGCTCTCGCGCAACTTAACCACCCGCACGAAGCGGTCGGTCCATTCGATCAGCTCCTTGGCGTGGCGGGCGGAGCGCGACAGCAATTCGTTCAGCTCCTGCGCGGCGCAGAGCAGGCCGTCCCTGGCGCGCTCGCGATCCGGCAGCATCGAATAGAGCAGGCCTTCACGCACGCCGAAGGTCGAGAACGTGATGGTCTTCGGCTTGGCGATGCGCACGATATATTCGAGCACGAGCGCGCCGTAGGTGAGGAGCGGGCGACGCGCATCGGCGACCGCCTCGATGTTCGCGAGCATGTTGGCGGCGGCCAGACGCCGCAGCTTCCGCGCGAAAGCGAGCGCCTCGGCGGACGGAATCGAGTAGCCATGCATCACGCCGAGCGGGTAGCCGCTCTGGATGATGTGGATCCGCGCCAGCGCCCGCCATGTGCCTCCGACCGCATAGAAGGTGCGGCCGGCGCCCGTCTTGAGCTGGGCGGCCTGCGACAGATCGTTCTTGACGATGCGTTCGGCGCGCTTGAGCGATTTGTGCGAGAGGTCCTGCAGCGCAAGGCTTCCCAGCGGCAGCGTCACGCCGCTGCGCACGGCGCTGCCGCGCACGTCGATCAGCTCGAGCGAGCCGCCGCCGAGGTCGCCGACGATGCCGTCGGGCTTGTGAATGCCGGAGACCACGCCGAGCGCCGACAGCTTGGCTTCACGCGGTCCCGACAGGACTTCGATCGGCACGCCGCAAATGCGCTCGGCCCTAGCGATGAAGTCGGGGCCGTTGCTGGCGTCGCGGCAGGCCGCGGTGGCGATGGCATGGACGCGGCCGACTTGCTGGATCTTGCACAGCGCGCGGAAACGCCTGAGCGCGGTGAGCGCTTTGGTCACCGCATCGGGCGCGAGCAGGCCGGTGCTCTGTACCTCGCGGCCAAGCCCGCACAGCGTCTTCTCGTTGAAGACGGGCATGAGGCTGCGGGCCAGCGCTTCATAGACGACGAGGCGGATCGAGTTCGAACCGATGTCGATGACCGCGACGCTCGAAGCGCGCTTGCGCGGCCGCTTCACTGCCGCAGCTCCTTAGGGCGACAGCGGGTTCTGGCGTTCGCTGCGGCGGGTGAGGCGGCGAGGCGCGAATTCCTTGAGCGACTTTCCACGGCCTGAGAGACTCGGATTCGTCATGAAGTAATTGTGCAGGTTGAAGGGCTCCTCGCCTTTCGCCGCCTTCATACGCGTTGACGATCCGTCCGGCAACAATTGCCAGCTCTGTTCGGTGTCCTTCAGGTTGGCGACCATGATCTGCTCGAGAACCTGCTGATGCACCGTGGGATTTTGCAGCGGACAAAGCACCTCGACGCGGCGGTCGAGGTTGCGCGGCATCATGTCGGCCGATGAGATATACACAGCAGCTTTTGCGCTGGGCAGGCCCTGTCCCATGCCGAAGCAGTAGATTCGGCCGTGTTCGAGGAAGCGGCCGATGATCGATTTGACGTGGATGTTCTCCGACAGTCCCGGCAGCCCGGGCCGCAGGCAGCAGATGCCACGCACTACCAACTCGATGGAGACGCCGGCTTGCGAAGCCCGGTACAGCGCGTCGATGATGTCGGGGTCGACCAGCGAGTTCATCTTCATCCAGATTGCGCCCGGCTTGCCGTGGCGCTGGTAATTGATCTCGCCGTTGATGTGCTCGATGATCCGCTTGCGCAGCGTGAGCGGCGACACCGCCATCTTCTCGATGTCGCTCGGCTCGGCATAGCCGGTGATGTAGTTGAAGACCCGCGCGACGTCGCGCCCGATGATCGGGTCCGACGTGAAATAGGAGAGATCGGTATAGATCCGCGCGGTGACCGGATGGTAGTTGCCCGTCCCGGTGTGCACGTAAGTCGTGAGTGAACCGGCTTCGCGCCGCACGATCAGGGACAGCTTGGCGTGGGTCTTCAGTTCGAGAAAGCCGTAGACCACCTGGACACCGGCGCGCTCGAGGTCGCGCGCCCAGCGGATGTTGGCTTCCTCGTCGAAGCGCGCCTTCAACTCGATCAGCGCGGTGACGGACTTTCCTGCCTCCGCGGCCTCCGCAAGCGCGCGCACGATCGGCGAGTTGTTGGAGGTGCGGTACAGCGTCTGCTTGATCGCAACGACGTCCGGATCGCGCGCAGCCTGTTGCAGGAATTGCACCACGACGTCGAAGGATTCATAGGGGTGGTGGACGATCAGATCCTTCTGCCGGATCGCCGCGAAAATGTCACCGCCGTGGTCGCGGACGCGCTCGGGATGGCGCGGCACATAGGGGACGAATTCCAGATCTGGACGGTCGAGCCGGGTGAGCTGCGACAGTTCGTTCATCGACAGCACGCCATCGACCAGCGTGACCTCGTCGTCGGCGCATGACAGCGCATGCTGCACGAAGATGCGCAAATCCTCCGGCATGCTGGCCTCGATCTCGAGCCGGATCACCGAACCGCGCCGCCGCCGCTTCAGCGCGGTCTCGAACAGCCGCACGAGGTCTTCCGCTTCTTCCTCGATTTCGATTTCCGAGTCGCGGATGACGCGGAAGGCGCCTTGGCCCTTGACGGTGTAGCCTGGGAACAGACGGCCGATGAACAGCCCCGTGGCCTGCTCCAGCGTGATGAGGCGCGTCGCGCCTTCCTTGCCGGAGGGAATGCGGATGAAGCGGTCGATCTTGCCGGGCATGCGGATCAGCGCGTTCATCGGCTTGCCGTCGGATACCCGCACAAGCTGCAATGTGACGGTGAAGCCGAGGTTGGGAATGAACGGGAAGGGGTGGGCCGGATCGATGGCGAGCGGGGTGAGCAGCGGAAAGATGTTGTGAAGGAAATGATCCTCGATCCACGCCCGCTCGGCCTTGGTGACGTCGCGGCCGTCGACCAGAACGAGGCCGGCGTCGGCGAGGATGTTGCGCAGGTCGCGCCAGATTGCCTGCTGGTCGCTGGAGAGCCGCGATACGGTTTCGTTAATGAGCGCAAGCTGTTCGGATGGCGTCAAGCCATCGGGGCTGCGTTCGGTGATGCCCTCGCGAACCTGGGCCTTGATGCCGGCCACGCGGACCATGAAGAACTCATCAAGGTTATTGGCGGAAATCGACAGGAAGCGCACCCGTTCCAGGGCGGGGTGCCCGGGATTGACCGATTCCTCCAGCACCCGGCGATTGAAATGCAGCCAGGAGAGCTCACGGTTGATGAAACGTTCCGGGCTCGTGGCGATCGCCGGGAACGATTCAAAGTCCGCCTCTTTCTCTTTAATTACAGTAGGTTGCGCGGATTCCATAAGAAATCGGTCCATCGATCGGTTGAGGGCGGCGTCTCGCCGGCTGCTGAGCCAACCATGTGCGGGCGCGGTGACTATTCAATGACATGATGTAAGCACTGGCTTTCGCGTCAAGCCTGCAGTGCGGGTCAGCGTTCCGTGGTCCGGCTTGCCACCTCCGCTAAAGCTGCGGCGTGCGTTGGAGTAAGTGGGCCCCGTCGAAGCCTCTCGATCCGCCGAAGTCCGCCTTCTGACGAAGGCGGTTGGACATAGACGGGACCGACGATCCAGTATTCCAGAGACGCCGGTGCTTAAACCGAGAAGCCGCGGATTGCTGGATGCCCCGCCGGAGCCTGTCATCGGGCGGCGCTTCGTGCCGACCCGTTGGCGGGGCATGACGTCGGAGAGATATGAGTCTGCATTCTCG
>CAYVVB010000285.1:0-2544 GCA_964454955.1 uncultured Bradyrhizobium sp. | reverse complement strand
CGCGGTCATCGACGCCGTTGCGATCGGTTTCGGTGAAGTTGTAGACGCCGTGGCTTGCCGGAATTTCCCGCTCGGTCAGGAAGGCCTGACGGATCGCCTCGCGAAATTCCGGCGTGCCGGGCTTGGCCTTCTTCAGCGCGGCCGGAACGACGCGCGTGAGCACCTGGAAGGCGTCATAGGAATGGCCGGCGAACTGGCTGCGGCTGTTCGGGCCATATTTGCCTTCGTAGGCGGCGTTGAGCGCAAGTCCCGGCTTCTTGGTCAGCGCGCTGTCGGGTTGCGTCTCCGGCGACATCACCGGACCCGAGACCATGAGCACGCCTTCGGCCGACTTGCCGGCGATGCGGATGAAATCCATGCTGGCCGCGCCGTGGGTCTGGTAGATCAGGCCCTTGTAACCGCGATCGCGCAGCTCGGTCTGCGGCAGCGCGGCGGCAGTGCCCGAGGCGCCGACCAGGATGGCGTCGGGATTGGCGGCTATGAGTTTCAGGACCTGGCCGGTGACCGAGGTATCGGGACGCGCAAAGCGTTCTTCGTCCGCGACCGTCAGGCCCATCGGCACGCCCTGGCGCTTGAAATCGTTGAACCAGAGATCGCCGTAGGAATCGGAATAGCCGATATAGCCGACGGTTTTGACGCCATGTTTCTTCATGTGCTCGTAGAGCACCTTGCCCATGACGGGCACCGGCTGTGGCATGTCGACCGACCATTTCGAGCGCTCGGGCGTGATCGGAAACGGTGCGAGGCCGATATGCGGAATGCCGGCTTCATTGGCGACGTTGGACACCGCAATCGTAGGCGGGGTGGTCGAAGAGCCCATGATGATGTCGGCCTTGGACTCCGTGACGAAGCGCCGCGCATTGGTGGTGGCATTGGTCGGATCGCCGCCGTCGTCGAGCACGATCACGTTCAACGGCACGCCGGCGATCTCCTTCGGCACGAATTCCAGCGCGTTGCGCTCGGGAATGCCGAGGGCGGCCGCCGGCCCCGTGGTGGAGATGCTGATGCCGATGGTGATCTCGTTGGTCTGCGCGGCTACCGGCGCGGCCGGCAGCGCCAAAGCCGCTGCGAGCGCCGCGGCGGGCCAAAATGCCTTGTTCATTCGTTCCTCCCTGCAATTTCCTCGTTCCAGAGCAAACTCTGCCCCACAGTTCAACCCGCTCTTTAGGCTTAGGCGGCGGGCAATCACCCCTGCATGAACTTGTTGACGATCTCCTGCGGCACGGCCGCCGATTTCAGCCGCTCCGGATCGTCGGGATCGCGGCCGACCAGCACGCGGGTCTCAAATGCCTCGATCGCAAGCCGGTCGCCCTTGTAGACCTTGTGGATCACCTCGAAGCTCGAACGCCTGAAGCTCTCAATCCGGCTTTCGATCGTAATCCAGTCGCCATGGGTCGAGGAGATGTAGAATTTGGCGCGGGTGTCCACCATGGGAATGCCGACCAGCCCATAGCGCCTGACGATGTCCTGCTTGGAGAAGCCGGCCGCCTCGAACATGATCGAGGTGGAATCGTCGAACATCTCGAAATAGCGCGGATAGTAGACGATGTTGGCGGGATCGCAGTCGCCCCACTGGATCTGGACATCGCGCCGATGCACGAACATGCGCTGGCCTAGCTCCTGTGCTTGCCGCAGCTCCTCTCCCCAGCGGGGAGAGGAGAACGAGAGCTCGCGAGCGCCAACTTCATATCACTTCGGCGCCATGCGCAGCGACGCGTCGAGCCGCACAACCTCGCCGTTCAGATAGGAATTGTCGATCATGTGCATCGCGAGCGAAGCGAACTCGTCGGCGTGACCGAGGCGGCGCGGGAACGGGATCGACGCGGCGAGGCTGTCCTGCGCTTCCTGCGGCAGGTTGGCCAGCAAGGGCGTCAGGAACAGGCCGGGCGCGATGGTCATGACGCGGATGCCGAACTGCGCGAGTTCGCGCGCGATCGGCAGCGTCATGCCGACGATGCCGCCTTTGGACGCCGAATAGGCCGCCTGGCCGATCTGGCCGTCGAAAGCGGCGACGGAAGCGGTATTGATGACGACGCCGCGCTCGCCAGTCGCCTGCGGCTCGAGCTTCGACATCTCGGCTGTGGCGAGCCGCAGCATGTTGAACGTGCCGACCAGGTTGACCTTGATCACCTTCTCGAAATCGGCCAGCGCCATCGGCCCCTCGCGGCCGATCACCCGCTTGGCGACGCCGATGCCGGCGCAATTGACCAATACGCGCGCCGGACCATGCGCCTTGGCGGCCTGCGCCAGACCCGCCTCGGCCGCGGCGGCATCGGCGACGTCGCAAACGACGGCCACGCCCTTGAGTTCTGCCGCGACGCTTTCCGCGAGCTTCGCATTGAGGTCGAAGACGGCAACTTTCGCGCCTTGCGCGGCGAGCTTGCGCGCCGTGGCGGCACCCAGTCCCGATGCGCCTCCGGTGACGATGGCGGCCTGATCCTTCAACAGCATGGTGGTCTCCTTCAGGTGAAGTCCGTTTCAGTTCATTCAGTTCAGCGTGATGACATGATCCGGCGGCGTCGGCGCGTAGAGTTCATCGATCAG
>CAYVVB010000284.1:0-2449 GCA_964454955.1 uncultured Bradyrhizobium sp. | reverse complement strand
AACGCTTGAGCAACGTCGTTGTGATGGGTATGGGGGAGCCGCTGGCGAATCTTGACAATCTGCTCCCCGCGCTCCGCACCGCCACGAGCCCGAAAGGGCTGGGAATCGGTGCTCGCAAGGTGACCGTCTCGACGGTCGGTTTGCCCGCGGCGATGGACCGGCTCGCGGCCGAGAACTGTCAGTATCACCTGGCCGTAAGCCTGCATGCCCCGACGGACGAGCTACGCACGCAACTGGTGCCAGTGAATCGCAACATTGGGCTCGAGGCCGTGATGGCGGCCGCTGATCGATACTTCGCCGGTAACCATCGACGTTTGACCTTCGAGTACGTCCTGCTGGGCGACGTGAATGACCGCGTTGAACATGCCCAGGCGCTGGCCCGGTGCCTGTCGGGGCGGATGGCACTGCTGAACGTCATTCCGTACAACACAGTCGAGGGGCTGCCCTATCTGACGCCTGCGAAAAAGGCGCAGGAGCGCTTTCTGGCCGTGTTGACCGAGGCGGGAGTGAACGTGCAGGTTCGCACGCGCAAGGGAGATAAGATCGACGCGGCCTGCGGTCAGCTGCGCCGGCTACAACGGGGTGCGCCTGCCCAGTTTGTCGAAGAGTCCCGCCTCGTGGCACCCGTGACCGGCACCGCCGGCCAGGAGTAACCGCGCGGGAGCGAGAAACACTCTCCCGGCCACGGGGTTAGATTCCCTGGGAACACCTCGACCGATCCCGCCCACGGCGCCGGGGGTCTAGGTAAATCCCTGGCGAAGATGTCGCCCTAGCGGGAAGATAGACTTGAGCAGTTACTTCGTCCGCGCGGCTAATCGACACATCCCCCGATCCGCCGTTCTGCCATGAGGAACGCGTTGGCAAAGAGCGACCATCCGACCGGCGGCTATGAGCTGCGCGATCCCGACGTGCGGTTGATGCTGGAAGTGCGCGACGACAGCGCCACGGCGTTCGAGGAGCTGATGCTGCGCTATCAAAACCGCCTGGTGACGATCCTGCATCACCTGGTCGGTAACCGCGATCAGGCCGAGGATCTGGCGCAGGAAGTGTTCCTGCGCGTGTACCGCTCACGCAAACGATATGTGCCGGGGGCCAAGTTTTCGACCTGGCTGTTTACGATCGCGAATAACGTGGCGGCCAATGCCCGCCGCAGTCGCTCGCGGCGGCGCGAGATCAGCCTCGCGCCGGACGAAGGCAACTCGTCGGATGCCAACCGCCTGGACCAACTGGCCCAAGCGGCCAGTGGGCTGATGCCGGCACGGCAGTTGGACAAGGCCGAAATGTGCGACATCGTGAAACTGGCGATCGAAGGGCTCAACGAACGGCAGCGGATGGCCGTGCTGCTCAGCAAATTCGAGGACATGAGTTATGCCGACATCGCCGCAGCTATGGAAATGTCGCAAGAGGCGATCAAATCACTGTTGTCACGGGCGCGACTGAATCTCAAGGAAATCCTGCAGCCGTATCTCGCCCAGGGGGAACGGCCGGCCGTGGATTGAGCGCTAAGTATGAATCAACACCAGAGCACCGATGGTCGCTGGCCGATCCTCGACGAGGAGCTGGTCAGTTATTTGGACGGCGAGCTGGACGCCCAAGAGGCCAGTCGCATCGAAGAGGCGCTGGCGGCCAATCCGCAAGTCCGCGATCAACTGCGCCAGCTCGAGCGCAGTTGGCAACTGCTCGATGAGCTGCCGCGGACCCACGTCGACGAATCCTTCACGCGAACGACCGTGGAAATGATTGCAGTCAAGGCCGAAGAGGACTTGCATGCCATCCAGTCCGAGTTGCCGCGCCGCCACCGCCGCTTGACGCTGGCGGTAATCGGCGGCTTGTTGGCTTCGGGCATCATCGGTTTCGGGGCGGTCGCCATGCTGGCCCATCGGGCCGATGAAAATCTGCTGCGCGATTTGCCGGTGATCGAGAACCTGGATCAGTATCGTGAGGTTGAAGACCTGGAATTCCTCCGCCTGTTACAGTCGCGCGGCTTTGGCGAAAACGAGGCGAATCATGATCGGTAATACCCGTGAATTGTCGTGGCCCGCCGGGGTGCTGGCACTGGTGCTGGCGAGCCCGAGCGCAGCTTTGGCCCAGTCGTCCGAGGTGCTGGCCGAGCGGCGTGTACGCGTCGAACAAATGAGCCAGCAGCAACGCGAGCAGTTGTCGCAGAATTACGACCGCTTCTTACACCTCGATCCCGAGCAGCGCGACCGCCTGCGGCGTCTGGACGCCGAGCTGGCAGCCGACCCGGATCGTGAAGAGCTGCGCAAAGTGATGCAGCGCTATCACGAATGGCTGGGCGAGTTGCCGGCTGCGCAGCGAATGATGCTGGCGGCCTTACCGGCCGACGAGCGGCTGAAGCGGATCGACGAATTCCGCACCCTGTGGGGGCATCGTTCGCGCTTGAGTCCGGCTGACGTGCAGGTTTTTCAGAAATGGGTCAAGGACCATG
>CAYVVB010000283.1:0-1834 GCA_964454955.1 uncultured Bradyrhizobium sp. | reverse complement strand
GTCCGAGGTCGGCCGTGGGGATCAGGTCCTCGAGATGCGCGCCCATGGCGGTCGCGACGCGCCGCAGCAGCACGATCGAGACGTTACCCTTGCCGCTCTCGAGTTGCGCGATATAGCGCTCCGAGATCCCGGAGACCTTTGCCAGCACCTTGCGCGACATGCCGCGCAGCGCCCGCATGGTGCGCACGCGCCGGCCGAGCTGTTCAAGGAAGTCTTCTTCCGGTTCGCGTTCGCTCTCGTCGCTCATGCCTGGACTTGGATCGCAATTGTAGGAAAGATAGTGCCGACAAGGATTGACAGCAAGCGCGCCCGGTGGCTTTCTATGAATTATAATTCAAAAGCCGGGGGAGGATGTCATGGCACGCTTGGCCGTTTCGGAGCGCGACACTGGCTCCAGGTCCAATTCTTCTGATTCTGACGATTCATACAATGCGGTGACGTTCCTGCTCGACCGTCATGTGGATGAAGGGCGGGGCAACAAGCTCGCCTTTACCGACACCGTGTCTGCGCTCACCTATGGCGAGCTGCAGCGCTGGACCCGGCGGCTCGCCAATCTGCTCTCCCGGCTTTCGGTGCGCCGCGAGGAGCGGGTCGCCATGATCATGCAGGACACGGTCGATTTTCCGATCGTGTTCCTGGGGGCGATCCGCGCCGGCGTCGTGCCGGTGCCGCTGAATACGCTGCTGACGTCGGAGCAATATGCCTATGTGCTCGCCGATTGCCGCGCGCGCGTGCTGTTCGTGTCGGAAGCGCTCTATCCTGCGGTCAAGGACATTGTCGGCCGCATGCCGGCGCTCGAACATGTCGTCGTCTCCGGCAACGAGTCGCACGGCCACAAGAAGCGTGCCGACGAGCTTGCGTGCGAAAGCGACAGCTTTGAAACCGTGGCCACCCATGCCGACGAGCCCGCCTTCTGGCTCTATTCCTCGGGTTCGACCGGCATGCCTAAAGGCGTGCGGCATCTGCATTCCAATCTCGCGGCGACCGCCGACACCTACGCCAGGCAGGTGCTGGGCATCCGCGAGGACGATGTCTGTCTGTCTGCGGCAAAGCTGTTTTTTGCCTACGGGCTCGGCAATGCGCTGACGTTCCCGATGTCGGTCGGCGCGACGACGGTGCTCAATGCCGAGCGGCCGACGCCGGCCACCATGTTCGCGCTGATGAACAAGTACAATCCGACCATCTTCTACGGCGTGCCGACGCTGTTTGCGGCAATGCTCAACGACCCGGCGTCGAAGCAGGAGCGTTGCGGCAACGCGTTGCGTATCTGCACCTCCGCCGGCGAAGCGCTGCCGGAATCCGTCGGCAACGCCTGGAAGGCGCGCTTCGGCGTCGACATTCTCGACGGCGTCGGCTCGACCGAGCTGTTGCACATCTTCCTCTCCAACGCGCCCGGCGACATCAGATACGGCTCCTCCGGCCGCCCGGTGCCGGGCTACAAGGTGCGGCTGGTGAACGAGGCCGGTGAGGACGTCGCCGACGGCGAGGTCGGCGAGATGCTGGTGCACGCGCCCTCGGCCGGCGAGGGCTACTGGAATCAGCGCAGCAAGAGCCGCTCGACCTTCGAGGGCTACTGGACCCGCACCGGCGACAAATATGTCCGCGACGCCGACGGCCGCTACACCTTCTGCGGCCGGTCGGACGACATGTTCAAGGTTTCCGGCATCTGGGTGTCGCCCTTCGAGGTCGAGAGCGCGCTGATCACCCATCCCGCCGTGCTCGAAGCGGCTGTGGTGCCCGAAGCCGATCCGGAAGGACTGTTGAAGCCGAAGGCCTTCGTCGTGCTGCGCGCCGATGCGGCGCGCGAGGGTCTGGCCGAGGCCTTGAAAGAGCA
>CAYVVB010000282.1:0-7435 GCA_964454955.1 uncultured Bradyrhizobium sp. | reverse complement strand
GCTGCGCGATGTGCTGGGCTTCCAGATCGGCGACGGCACGGCCCAGATCATGAAGACCATCATCGCCCGCGCCCGCGCCGGGCGCGCTGCGGTCCCGGCCTGACGATCAGAAAACGAGCGCGCGAAAAAAAACGTGCGCCTGACGCAAATGACACTGGAGAGGAAACATGGAATTCGATGCCGTCCTCCTTGCCCCGCGCCGCGCCGAGAGCATCGCGCGGGGTTACTGGCATGACAGGACGATCAACGACTATCTCGATGCCTGCCTGGCAGCCTGTCCCGAAAAGATCGCGCTGACCGCGATCCGCACGGATACTGGCGAATCCCGCCAATTCACCTACCGGCAGCTCGCGCAACTGTCCGATCGCATGGCGATCGGACTCTCCCGGCTGGGAGTTCAGCGCAACGACGTCGTTGCCATGCAGTTGCCGAACTGGTGGCAGTTCGGCCTCCTGTATCTGGCCTGCTCGCGCATCGGCGCGGTTCTCAATCCGCTCATGCCGATCTTTCGCGAACGGGAGCTCGGCTTCATGCTCAGGCATGGCGAGGCCAAGGTCCTGGTCGTTCCAAAGCACTTCCGCAACTTCGACCATGAGGCCATGGCAAGGAGCCTCAAGCCGCAGCTTCCATTGCTCGATCGCGTCGTGGTGGTCGGCGGTGGCGGCGATGATGATTTCGATGAGCTGCTGACCAAGCCGGAGTGGGAGAAGGAGCCGGACGCCTCTCGCATCCTTGCCGCCGGCCGGCCCGGACCGGACGACATTACCCAGCTCATCTACACCTCCGGGACGACGGGCGAGCCGAAGGGCGTGATGCATTCGGCCAACACATTGATGGCGAACATCGTTCCCTATGCCGAACGACTGCGGCTCGGAAAGGAGGACATTGTTCTGATGGCCTCGCCGATGGCGCACCAGACCGGCTTCATGTACGGCCTCTTGATGCCGATCATGCTGCGGGCAAGCGTGGTGCTCCAGGATGTCTGGGAGCCGGCCAGGGCGGCTGACCTGATACGTGGGCAAGGCGTCACTTTCACCATGGCGTCCACGCCCTTCCTGACCGACCTCACGCGCGTGGTCTCCGAGACGGGCAAGCCTGTGCCTAGCCTCAAGACCTTCCTCTGCGCGGGCGCGCCGATTCCCGGACCGCTGGTGGAGCAGGCCCGCAAGGCTCTCGGCGCCAAGATAGTTTCGGCCTGGGGAATGTCGGAAAACGGCGCCGTCACGCTGATCAAGCCGGACGATGACGATGTCCTTGCCTTCACCACCGACGGCTGCGCGCTGCCGGGCGCCGAGGTCAAGGTCGTCGATACCGACGGCCGTGCCATGCGCCCGGGCGAAACCGGCAAGCTCCTGGTCCGTTCCTGCTCGAACTTCGGCGGATACTTGAAGCGCCCGCAGTGGAACGCCACGGACGCCGATGGCTGGTTCGACACCGGCGACCTCGCACGGATGGATGCCGCCGGCTACATCCGCATCACCGGCCGCAGCAAGGATGTCATCATCAGAGGCGGCGAGAACATTCCGGTCGTCGAGATCGAGTCGCTGCTCTACGGGCATCCGGCGGTCGCGCAGGTCGCGATCGTCGCCTATCCGGATGAACGGCTCGGCGAACGCGCCTGCGCGGTCATCGTGCCGAAGTCGGGTCAGACGATAGACCTGCCTGCGATGGCCGAATTCCTCAAGTCGCAGAAGATCGCAACGCAATACATCCCGGAACGGCTCATCGTGCGCGACGCGATGCCGGCCACGCCTTCCGGCAAAATCCAGAAATTCCGGCTGCGCGACATGCTGCGTGAGGGCACTCTGTGAGAGCAGCCGCAACAAACGCGGCACGATCCGAACAGGTTCGAGGCCTCGAGCGATGAAGGCAGCCGTTCTCACCGGTCATGGCGGCAACGAAGTCGTTGCTGTCGGCGAGCAGCCGATGCCCGACCGCAAGCCGGGGGGAGCGCCTCCAGCCGCCGACCTGCGCTACAGGCCCGACGAGATTCACGACGCGCTCGCGCACCTGGAAGCGGGCAAGCAGTTCGGCAAGATAGCGATTGATGTCTGAGCGCTCGTGCAGGTTCGGTGCGCCTTGTCCGGTCGGTAAGCCCGCAACCCCGTCATGCCCGGCCCTGTGCGCCCTGTGACCACCCGGAAATATTCTGCAAACTATCTATCCAAACTTTAATTCAAGCCTGCCGCCCGATGCGCTATCAATTGAGAGTTCCTTTCTCACGGAGAACTGTCGATGTTGAGTCCGCTCAGGATTTTGGCGGCGACTGCCCTGCTTGTCACTGCGTCGACGCAAGCCGTTGCACCGGCCGCTGCGGCGCCGATCGGCCATCCATTGGCGATCGCGCAACCGGCCGCGGGTTTGACCGAGCAGGTCTACTGGCGCAGAGGGTGGGGATGGGGCGGCGGCGCCTTCGTAGGCGGTCTTGCTGCCGGAGCCCTGATCGGCGGCGCGCTCGCCGCGCCCTACTACTACGGGCCGGGACCCTATTATTATGGTCCGCCGCCGGCTGCCTACGGGCCGCCGCCGGATGATGATGCGGTGGCTTACTGCATGCAGCGTTACCGGTCCTATGACCCCAACAGCGGTACGTTCCTCGGATACGACGGCCGCCGCCATCCGTGCCCTTGAAGCAAACAACTGATTTGCCCGGACGCTTGTCCGGGCAAACCAGCCGGATTGTGCCATCCTGCTTCGCTGATCTGCCCGGGGGCCGGAGGTTGGAGCCGCCTGAGTGGTCTTCAAGATTTCAATGTGATCGACCGGCGTGGCTTTCGAAAAGCGGAAAGCCGACTGTCAGTCCCGCGCGCACCTCATCCACGGGGCGTCTGTTCGCGAGCGCGTGACGCAGCCCGACGTCGAAGCTGAGGTTGTCGCGAACCTGCCAGATAAGGCCAACCAGCGCCGATATCGTTTCCTGCTTGCCAAATTCGTTTTCATAGAAAATCTCGGCGACAGGCCGAACCGTCCATTTCGACGGCCCCTCGAGAATTGCGCCGACAAAGAGGTCGCCATGATGATCGCGCGTCAGCGTGGTCTCCGCGTTGAAGTGAATCGTTCCCCAGTCCCACCGCTGCGACACGATGCCGGCCAGGCTTGCGCCGACGCCCGAACTGCCGGTGCTGTCCGGAAGAAGCACGCCAAATTCGGTCGCGACGCTCGGGCCGGCCTTGTCCTGCAGACTGCCGGGTCGCAGGACATGCTTGAGGAACGCGCCTGCCGCGGTCAGGCTCGTGGGCCCCGAAGGCGACAGAGGCGTCTCGCCCCGGCCTTCGAGGACGGCTTCCCAATCCTCGCTTAAGCCGAAGTTGAAGACAGTATCCGGTGCGACAAGGGTCGTGCCTTCCTGATCTCGCAAGGCTCCGGCAGGCTGCAGTTCGATTTCGACCTCTCCCGGCGCGGCGACGGCGGCATCGGTGCCGTCGAAGGGACGATAGGCCAATGCGGGACCGGACCATGACATCAGGCCCGATGCCATAAAGCATCCTGCCGCGAGCAGTCTCGGAAATGATCGCTTGCCTGCGGACATGCGCTGTCTCGCGATTGTCGGTTTCAAGGCCCCGGCCGAAACATCCAGATCGCCGCCGGCCCGACGAAACCCGCGCGGACCGCGACAAGAAGACGATCCATTTCCGGCACGAATAGCGACGTGCGGGCGCCTGGGGCGGTCCGTAGTCGTGCAATTGGCCGATATGCCGTGCCGTCCGTCTCGAAGACGTCGACAAAGCCCGTTCCGCAACTGACGTAAACGCGGTCGCGCTTTGCATCGACGAAGAGGTCGTCGACGTCGCCGCAGGTTTTGGCTGTTGCGACGCGCTTGCCGTCCGCCATGGCGAAAACGGCAAGCTCGGGTGGGCTGCGAAAGGCCAGGAGAATCCGGCTTCGGGCGCGATCGACGGCCATTGCAAAATTGCCGCCCTCGTTCATTGGCCAGTTTGCGAGATGTTCTCCGGACGTGCCGTCCACCACGGCGACCGCGTGGGCAGCGGGCAGGTTGATGAAGACGCGGCCCGTGTCCGCCTCGATTTGGAAGCTTTCCGGGTGAACCTTCAGTTGCAGACTATGGACCTTGCGGCGGGCTGAAGCATCGAGGACCGCCAACCCTCCATCCCCGTACCCGATGAGGACACGCTTGGCTGAGGGGTCGATGCGGACATTGTCGGCATCGCTGCCGAGATCGATCCGTCCGGCGGTCTTGTAATCGCTTCCCTCGAACAACCGCACCGACCCATCCTGGGCGTTGGCCACAAAGAGCGTATCGGTCGACGGGTCGTAACCGACACCTTGCGGCTGACTCATTCCGGTGATCGTGCGGATCAAGCCACGACTTGCGAGATCGACGATGCCGACGCTGTCATTGCCGAGTTCGGCGATGAACAATCGCTGTCGCTTCAGATCGGCCGCCATGTGATCGATCCTGCCGCGCACGTCGCCGAGCAAGATCTTGGCTTCGAGCTGCAGGGGGCCTTTGTCTGCCGACTGAGCGGAGGCGGGGGTGGTGACCGGCATCGCAACCACGGCCAACAGCGCAACGATCATCCAGAATGGGCGCCAACGCATCATCACCGCACCATCACCCAGGCCGGTTGCAGCCACGGATACGCAATGAGGCCAATCGCCCCCGTCGCCGCAATGAGCGCGGGATTAGAGATTTTCCAGCGGAACAGAACGGCGAGCGAAGCCAGCCCGATCAGAGCGGTGAGCCAATCGCCGACGGCGATGCGTCCGAGCAGGATGCACGCGCCGAGAATCGTCCCGATCGCTGCCGCATAGGCACCTTTGATGAATCCCTGCACGTTGGGATTGCTGCGATGGCGCGCCAGCAGTGGCGCGGCGGCCAGCACGAACAGGAACGATGGAAGAAAAATGCCGGTCGTCGAGACCAGGGAGCCCCAGAATCCCGCCACGAGATAACCGACGAAGGTTGCGGTGATCACGACCGGGCCTGGGCTGATCATCCCGATTGCGACGGCGATCAGGAACTGACGCTGATCGAGCCAGCCGAACCGCTGGACCAGTCCCTGTTCGAGGAACGGCACGATCACGAGGCCGCTGCCGAAGGTGAGAGAACCGGCCTTCAGAAAGAAGAGCAGGAGCTTGCCGAGGATCGAGCCGGATGGATCGGGCGTGAGCAGCGCGAGAACGGGAGACGCGGTGACCGAGAGTGCGGCCGGGTTTCGTTTGAACGCGCGGCCGTAGCAGAGAATGCCGACGAGCCCGGCGCCGATGAACAGCAAGGCGACTTCCGCCTGAAGAATGACCGTGATGACGAGGCAGACTGCCGCGATCGCCCATTGTATCCGGTCTTCCATGCCAAGCCTGGCGAGCCGATGGCAGGAATGCAGGATCAGGGCGATGACGGCGGGACTGACGCCATAGAAGAGAGCGGTGACCGGCTGGAGATCACCGAGATAGACATAGAGGGCGCCGAGCGTGGCGACGATGACGAAGTTGGGAAGGATGAAGGCCCAGCCGCCCGCCCAGGCTCCCCAGAAGCCGCCGCGCAGATAGGAGATGTAGATGCCGACCTGGATCGCTAGCGGGCCGGGAAGGGACTGACAGATGGCGATCGCCTCGCGCATCTGCTCCTTGCTCAGCCACTTTCGGCCGTCGACAAGTTCGCGCTCCATCTGGCCGACCAGCGCGACCGGGCCGCCGAACCCGAGGAAGCCAAGTCGCAGGAAGTAGCGCGCCAGTTCGCCAATCCGGCCGCTTGTGAATGTCATCGTCATGGCCCGTCCTGTCGCTGTTGCTGTGACGCGCCTCCCAGGTCTTGATGCTCGCGGTCCTGTTGCGTGCGGCGCCAAGCCGCTGCGGGACTGTCACTGCAGGCGCGCGCTGTAGGTGATTGATGCGGACCGGCCTAGTCTTGCTGTTTGATCTGGCCGCTGCTGTCGACGACGAGATGCACGTCTCTGCCGTCTTTCGTTGCCTTGACGGCGATTCCTTCGGCCGTTGACTTGATCTCGCTGATTTGCGCGTACCCGGCGGCCTTGAGCTTGGCCACGAGCTCTTCCTGCGTGAGGGCCAGGGCCGGTTCAAAGACGCTGGCCGTCATCAGGCAAGAGACGACCCCCCAGATCGTTCGCATCCACATGATCTGCTCTCCTCTCTGTGCCTCTGCTCCGCGTTCGAGAAGTCGTGAGCTGCCGATTTGTCGTGCAATCGATCACGGCTTCGGCTTGTTGGTCGGCCAGTTGTGGGTTTCCTTCGTGGCGTCGCGGCACCAGCGATAGAACGCGTCGTAGAACGGCATGCCGGCGTTCAGCTGTTCGAGGTCGTCGTCGTACATGCGCGACAAGCCCAGCGAAGCCGCGAGCAGGCCCGGCGCTTCGGGCGACATCTCGGGACGCGCGGTGTCGGCGGCGCGCACCATCGTCGCCAATCGCTCCAGGGGCGGTGTCGAGAGGGCGAATTCCTTCACCATCACGTCGAAGGTGCAGAGCTCACCGCGATGGCTCCAGTAGACGTTCTCGATATCGAACGGCGTTGCGGTGAAGCGTTCGGCGACGGACTCGACTTCGGGCGACGAGACGAACAGGAATACGGCGGCGGGATCGACGAAGCGGCGGATCAGCCATGGGCAGGCGATGCGGTCGATCTTCGGTCGCGCCCGCGTGACCCAGACGGTGTGGCCGCGCTCGTCTCGTTTCGGAATCTTGTCGGCAGGAATGATCGGCAGGTCCGCTTGTCTCCAGCCGACCTGGCCACCTTCGAGAATCTCGGCGGCGACTTTGCCGTGACGTAGCCAGGCCGCCGTCCCCTCGCTGAGCTTCTGCCCACTCTGGCAAATGACCACGACGGATTGCCCACTGAGACTGGATGCCCAGTCCTGAACATCGAGATAGGCGCGTCTCCTGGCGCCGGGAACGAGGTGGGGATCCGCCGCGAACTCCTCGTCGGTGCGGACATCGATGAGTGCCGGCGCGTTGGGGGTGCCGATGAGCCGAGACAGTTTGTCGGGAGAGATCGAGGTATATGAGGAAGACATGCTGCGTCCCTTTGCAAAAGCAGGACGCGATTCTTGGGCATGTCGCCTCGCGGGGAGATCGCTACCCCCGTCGCTCCAATAAACTCCCAGCGACCTCTCCTGTCAACGGCCTCGGAATCTTGCCGCGCGGGTGGAACAGCTGGGAACTGGAAGGCGAAGGCGATGCGTCATCCCGCAAGGCACACAAGCGATTTGCCCGACGGGCGCCCTCCTCGAATTGCTGTCAAGCCGCCTTCATGAAAATATTTCTGTTTTTCCGAAGGTAGACTCAGTCGTATGGTTCGCGCGTTCCGCTGCCGCCAAGAGGGGCGTACGCGTCGTCACGAACGTAGGCAGCGGAATGCGGTGGACGCGAAGGTGCCGGAGACGTGCGGCACCTTTGCGGACGGTCAAGTCGTGTGGTTCTGGCACACCCTTGCAGGTGCTAAGTCGGCGACGATGCTC
>CAYVVB010000281.1:0-47689 GCA_964454955.1 uncultured Bradyrhizobium sp. | reverse complement strand
GCTGGTGCTTGATCCCGCGGGCCAGGCGCAGACGGCGGCGGCGGTTGCCAGCGGCCTGCGTGACTTTCGCCCGGGCGTGCACGTCGCCGGCGTGGTCCTCAACCGCGTCGCCAGTCCGCGGCACGAAGACCTGATACGCCGCGCGATGATGGGGGCAGGCATTCGCGTTCTCGGCGCGCTGCCGCGGCATGCGCCGATCGCGCTGCCGGAGCGGCATCTCGGCCTGGTCCAGGCCGAAGAGCTCGCGCGCCTCGACGCGCTGATCGGCGAAGCCGCGCGACTGGTCGCCGAGCGCATTGATCTCGATGCGTTGCTCGCCCTGGCAGACTGCGCGTGGAATCCTTCCGGCGCAAAGTCGGTTGCACACATCGCTCCGCCAGGCCAGCGGATTGCACTGGCGCGCGATGCCGCCTTCTCCTTCATCTATCCGCATATCCTCGAAGGCTGGCGTGCGGTCGGCGCGGAAATTTTGCCGTTCTCGCCGCTTTCCGATGAAGACCCGGGCGATGACGCCGACGTCTGCTGGCTTCCCGGCGGCTATCCCGAATTGCATGCGGGAAGGCTCGCGGCGAACCGGCGTTTTTGCGGCGGCCTTAAGGCTTTTGCGGAAAAGCGGCCGGTGCACGGCGAATGCGGGGGTTATATGGTACTGGGCCAGGGACTGATCGATAAAGAGGGGACACCGCACGCGATGACAGGGCTGCTTGGACTTGAGACCAGCTTCGCCAAACGGAAAATGCATCTCGGGTACCGCAAGGCCGAACTGCGATCGGCGATACCCGGCTTCGCGGCCGGCGCGCAATTGCGCGGTCACGAATTTCACTACGCGACGATCATCGCCCAGCCGGATTCGCCGCTCGCGATCGTGCGCGACGCCAACGGCGCAGATGTCACAGAGACCGGCTCGCGGCGCGGGCAGGTTTCCGGCACATTCTTTCATCTGATCGCGGAGGACCGGTGAGCGGTTTTGTATCTTTCGTCTCGGCGGGGCCGGGCGATCCGGAGCTTCTGACGCTGAAAGCCGCTGCGCGCTTGGGCACGGCCGACGTCGTGCTCTATGACGATCTCGCCTCGGGCGCCATTCTGGATCACGCCCGCGAGGGCGCGCGGCTCGTCTCGGTCGGCAAGCGCGCGGGAAGGCCCTCGGCCAGGCAGGAGCATGTCAGCCGGCTGCTGGTCGAGTATGCGGCGACGGGCGCGGCCGTGGTGCGGCTGAAGTCCGGCGATGCCGGCATTTTCGGCCGGCTGGAGGAGGAGATCGAGGCGCTCCGCGCGGCAGGCGTTTCCTACGAGATCATCCCCGGGGTCACCGCTGCCAGCGCGGCGGCGGCGGTTGCAGGGCTTCCGCTCACCCGCCGCACCACATCGCGTCGCGTGCAGTTCATCACCGGTGCCGATGTCAGGGGCGAGCTGCCTGGGGATATGAACTGGGCGGCGCTGACCGACCTGAATTCGACGACCGCCGTCTACATGGGCAAGCGAACCTTTCCGGCGCTCGCCGAAAAATTGATCTCGCACGGGATGTCGCCGGAGACGCCCGCGCTGCTCGCGGAGTCCATCGGCCATGCCGAGCAGCGATTTGTCCGCACGACCATCGCGGGTCTCGCCGATCAGCTCAGGCAGGAGAGCGTCACGGCGACCGCGATCATCCTTTTCGGTGCGCTGGCGGAGGAGAAGTGATGACGATGTCATTGCGACCGAAGCGAAGAAATCCAGGAATTCCACAGTGGGAACAATCTGGATTGCGTCGGCGCTGCGCGCCTCGCAATGACGCGCGGCAATGGCGTAAATCTTCCAGACGCATGTCTATCGCCCCAGTATGTCGATGCTCACGCTCTCGCTGATTGGTATCGGCTGCGGTGATCCGGCGTATCTTACGCGCGAGGCCCTCGGCGCGATCAATGCCGCGGACCTTATTCTCATTCCGCGCAAGGGCGAGGAAAAATCCGAGCTTGCGGCCTTGCGGCGCAGGATTTGCGGCGACGTCTTGACCAACGCCAAGACCCGTGTGGTCGAGTTCGACCTGCCAGTCCGGGACAGCGAAGAGGCGGATTATCGCGCAGGCGTCGATGCATGGCATGATGCGGTCGCCGCGACCTGGTCGCGCGCGATCGGAACTCATCTCGGCAAAGAGGGGCGCGTTGCGCTTCTGATCTGGGGTGATCCCTCGCTCTATGATTCGAGCCTGCGCATCGCGCGCCGGCTCGACCCAGTGCCCGAGATCGAAATCGTTCCGGGCATCACCGCCATCCAGGCGCTCTGCGCCGCGCATGCGCTGCCGCTGAACGAGATCGGCGAGCCATTCCTGGTCACGACCGGGCGGCGCTTGCGCGAAGGCGGCTGGCTGGCCGGCGTCGATACGGTGGTGGTGATGCTGGACGGTGGTGCCGCATTTCAGTCGCTCGATCCGGACGGGATTCATATCTGGTGGGGCGCCTATCTCGGCATGGCCGATGAAATGACTTTTTCCGGCGCGCTTGCCGCGGTGGGTCCGACCATCGTCGCCGCACGGCGGCAGGCACGGGCGCGGCGCGGCTGGATCATGGACAGCTATATCCTCAAACGACTATCGGCATGAGCCGCGACAAGCAGAGGCAGGACAAATGCTCCCTGAATGGGCCTACGAAACGTGCCCCGAAATTTCGACTGCCCACCGCGACGCGGCTCGCGCGCGCCAGGACCAGCTGACAAAACCGCGAGGGGCGCTCGGTCGTCTGGAGATGCTGGCGATCGAACTCGCCGGCCTGCGGCACACCGAGCGTCCGCGTGCGGCGCGTGCGCCGATCATTGTGTTCGCCGGCGATCACGGCATAGCCGCGCGGGGCGTCTCCGCCTATCCGCAAGAGGTGACGATTGCGATGATGGCCAATTTCTGCGCAGGCGGTGCCGCGATCTCGGTGCTGGCGCGCGAGCTGGGGTCGAACCTGGAGGTGGTTGACGCCGGTACGCTAGCGGATCAGCCGATGCCCGGCATCGTCACGGACAAGCCGCGCCGCGGCAGCCGCGACTTCAGCCGCGAGGCAGCGCTCGCGCCCACAGAGCTTGCCTTCGCCTTCGACTGCGGCAAGCGCGCGGTCGCGCGCGCCCGGGAGCTGGATGTCCTCATTCTTGGTGAGATGGGGATCGGCAACACCACCAGCGCCTCCGCGATTGCCGCGGCGCTGCTGCAGACGAAGGCCGAGACGATCGCTGGCAGCGGCACGGGCCTTGACGCGGAGGGGCGCGTGCGCAAGGCGCGCGTCATCGACGCCGCACTGGCTCTGCACGGCATTGCGATGCCCAGTTCCCCCGAACGCGTCCTGCAGGCCGTCGGCGGCCTCGAGATCGCCGCGATCTGCGGCGCCATCATCGCGGCCGCGCAAAAACGCATCCCCGTGCTCGTCGATGGCTTTATTGTGTCGGTCGCAGCGCTTGCCGCGTCCCGGCTCAATCCGTCCTGTCGTCCCTATCTAATTTTTTCGCATCGTTCGGCCGAGCAGGGCCACCGGCTGGTGCTGGACGCGCTGGATGCGCGTCCCTTGCTCGACCTCGACATGAGGCTCGGCGAGGGATCGGGCGCAGCGCTCGCGCTGCCGATCCTGCGGCTTGCCTGCGCTCTGCATAATGGCATGGCCACATTTGCTGAGGCCGCAGTCCCGGACCGCACGGGCTGACGTCGCCCGCCCATCACGTCCGGATCAACAACGCGTGTGGTACGAAGCGCGCGGCCGCACCTGCTTGACAGCGCTGACGCCAGCCGTTTCCTTTAAGGCGGGTGTGGCGCGGTTAAATCAGGATGCAAGGCGAGCCTCCAGCAGTGAGAAGGCGTGATCTGCTCTCGCTGATCGGGACGATGGCCGGCAGCGCCACGATGTATCACGCAATGACGGCGCTCGGTTTCGCGTCAGAATCGCGCTACCAGGGCCCGATCAGGCTGGAAGGCGATCCGAAGGGCGCATCCGTGCTCATTCTCGGTGCCGGCCTTGCGGGCATGACCGCGGCATTGGAGCTGCGCAAGGCCGGCTACAAGGTCGAGGTGCTCGAATTCAATGATCGCGCCGGCGGCCGCAACTGGACCTTGCGTGGCGGCGACAGCTTTGTCGAATTGGGTGGCTTTAGACAAGTTTGCGAATTCGAAAGCGGTCTCTACCTCAATCCGGGGCCATGGCGGATTCCCTATCACCACCGCGCGTTGCTCGACTATTGCAGGCGGCTCGACATTGCGCTCGAGCCTTTCATCCAGCTCAATCACAATGCGTATCTGCACGCAACGCGCGCCTTCGGCGGCGCGCCGCAGCGCATTCGCGCGATAAAAGCCGATTTCCAGGGGCAGATTTCGGAGTTACTGGCGAAAGTGATGAGCCAGGGCAGGCTCGACGAAGCCGTCTCCAGGGAAGATCAGGAAATCCTGCTGCAGGCGCTGAAGTCCTGGGGCGCGCTCGACCGCGACTACAAGTACGATGCCAACCTGATCTCGGCGCAACATCGCGGCTACGACAGGGCGCCCGGCGGCGGCCTTGCGGGAGCACCGCTGCCGAGCGAGCCCATCGCGCTGTCGGAGATATTGAAATCCCAGTTGTGGCGGTACTTGCAGAATTTCGCCAGCTACAATTTCCAGACGACCATGTTCCAGCCGGTGGGCGGCATGGACATGATCGGCAAGGCATTTGCGCGCAAGGTCGGCGATCTCATTCGCTACAACGCGAGAGTCACGGAAATCGCGCAGGGCGATCGCGGCGTCACCGTCACCTATGCCGACAGAAAGAATCCCGCGCGGGTCTTGCGGGCGAGCGCCGACTGGTGCGTATGCACGATTCCCTTGTCCATCCTCAGCCAGCTGCCGATCAATGTCGGCGCGGCGATGAAGGCGGCGATCGATGCGGTACCCTATGCCGGATCGGTGAAGATCGGGCTGCAATTCAAGCGCCGCTTCTGGGAAGAGGACGAGGCCATCTACGGCGGCATCAGCTATACCGACCTGCCGGTCCGCCAGATCGCCTACCCAAACACCGGCTATAACCAGAGAGGGCGCGGCATTCTGCTCGGCGCCTATCTGTACGAGGGCGGCAATTCCTACGAGTTTACGGCGATGCCGCCGGCGGAACGCGTTGCGCGCGCCGTCGAATTCGGCGCGGCCATTCACCCGCAATACAACTCCGAATTCGAGAACGGCATTGCGGTTGCCTGGCACCGCGTGCCGTTTACTTTGGGGTGCAGCGGCGACTGGTCGGAGGACGCGCGCATCGAGCACTATCGCAATCTTTGCGCGATCGACGGGCGCATCGTGCTCGCCGGCGAACACGCCTCGGCATTGCCGGCCTGGCAGGAGGGCGCGATTCTATCCTCGCTGGATGCCATCGCCCGGCTGCATGAGCGGGTGATCAAGACGTGATGCGATCGAACGGGAGAACTCGTGGGCTGCAAGCGAGCGGCGCAGCGATTGCGGCGCTGCTGCTGCCGTGGACCCAGGCCACGCTCGGGCAGGACGAACCGCCGGTGCCGAAATCCCGGACCTTCAGCTCGGGCTACAGCTTTGTCGAAATGAGCGGGGAGGAGCTGTACATCAATGTTTGCCGCGGTTGTCACATGCAGGATGCGGCCGGGGCGACGGGGGCGGGCGCCTTTCCGTCGCTGGTCAATAACCGCAGGCTCGAGCCAGGCGGCTATGTGGTTGATCTTGTCGTCAATGGCCATCGGGCGATGCCGGGTTTTGGCGACATGATGAGCGACGGCCAGATCGCCGCGGTCGTGAACTATCTGCGGACGAATTTTGGCAATGATTATCAGGATGCGGTAACGCCTGCCGACGTGCGCGGCGCGCGGCGCTAAAGCATGGGCGCGACGTCTCCAATTGCAGCCTGCGGCAACAGCGCGCAGTAACCTTGACGGCAAGTTTGCCGCTGGAAAGACGCGTTTTTGCGCTTAAATAACGCTTAGTTACCCGCTGATATTCATGTTCCGGAAGACCAGAATGGTCCCGAAAGCTGTTTTTCCCGCTGTTCTTGGCGCCGCGCTCCTGGCCGGAGCGGCGGCGAGTGCCGCCGATTATCGCCCTGACGAGTTCCTCAACCTCGATCTTTCCAAGGCGCTGCTGTCGCCCCAACGACTAGGCCCGCCGGCCGAATTTGCTCCGGTTCCGATCGAGGCCAAGGGCGGGGTCTCCGGCGTCCTTCCGCAAAACACCGACATCAGGAAGGTTGCCGTGCGTCGCGTAAAAGGCGCACCGGTTCGTGCTGAACTCAAACCCGGCTCTCGCCGCGAGAACCGGGTCGCCCAGCGGCAAGCGGAAAAGCCGCAGGCCGAAAAGCTGCGAACCGAGAGACCGCGAGCCGAGAAGCCGCGCGGGTCGCAACGCGTTCGGCTGGTCCACCGTCGTGGTAATCCCCTGGACGCGCGGGCGATGGACACGCGCATCCAGAAATGGCCTTGCAATCCCAACTCCGGCGGCATCTGCGCCTGGCGCTGACAAGGCGCGACGGGCCGACCGCCGTCGCAACATCTTGATGCCGGGCGCCTTGATTTGCGGTGGGGCAGCCGGGCACACTGGCTCTGACGATTCCGCTGGCAAAACATTCCCCTGCCAAGACCTGCTCTCGCGGCGCCCGAACCTGTTCCAGCGCTTGAAAAATCCCTTCAGGAGTTACCATGGATTATCTGCAAACCCAGGGCATCCGCCTGCCGCGGCTTGGGCTCGGTACATTCCGCATGCAAGGCGACGCCTGCCGTGCGGCGGTCGAGAGCGCGCTTTCCCTCGGCTATCGCCATATCGACACTGCGGAAATGTATGCCAATGAGGAGGCCATCGGAGCCGCAATTGCTTCTGCCGGCGTCCCACGCAACGAACTGCATCTGACGACGAAAGTCTGGCACGAGAATCTGGCGCCGGACGCGATCCGTCGCGCATTCGATGCCAGCCTGAAAAAGCTCGGGCTCGATTTTGTCGACCTCTATCTGGTGCACTGGCCGTCGCGGACCATGGACCTGCCGACGGTATTCGAGACGCTGATGAAACTGAAAGAGGACGGGCGCACCCGCGCCATCGGCGTCGCCAATTTCACCCTCGCGCTGTTGAAGACGACGGTGGAAGAGATCAAGGCGCCGATCGCTTGTAACCAGGTCGAATATCATATGATGCTCGATCAGTCGAAGGTGAAAGGATATCTCGCGGCGAAGTCGATTCCCCTTGTCGCCTATTGCCCGTTGGCACAGGGGCGCGCCGCCGGCGACGCGACACTCACTGCCATCGGCAAGAAGCACAGTGCGTCTGCGGCGCAGGTTGCGCTGAAATGGCTGCTCGACCAGGACGGCGTCGCCGCGATTCCAAAGGCCTCGCGCGCCGAAAGCCAGAAGGCCAATCTCGACGCGCTGGACATCCGGCTCGACGATGACGACCGCAAGGCGATCGCAGCACTGCCCAAGGACCAGCGTTTCGTGAATCCCGGCTTTGCGCCGGCTTGGGACTGAAACGCCCCGAAGCCGAGCCGCTAGGCCGGCGCTCGGCAATTGATCCGCATCAATGCAACGCGCCTGCGGCTTGGCGAGCATGCCGGGCGTGATGAACCAGCAAATACCTTATCCCGTAGAAGCGCTCGCTGGCCCGGCGCTACGGGGCGCGCTGCAGGGCCGGCTTCTCTCATATCCCGAAAGCCAGTTTCTCAGGGAACTGGGTGACCGGTTGCGCGCCATGCGGCTCTGCCGCCACCTGTCGCGGCGGGAGCTTGCCCGCCGCTCGGGGATTTCCGAGCGATATATCGCCCGTATCGAATCCGGCAGCGGCAATGTGTCGGTCGTGCTGTTGCTTCGCCTCGGCCAAGCGCTCCGCAACGCGAAGGTGTGCGACGACGAGCCCACGGCCACGATCGGAGCGCGCCTTTGGGAGAGCTTGTTCTAGAGCATGGTCCGGAAAAGTGGAAACCAGTTTTCCGAAAGGATCATGCTCGGATCAAGATCTCGCCTGTAGCAGCCTCATCGAAGCCTGTTTAGTGCTGCCTTAAGGCGGCTCGGATCGACGCGAGTGAGAATGACCCGCTGATCGGGCTCCCCATTGAAGCTTGCGAAATAAAAGCGTCCCTGGGGGTCCCATGCATCATAACCTGTATGGATATGGAGACTGCGCAGTGCGGGATCCAAGTCCGAAAGAGCGCACAACCGCAGCGTTTTTCCGGTTCTGAGATCGAATTCGTAAAGTGAGGTAAAGTCGCTTGGTTGTGGCGACGTACTGGTCGCCACGTAAGCCTTGCTTCCATCTGGGGCGACGTCAAACAACCAGATATACGTCCGGATTGCGTGCCGGTCGGTTTCGATCTGGCCGACGTATGACCACGATGGACCATCGTCATCGAAACGATAGACGTGGCCTCGATCGTCCGAGAAGAAGCACTGCTTTTTCCCGGCCAGACATTGGCCGACTTCAAGAGCCTGTCCCTCCCGCAATTGCCAGTTCTTGAGCTCGCCGAATCCAGTGTCCGGATCATAGTCGTAGACGTGCCCGTACTCTGATGGGTTTCGCGGATTGGTCGCGGTGAAGTAGAGACGGCCGCGGGAGTCCACCCACATCACCCGTCCAGTATAGAGATACGTTCGGTCATATGATCCGGGCCGACCGAGGACATCCGTTCGACCTCGCTCGACGTCGTATCGATAGATCTCGCCTGTGGGAACACCAGCGCCATAAATGACGTTCCGCACCGGATCGGAAGCGAGAGCCACCACATTCCCGTGCGCCACGGCACTGCCGCCGGGCTCCAGGGCGCTCAGGTCCGAAAATTTGTTCGAACTGGTGTCGTAGGCATACCAGTGAAAACCACGTCGGCTGAGGTATTCGTCGTCCAGCGTCGATCGATCCATGGTTGCAACATAGACTTTGCCCTTGTGCCAAAGCGGGCGGGTATGGAATTTCTGTGCTGTTTCGCCAGGCTTCCAGTTCGTCATGGCTTCGGACGCGGACCGCGCATCGCCCACGAACCGAAGCTTGCCCTCCCGCCAATCCAGCCTGTACAGCGCCGCATTCGTGACGTGATCCATCCCGGCGACATAGATATCGCCGTCCGGTGAGGATGCCGTCGCGTGCCAACTCTGTGTAGGTCGAAGCCCGTCAGGCGTATCAGGCAGGGTCCAATGCCAGACGCCATCGAGTTGGCCCGGCCAGCCGATATCGGCATCGCTCGCCGAGGGGGATGAAATCTGCCCGAAGACGACAGGGCCGAGAGCCGCAACGCCAATGTTGATCAGACACATGAGAGCAAGGTGCCGCATGGCAATTTCCCCTGGCTGATGCCCATTCGAGATATCGTCTCCCAAAGGCAATCGACTGCACCAGCGCGAGTTCCGGCCTTGTGAGTAACGTCGTGGATTGGTCTACCCGCGCTATCACGCGAGATCGGCCGGCGTTTGTCTGTTTCGCGCCCAATCTCGGTCACCGCGCCATCGCGCTTGCTGATCTGGAAGCGGCCATTCGCGCCGTGTGCCTCAGCCGGCCAAAAATTTGCAGGAGCATGTCGGTTTCCGCGAACTCCGCTCGTCGTTTCGACATGAGGCTGATGAGGGCGGTTCGGGCAAGGAGAAAGACGATGCGTGTGATGGTGCTCGTGAAGGCTACGGTCGACAGCGAAGAGGGCATTCTCCCCACGACCGAAGCGCTCGAGGCGATGGGCAGGTTCAATGAGGAGCTGGCCAACGCCGGCATCCTGCGCGCCGCCGATGGCCTCAAGCCCTCATCGCACGGCAAACGTATTGCATTCGATGGTCCCGGCCGGACCGTCATTGACGGGCCCTTCGCCGAGACCGGCGAGCTGGTCGCCGGCTTCTGGCTCTGGGACGTCAAGGACATGGACGAGGCGATCGCCTGGGTGAAGCGCTGCCCCAACCCCATGCCGGGACCGAGCGAGATCGAAATCCGGCCGCTGTACGAGATGGCCGATTTCCAATGAACGCGAAACGACGCCTCAAGCGCGATGGCATCCGGTTCGATCGCCATCGCGCTTGAGCCACGAAGAGCTCGGCCCAATTCGGGCTAGGCTGCCAAGGAGAGGACGTCTATGTCGTCAAACACCGCCCGTCCTGCCTTAGGCCTGCGCCTTCTCCACATTGGCAATCCTGACCGGCACGCCGAACTCGCGTCGGCAGACATCGGCGAGAACGGCCACGCCCTGGCGGATCTGTTCGTGCGAGGGACTGGCAAAGCACAGCCGCAGCCGGCTTCTTGAATAGGGCGCGTCGGTCGACCATTCCGGGCCCGGATTGATGGAGACGCCGGCGGCGAGCGCCGATTGATAGAGCTTGAGCGTATCGACATTGTCGGGCAGCTTGACCCAGAGAAAGATGCCGCCCTTGGGCGTCTCGAACTCGGCTGCGGTGCCGAACTGTTCGTTGAGCGCTTCCATCAGCGTGTCGAGTTTCGTCCGCAGCGCACGGGTGAGTTCGGGGACGTGGGTAGCAAAATGCGGCGCGCAATATTCGGCCAGCACCATCTGTTCCAGCGCGCCGGAGCCGGCATCCGTCTTCAAGGCGAGCATGCGCGACATGATCTGCCAGGGCGCCACGATAAAGCCGACCCGCAAGGCCGGCGCGATCGATTTGGAGAATGAGCCGATATGGATGACGGCGCCGTTCGCGGCCATGGCGTGGATCGCCGGCGGGCGCTGGCCGGTCCAGACCAGATCGGCATAGCAATCATCCTCGAAGATCGGGACGCCATAGGCCTGCGAAAGCCGCAGCAGCTCGGCGCGGCGCGCTTCGGGCATGATGGTACCGGTCGGGTTTTGCACCGTCGGAATGGTGTAGATGTATTTGGGTCGGATGCCGCGGGCCTTGAGATCGGAAAGGCTCGAGGCGAGCGCGTCCATCCGCATCCCCTCGCCGTCGAGCGGGATGCCGCTCACGTTTACACCGAGCCGCGTCAGCCGGTTCAGCGCGCCCTGATAGGTTTCCTGCTCGACGATGACGGTGTCGCCGCGCGCAAGTAGGGCGTGGTTGACGAGGTCGAGCGCCTGCAGCGAGCCGGAGACGATCAGGATATCGTCGGCGCCGGCTGTCATACCGGCATCGCGCCGCAATTTCGCGGCGAGAAATTCGCGCAAGGGTCCATAACCCTGTGGGCCATGAGCGAGATTGTAGGTGGCGAGCGCCTTGCCCTCCCGCCGGAGCACCGCATCGACGGCCGCAATCAAATCGTCGAGCGGGACCTGTTCGGGGTCATTGTTGCCGCCTACGAAACTGTATTTCGCGAGCCCGGTCCACTTCGCCGCGGGTGGCGGCAGGTCTGCCGGGAGCAGGGGAGTGAAATCGAAACCGGCCGAGGTCATTGACAGGCGTCTCCTTGTTCTTGGTTAAGCGACCTTGGCGATGGAGGGCGGACCTCGTCAATGCTTTTTCGCCGAATGCCGGACCGCGGGACGGCCCGAAAAGCCGCACGCAGGCGCCATCCGGCCCTGTGTCATAATGCTGGCATAGGGGGGCCATTCCGGCTAATGCTCCCCTCGAACAAGTGAGATTTTCGCAAGATGGCCGATACGATTCAGGAAGTCCTCGAAGCATTTGCCAAGGGTGAACTCGTCGTTGTCACCGACGACGATGATCGCGAGGGCGAGGGCGATCTGATCGTCGCCGCCTCGCTGTGTACGCCCGAGAAAATGGCATTCATCATCCGCCACACCTCCGGCATCGTCTGCGCACCAATTACCACCGAAGATGCGCGCCGCCTGCACCTCGAGCCGATGGTGGCGCACAACGATTCCGCCCACACCACCGCCTTCACGGTCTCGATCGACTACAAGCCGGATGGCGGCACCGGCATTTCGGCGGAGGAGCGCGCCTCCTGCTGCCGAGCCCTGACCAACCCGAACGCAGGTGCGGCGGACTTTTCGCGCCCCGGCCATGTGTTTCCGCTGATCGCCCGCGAGGGCGGAGTGCTGTTTCGCTCCGGCCACACGGAAGCTGCAGTCGATCTCTGCAGGCTGTCGGGATTGCCGCCGGTCGGCGTGATCAGCGAGTTGATGAACGACGACGGTTCGGTGATGAAAGGCGAGCAGGTTGCCCGCTTCGCCGCCGCGAACAAGCTGAAACATGTCACTATCGCCGATCTGATCGCCTATCGTCAGGCGCGCGAAAAGCTGATCGAGCGGGTGTCGACCTTTGCGGTGGAGAGCCCGATCGGTCCCTTGCAGGGCTACGCCTACCGCTCGCCCTTCGACGAGATCACCCACGCGGCCTTCGTCTATAACGGCGTCGGCGACGGCAAGCGGGTGCTGACGCGCCTGCACAAGCCCAACATCGTGAAAGACCTGTTCACCGGATCGCAGCGCATGCAGGCGGTGCTGCAGCATTTCAAGCGTTCCGGCCGCGGCGTGCTGGTCTACCTGCGCGACGGCGCCGCCGGCGTTCCCGTCGAGCCGGTGGGCGAGTCGAGAACGGCGGAAGCCGACCGCCACAAGCAATGGCGCGAGGTCGGCGTCGGGGCGCAGATCCTGCGCGATCTCGGCGTCACCTCGATCGTCAACCTCACCTCGTCGGCACATGACTACAAGGGACTGTCCGGCTTCGGCATCGAGATCGTTGCCAACGAGCGGCTCGAGGTTTGATCGCCACATCGAGCGTCGTCATTCCGGGGCGCGCGTGTAGCGCGCGAACCCGGAATCTCGAACTTGTGGCGCGAGATTCTCAGGTGCGCAATGGCGCACCATAGTTCACGCTTTGCGTGCCCCGGAACGACGTTCGTGCATGCATGTTCCCATCGCAATTGCGCTTCGCGCCATAGCGATCTAATTTATGCGACAATCGGTTAAGTCTGATGCGAAAGGAATTCCTATGAGCGTGCGCCCTCAGGCCAAGGACAAGCCGTCTGCGGCATCTTTCAAGTGGGACGACCCGTTCCTGCTCGACGAGCAGCTCACCGAAGATGAACGCATGATCCGCGATACGGCCCGCGCCTATGCGCAGGAGAAGCTGTTGCCGCGCGTCATCAAGGCCTATCTCGAGGAAAAGACCGACCGCGAAATCTTCAACGAGATGGGCGAGCTTGGGCTGATCGGGGTGACGTTGCCCGAGGAATATGGCTGCGCCAATGCGAGCTATGTGGCCTATGGCCTGGTGGCCCGCGAGATCGAGCGCGTTGACAGCGGCTATCGGTCGATGAACTCGGTGCAGTCGTCGCTGGTGATGCACCCGATCTACGCCTATGGCGATGAGAGCCAGCGCAAGAAATACCTGCCCAAGCTGGCCACCGGCGAATGGGTCGGTTGCTTCGGACTGACCGAGCCCGACGCGGGCTCGGATCCCGCGGGCATGAAGACCCGTGCCGAGAAGGTGTCCGACGGTTACCGGCTCACCGGCAGCAAGATGTGGATCTCCAATGCCCCGATCGCGGACGTGTTCGTGATCTGGGCCAAATCGCCCGAGCACAACAACCAGATCCGTGGCTTCATCCTCGAAAAGGGCATGAAGGGCCTGTCAGCGCCGAAGATCGGTGGCAAGCTGTCCTTGCGCGCCTCGGTTACCGGCGAAGTCGTGATGGACGGGGTGGTGGTGCCGGAAAGCGCGCTGTTGCCGAATGTGTCTGGGCTGAAGGGCCCGTTCGGTTGTCTCAACCGCGCCCGCTACGGCATTTCCTGGGGCGCGATGGGGGCGGCGGAAGACTGCATGCACCGCGCACGGCAGTACACGCTGGACCGCAAGCAGTTCAACCGGCCGCTCGCGGCCACTCAGCTCGTGCAGAAGAAGCTCGCGGACATGCAGACGGAGATCGCGCTGGGGCTGCAGGGCTCGCTTCGCGTCGGCCGGCTCATGGATGAAGGCAAGATGGCGCCGGAGATGATCTCCATCGTCAAGCGCAACAATTGCGGCAAGGCGCTGGACATCGCGCGGACCTGCCGCGACATGCATGGCGGCAACGGCATCCAGATCGAGTATCACGTGATGCGGCACCTCTCGAACCTGGAGACCGTCAACACCTATGAAGGCACCCACGATGTGCACGCGTTGATCCTGGGCCGCGCCATTACCGGCATCCAGGCGTTCATGTAAATCCTGCACCGTCATTCCGGGTTCGATGCTTCGCATCGCCCCGGAACGAGCCAAGACAAGAACCCCATGGCCGATAACGACGACATTCCATTCAACCGCAATTTTCCGCTGAAACCCGGCGTCGTGGAAGAAGTGCGGCCGGGCGTGCGGCGCATCCTCTGCGACAATCCGAGCCCATTCACCTTCACAGGCACCGTCAGCTACATTGTAGGACAGGGCAAGGTCGCGATCATCGACCCCGGACCTGACGACGAGGCGCACGCGAAGGCGCTGCTCGATGCGGTGCGTGGCGAGACCGTGACGCACATCGTCGTCACCCACACCCATCGGGACCATTCGCCGAACACGCCGCGCCTCAAGCAGGCGACCGGCGCCACAATATTTGCCGAAGGCCCGCATCGCGCCTCGCGCCCGCGTTACGAAAGCGAGAAGCACAGCCCGGAGTCCGGTGTTGACCGCGATTTCAGGCCCGACGTTACGGTTGCCGACGGCGAGGTGATCGAAGGCTCAGGCTGGAGGCTGGAGGCGGTGGCAACGCCCGGCCACACCGCCAACCACATGGCCTTCGCCTGGCCGGAGCGTAAGATCACCTTTGTCGGCGACCATGTGATGGGCTGGTCGACTTCGATCGTGGCTCCGCCCGACGGATCGATGGTCGACTATATGGCCTCGCTGGAGCGGCTCGCGCGCCGCTCCGAGGATCTGTATTTTTCAGGCCCAGGCCCGGAAATCCCGGAGGGGCCGCGCTAAGTGCGTTTCCGTATCCCCCATCGGCAGGCGCGCGAGGCCTCGATCCTGCACCGCTTGAGCAAGGGCGGGGCCGACATTCCCAGCCTGGTGCGCGCAATCTATATCGGCATCGATCCGCGCCTCACCAAGGCCGCCGGCTACTCGGTGCTGGCGCATCTGGAGGATCTCGTCGCACGCGGGATCGTTGCGACCGATGGCGACCCGGTCATCGAAGGGACTTATCGCCTCGTCGCCTGAGGCTCGTTCCGGGGCGCGCCGCTAGTCTAGAGCGCGATGGATTAGGGTAAATCGCATCGCGCTTTAGCTCCTTGATTGTGCATGATCCGGAAAACCGCTACACATTTTTCCGGATCATGCTTTAGCACTACTGCGCCAGAATCGGTTCTTTCCCCTCATCCTGAGGAGCTTGCGCAGCAAGCGTCTCGAAGGATGTGGCCACAATCGGGGCCTCATGGTTCGAGACGCCGCTTCGCGCTCCTCACCATGAGGATTTATGCCGCAGTAGAATTGGGCGCGAACCCGGAAATGACATCGCCTCAGGCCAGCGCCTTCAGGTAAAGGCTCGGATCAAAATACTTGCTGGCGGGGGTGAAGTCCTTCACGCCGGCATTGGCCATGAAGAAATCCGTCGTCTGCTGCAGCCATTTGGTGACGGTGCCGTCCGAATAAAGCTGCTTCCAATCGTTCGCCGTGTGCATCTTCTGCGCCTGGAACGACTCGTTGATGTCGGCCACCGGCGTCTGGGTATAATGGTTTTTCTGAAGCGCCTGCATTGCTGCGTCGCTGTTGGCGATGATGTAGTCGTTCGCTTCGGCCCACGCCTTGATCAATCTGGCGAGTGTTTCCTTGTTCGGCTCGTAATAGTCGTTTCTCGCCGCCCAGCCGTCGATGATGGCGGCTTCAGGATAATAGGCGGAGGCGTCGGCCAGCTTGATGGCGCCCGGAACCTTGTCGCGTGCGGTGACATTGAACGGAACCCAGAGCGCCACCGCGGGCACTGCGCCCGAGACGAAGGCAGTCACGGCAGCAGGCATGGTCTGGTTGACCAGTTCGACGTCCTTCGGATCGATCTTGTTGGCGCGCAGCGCCTTGTCGAGGAACACATGCGCCGTGGTGCCGGTCGCGGTTGCGATCCGTTTGCCCTTGAGGTCGGCGAACGACTTCACGCCCTGGTCGGAGCGCACCCAAAGCTGCGCCGTGGCGACCTCGATGTCGTTGATCAGGAACACCTTGCCCTGGCCGCGTGCGGGGAAATTCGACAGCACCGCACCGGTCGAGAGCACGTCAAGGCTGCCGCCGATCAGTGCCTGAAACAGCTCGAGCCCGGTATTGAATTGCCTGAGCTCCAGTTCAAGTCCCTGGCGGTCGAAACTGCCCCGGTCGATGCCGGTCCAGATCTGACCGTCCACGGCAACCGTGTGCAGATATCCGACCCTGATCTTGGTCTTCGCCTGGGCGATTGCAGGCGCCGCCGGCGCAAAGCCCGCCAGTGCGGTGGTGGTAGCCGCTTTCAGGAATTGCCGGCGATCCATGGTGTCCTCCTTGGTTTCTTTGCTATTCAGAAAATGAAACGGGACGCATCTGCGCTTGCTGTGCGCGGTACTCGTTCATCACGAGCTCGCGGATATGACTGCGCAACGAGCCGAATTCCGGCCGTTCCTGGATCGACTCGTCGCGCGGATAGGGGAACGGCACGTCGATGATCTCCTTGATCCGCGCCGGACGCGCGGTCACCACCACGATCCGCGAGGCAAGGTAGATCGCCTCTTCCACCGAATGGGTGATGAGCATGACCGTCTTGCCCTCGCTCGCCAGCACCTTGAGCAGCAGGCTCTGCATGTTGGCGCGCGTCTGCGCATCGAGCGCTCCGAACGGCTCGTCCATCAGGAGAAACTGCGGCTTCACCGCATAGGCGCGCGCAATCGCGAGCCGCTGGCGCATGCCGCCCGACAGATGTTTGGGATAGGAATTGGCAAAGTCGGCAAGTCCCATGAGTTCGAGATAGTGCTCGCAGATGGCCTCGCGCTCTCTTTTCTCGACACGGTTGGCCTTGAGATCGAGGCCGAAGGCGATGTTCTGCTTGACCGTCAGCCACGGAAAGACGCCGTATTCCTGGAAGATCACGCCGCGTTCGGGCCCGGGTCCATCGACCGGCCTGCCGCCGAACAGCGCGCGCCCGGTCGTGGGTCGTTGAAATCCGGCGAGCATGCTCATCATTGTCGTCTTGCCGCAGCCGGATGGACCGATCACGGCGACGAAGTCGCCCTCGTAGATGTCGTAGCTGACGTCGGCAACGACATCGAGCCGTCCCTTGGGCGTAGTGAAGTTGAGCGAGACGTGCTCGAACTGTGCACGCTTGACGGCCCCGGCTTGCCCGTTCATGACGTCGCGCGCTCCTGCCAGACCAGCAAGCGTGCACTTATCCTGCGCAGGATCAGGTCCATGATCAACGCAATGCAACCGATGCAGATGATGCCGACATAGATGATGTCGAGCAGGAAATAGGTCGATGCGTTCTGGATCATTGCGCCAAGCCCGCGCTGGGCGGCGATCAGTTCGGAGGCGACGAGCGTCGCCCAGGCGACCCCGAGCGCGACCCGCAGCGCAGTCAGGATATGCGGCACCGTCAAGGGAATGATGACCTTGCGGAAGATCTCGAACTCCCCGGCGCCGAGCGTCTTTGCCACGCGAATGTAAAGCGGAGTGATCTGCGAAACGCCCTCGTACATCACGATCACGCCGGAGAAGAACGAGGCGTAGAAGAGAATCACGAGCTTGGCGAGTTCGTCGACGCCGAAATAGACGATGACCAGCGGGATCAGCGCAATCGGCGGCAGCGCACGAAAGAAATTGACCATCGGGTCGGCAAAGATCCGTGCCGGACGGTACCAGCCCAGGAGAAAGCCGACGGGAACGGCGACGGCGATGCCGAGAATGACGCCGAGAAGGACCCGGCGCGTCGAGGCGTAGATGTCGAACAGGAGCCCCTCATGCAGCAGGAGATCGACGAACTTCGCTGCGACCTGATGCGGCGCCGGGATCAGCGCGACATTGACAAAGCCGCTCCAGCGAACGGCATACCAAAGCGCGATGACGCCGAGCCACGGTGCCACTCCCAATAACACGCGCCGTCCCACACCGCCGTTCATCCAAGCTCCCGGCCTATTTGTCGTTGATGGCGGAGAGGTCATATTATAAATAGGATGACCATACAAGAGGGCGCCGGACCCTGCGCCCCGTCGGAATTTTGAGCCAATGGCAACGCAAAGCTTCGTCGTCCGCAGCGTTCAGGCCTACTGCTACCGCTATCCGCTGTTGAACCCGGTGATCACCTCGTTCGGACGTATGCTTGACCGGCCCGCGGTTTTCGTTCGCGTGGAAGACGAAGACGGCCATGCGGGCTGGGGCGAGACCTGGTGCAATTTCCCGTCGACGGGGGCTGAGCACAGGGCTCGCCTGATCAATGAAGTCCTGGCGCCGGCCGTGGCTGGCTGCGCGCTCGCCGATCCGACCGAGGTCTTCGAACGGCTGACCGCTGATACCGCGGTGCTGGCGCTGCAATCGGGAGAGCCTGGACCATTCGCGCAAGCCATTGCCGGCATCGATACTGCGCTGTGGGACCTTCATGCACGCCGCGCCCGGCTGCCCCTGTGGAAAGCGCTTGGCGGAGCCGAAGGCAGGATCAAGGTCTATGCCAGTGGGATCAACCCGGTCGGCTCGCAGCAGGCGGCGGAAGCGGCGCTGCGGCGCGGGCACCGCGCATTGAAGCTGAAGGTCGGTTTCGATCCGGCAGCCGACCGCGCCAACCTGGCCGCCCTCGCGAGGCTCGTGGATTCCGGGAAATTGGCGGCCGATGCCAACCAGGCCTGGTCGCTCGAGCGTGCGCTTGAACTTGCGCCCGGGTTCGCCGAGTTCGGTCTGGCTTGGCTGGAAGAGCCGATCCGTGCCGACCGGCCGTGGCAGGAATGGCAGGCGCTGGCCGAGGCTGTCAGCGTGCCCCTTGCGGCTGGGGAGAACATCGCCAGTCGTCCCGGTTTTACGCAGGCGCTGACCGGCAATGTGCTGAAAGTCGTGCAGCCCGATCTCGCGAAATGGGGCGGGCTCAGCGTAACGTCAAAGCTTGCGCAGGACATCCTGAGCGCCGGCAAGATCTTTTGTCCGCACTACCTCGGCGGCGGCATCGGCCTGCTCGCCTCGGCGCACCTGCTGGCCGCGTCAGGGGGCAGCGGCTGGCTGGAAGTGGACTCGAACGACAATCCGCTGCGCGATGAATTTTGCGGGCCGGTGCGCCACGTCCGAGACGGAACGGTGACGCTGACCGATGCGCCCGGGCTCGGCATCGAGCCCGATCTCGCATCGATCAATCGCTAACGGACAGCCTGAAGAACGCGGAAGGCGAGCATGGCCGCTCAAGGATATGATTACATCATCGTGGGAGCCGGCTCGGCCGGTTGCATCGTGGCGAACCGGCTCTCTGCCGATCCCGCCTGTCGCGTGCTGCTGCTGGAAGCAGGTGGCCCCGACAGGAATTTCTGGCTCAAGCTTCCTGTCGGCTATTACCGCACGATCTACAACGAGCGGTTCTCGCGCCTGTTTCTCACCGAGCCAGGTGAGGGCAGCGGCAACCGCCCGATCATCTGGCCCCGCGGGCGCGTGCTCGGCGGCTCGTCCTCGATCAACGGCCTGATCTTCATTCGCGGCCAGCACGAGGACTTCGACGATTGGGAGCGCATGGGCGCGTCGGGCTGGAGCTATCGTGACGTGCTGCCCTATTTCCGCCGCTACGAGCGCTACGAGGGCGGCGAGAGCCAATACCACGGTGGCCTCGGCGAATTCGAGGTCTCCGAGCTGCGGACCGGCAATCGCGCGTCCGCGGCATGGGTGGAGGCGGGGGTGGAATACGGCCTGCCGCGCAATCCGGACTTCAATGCCGAAACGACCTATGGCGTTGGCACCTACCAGCTCGGCATCGGGCGGCATTGGCGTTCCAGCTCGGCCTCGGCGTTTCTCAGCCCGGTCCGCAAGCGGCCCAACCTGAGCATCATGACGCGCGCGCAAGCGAGCAAGGTCCTGTTCGAGGGCGACAAGGCCGCAGGCGTCGAATGGATCAAGGACGGACGAGCCTTCCGCGCCAGTGCAGCGCAGGAGGTGATCTTGTGTGCCGGCGCGTTGCAGTCGCCGCAACTGCTGCAGCTCTCGGGTGTAGGCCCGGCCGATCTGCTGCGCGATCTCGGCATTCCCGTCATTGTCGACGCGCCCGAGGTGGGACGCAATCTGCAGGACCATTACCAGGCGCGGCTGATCGTACGCCTGAAGCACCGGATCTCGCTGAACAACCAGGTGCGCAATCCGTATGAACTCGCCAAGATGGGCCTGCAATGGGCGCTGGCCGGCAGCGGGCCGTTGAGCGCGGGCGCGGGTCAGGTCGGAGGCGCCGCCTGCACCGAATATGCGATTGATGGACGCCCGGATGTACAGTTCAACGTGATGCCGCTGTCGGTCGACAAGCCCGGCGAGCCGCTGCACTCTTATGCGGGTTTCACCGCATCGGTCTGGCAATGCCATGGCAAGTCGCGCGGCGTGCTTGCGATCCGCTCGACCGATCCGTTCGATCAGCCGCGGATTGCGCCCAACTATTTTGCCGAGGAGATCGACCGCAAGACGATCGTCGCCGGCATGAAGATCCTGCGCGAGATCTATCGGCAGAAATCATTCCGCGATCTCTGGGACATGGAAGTGGTGCCCGGCGATACCTCTGCCTCGCCGTCCCAATTGTGGGAGTTTGCGCGCAGGACGGGCGGGACGGTGTTTCATTGCGTGGGAACCTGCCGGATGGGCAGCGACGACAAAGCCGTGGTGGACCCGCAGCTCAAGGTTCGCGGTGCCGAAAGATTGCGGGTCATCGATGCGTCGGTGATGCCTCAGATCACGTCAGCGAACACCAACGCCACCAGCTTGATGATCGGCGAGAAGGGGGCCGCTCTGGTGAGGCAGTAGAGCGGCATGAGGCGAGCGATGGACCTGAATTCCGACAGCCCGGTGCCGAAATATGCGCAGATCGCCGATATCTTCCGGCAGCGCATCGCCCGGGGAATCTGGGCGCACGGCCTGCGGCTGCCCGCCAACGAGGAACTCGCCGCCGAATTCGGCGTTTCGCGCGTCACCATCCGCCAGGCCTTCGATTTGTTGTCACGGGAAGGCGTGATCGAGGCCCAGCAGGGAAGGGGCACATTCGTCACCGGTCATGTCAGGCAGGACCGCTGGCTCAAGGTGGAGACGACGCTCGCGGACCTCGCGGAAGTGTATCGCGACACTTCGCCCGAGATTCTCAACATCTCCGAGGGACGGGCGGACGCGCCGCTGGTGCCGGAGGACGGTCGCCCGGCGGAGCGTTATGTCTTCATGCGCCGGGTCCATTCGCGCAACAAGCAGCCCTATTGCGTGATTTCGATCTATCTCGACGAGAGGATCTTCCGCAAATCGCCAAAGCGATTCCGCAAGGAGACCGTAATCCCGATCCTGAAATACATGCGTGATCCGGCAATCGCCAGCGCGCGCCAGACGCTCACCATCGGAACGGCGGATCTCGAAGCATCGAGGCTGCTGCAGGTCCCCTTGAATTCCCCTGTTGCCGAAGTGCGGCGGGTGTTCACGACCGCCGACCGGACCGTGATCTATCTGGGCGAGGTCACCTATCGCGGCGACTTCGTGCGCATCGATATGGACTTGAAGCCGTAGCCTGCGCTGCCATCGCGGGCCGCGCGTCGGCGTGCCCCCTCACTTCTTCACCGTCTTCGCGGGCGGCTTGGCCGGCGGGGGCGGCGCCTTCTTTGCCGGCTTCAGGCTGTCTGCTTCGGCTGCGGCATTGAGGTCGTCGATCAGCTTGGAAATGCGCGCGGCGTTGGAGCCGAGATCGCTCTCGAAATAGCGCGACGAAGAGCGGATATCGACACGCGAGTCGTCGCCGTCGGGCTGCACGCGGATCGAGACGTCCTCGCGAAAGCCCATGATCGGCGTGCGCGCCACCGCCTCGATACGGCCGATCCGGCGCGGCGGCTGCGGCGCGCGTTCATCGATCACGAGCCATTTGCGCTTGTTCACGAGCCGCAGCGTGATCTCATAGGCCCGCTCGGCCGGAATTTCGAGGCTGACCGGCTCGATGTCGGGATAGGCCTTGCGCTGCTGCTCGGCGGAATAGAGCCCGGCATAGACGGCGGTGTTGGTGCCGTCGCCGGTGCGCAGCCGCGCCAGGGCCTCGAACCGCGGCGGATCGATCGGATCGGTGGTGACGTCGTGGATCGGCGGCAGCCGCCGGTATTGGACAGCGAGGTAGGCCGGATAAGCCAGCACCAGCGCATCGATCAGGAACGCCAGCAGGATGAGACTCATGCCGCGCGTGCCGTTCTGCCAGATCGCGGCAAAGCCTGCGAAGCCGATCAGGATGGAGAGCCCCGCAAGCGCCAGGGCGCCGAAAAAGGTCGCCAGTGCCGGCTTTACTTCCAGAAAGCCGAAGCGGACGATGAGGATCGAAACCAGCACGGCGACCACGGAAAACACCGCGAGATTCCGCGCCCAGGTGGCGAGGCCGGAGACGGGTTCCGAAAGGTAGGGAGCCGAAAACCTGCGGGCCATCATCTCGTCCAAAAGGCCGCCCGCGCCGGTCAGTCGGGCAACGATGCGCTCACGTAGCGCATTTTTTGCCCCGCTGTGAAGGCTTTATCCCGGCAAATTTGCCGCCGAATCGATGCGTTTGAGTGGAGCGCCCGGCGGTTTCCGCCGGGCGCATGCAACCCGATCCCGTTGCGTCTTAGTGCGTGGCCGCGAGCGGACAGGCGGAGTCGGACAATTTGCCGAAGGCTTCTTCGCCCGACATGGTCTGGACCAGTTTGTAATAGTCCCAAGGGTACTTGGACTCTTCCGGCTTCTTCACCTGCATGATGTACATGTCATGCTCCATCAGGCCGTCGGCGCGGATCTTGCCGGTGAAAATGTCGTCGATCTTGAGCTTGTGGAGCTCGGCCATCACCTTGTCGGAATCGGTGGTGCCCGCGGCCTTCACCGCCTTCAGATAGTTCAGGGTCGCCGAATAGTAGCCGGCCTGGTTCATGGTCGGCTCGCGCTTGGTCTTCTCGTAGAAGCGCTTGGCGAAGGCGCGGTTCTTGTCGTTGAGGTCCCAGTACCAGCCGGTGGTGAGATAGAGCCCCTGAGCGGACTTCAGCCCAAGGCTGTGGATGTCGCTGAGGAACGCGAGCAGGGCGGCGGGCTTCATTGTGCCGGCGATGCCGAACTCGTCGGCGGCCTTGATCGAATTGGTGAAGTCGTTGCCGGCATTGGCAAGCCCCAGCACCTGGGCGCCGGAGTTCTGCGCCTGCAGCAGGTAGCTCGAGAAGTCCGAGGTCGACAGCGGCACGCGCACCGCGCCAACCACCTTGCCTCCGCTGGCTTCGACCACCTTGGTGGCGGCTTCCTGGAGCTGCGTGCCGAAGGCGTAGTCGGCGGTGAGGAAGAACCAGCTCTTGCCGCCCTGGCTGACCATGGTCTTCGCGGTGCCGTTGGCGAGCGCCGTGGTGTCGTAGACGTAGTGCATGGTGTAGGGCGTGCAGTCCTTGCCGGTCAGCGAAGCGCCGGCGGCGCCGATCGCGATGAAGGGGACTTTCTTTTCCTTCGCGACATTGTTCAAGGCGAGGCTGACGCCGGTGTTGGAGCCGCCGAGCACCATGGTCAGGCCGTCGCGGTCGGCCCATTCGCGGAACTTCTGCGCGCCGACGTCCGGCTTGTTCTGATGGTCGGTTTCCAGGAACTCGATCTTGTTGCCGAGCACGCTGCCGCCGAAATCCTCAATCGCCATCTTGGCGGCCTCGACCCCTCCGGGGCCGATCACGTCGGCATAGAGGCCGGACATGTCGTCGATGTCGCCGATCACTACCTTGTTCCCGGCGGCATGCGCGCCCGTGGCCGCAAGCGAAGCAAAAAGGAGCCACGGCAGCGACCGCGTCGCAATTGATTTCGTCATAAGGACGTTCCTTGCCTTTGTTGTTCTCTAGGGAAAAGCGGCGGCAAAATAGAAAGCCGGCGGCCCTGTTCCTATTGGCCTTTCGTCGCTGTCGGCGCCTGCCGAAGCCACTAACCTTAATCGGTCGACAAAGACTTGGGCGCAAATGAAGCGGCCTCCGCCGGTGGCAGAGGCCGTTTGCGGGATTGGTCTTCAGGCGGCGGCGTTCGGGAAGCTGTAGTTCCTGAACTGGTCGCGGAGCGCGGTCTTCAGGATCTTGCCCGTGGCGGTATGGGGAATGCCGTCGACGAAAGCGACGTCGTCGGGTATCCACCACTTGGCGATCTTGCCTTCCATGAACCGCAAGATGTCCTCGCGCGTCGCCTCCTGGCCCGGCTTGAGCTGCACGATCAGAAGCGGACGTTCATCCCATTTGGGGTGATGGACGCCGATGACGGCGGCTTCCGCGACCGCCGGGTGACCGACCGCGAGGTTTTCCAGGTCGATCGAGGAGATCCATTCGCCGCCGGACTTGATCACGTCCTTGGAGCGATCGGTGATGCGCATGTAGCCGTGCGCGTCGATGGTGGCGACATCGCCGGTGTCGAAATAGCCCTCGTCATCGAGGATCTTGGTGTCGACCCGGTAATATGCCTTGGACACCGAGGGGCCCGACACCTTCAGCCGGCCGAAGGTCTTGCCGTCCCAGGGAAGCTTCTTGCCCTCGTCGTCGGTGATCTTGATCTGCACGCCGAACGGCGGATAGCCCTGGAGCTGCAGGACGTCGAGTCTGGCTTCGCCCTCGGCCTTGTCGAACGGCGGCTTTGGCGTTGCGAGCGTTCCGATCGGGCTCATCTCGGTCATGCCCCAGGCATGGCGCGCGTCGATGCCCATGTCGAGGAACGTCTTGATCATCGAGCGCGGCATCGCGGAGCCGCCGCAGATCACCCGCTTCAGATGCGGCAGCTTCAGGTTGTTGGCGGCCATGTAGTTGAGCAGCATCAGCCACACCGTCGGCACACCCGCGGTGTGGGTGACCTTCTCGGTGTCGAGCAGCTCATAGACCGAGGCGCCGTCGAGCTTGGGGCCCGGCATCACCAGTTTGGTTCCCATCGAGGGCGCGGAGAAGGCAATGCCCCAGCTGTTGGCATGGAACAGCGGCACCACCGGCAGCATTGTGTCTGAGGCGCTCGCGCCCAGGGCGTCGATATTGTTGGCCATCAACGCATGCAACACGTTGGATCGGTGCGAATAGAGAACGCCCTTGGGATCGCCCGTGGTGCCCGAGGTATAGCACATCGCGGCCGCGGTGTTTTCGTCGAAGCTCTTCCATTTCAAGTCGCCGTCGAAACCCGCGATCCAGTCCTCGTAGGCGATCGCGTTCTTCAGCGAGGTCTGCGGCATATGCGCATTGTCGGTCAGCACGACATAGCGCTCGACGCTCGGCAGCTTGCCCGCGATTTGTTCCAGCATCGATACGAAAGTGAGGTCCGTGATCACGATGCGGTCTTCGGCGTGGTTGATGATCCAGCCGATCTGGTCGGGAAACAGGCGCGGATTGACGGTGTGGCAGATCGCGCCGATTCCCATGATGCCGTACCAGCATTCCAGGTGGCGGCCGGTGTTCCAGGCGATGGTGGCGACGCGGTCGCCGAACTTGATGCCGTTGCGATCCAGCGCTTGCGAGACCTTCAGGGCGCGGCGGTGGATCTCTTTATAGTTGGTGCGATGGATCGGCCCTTCGACCGATCGGGTGACGACCTCCTGCGTGCCGTGAATCGTCGCCGCGTGTTCGATAATGCGGTGACAGAGCAAGGGCCAGTCTTGCATCAAACCAAGCATACGGGCGTTCCTCCAGGTGTTTCCGTGCGGTGTGTTCCTACGCCAAGGAATTGCCATGAACTCTAGCGCGGGCCAAGTGGTACGCAAAAGGCGTTTTGGCGCAGTCATGGTTACCGTCGTAGCCCTGGCGGGGGCCGTCTGGGCGTTGACGGTGCCGGCCGAAGCGCGCAGGCATGCCCATTCGGGTTGGGACTTCGGCTGGGGCGACCTGTTCTGGCATCCCCAGCGCAAGCTGCACAGGACGGTACATGCGGCAAAGGTGCCCCTGCCCGTGCCGCGCCCGCAGGAGGCGCCGGGGAGCAAAACCACGGCCGAGGCGAGGGGAGAGCCTGAAATCCCGCCGATGATCCGGGCCCCGCAGGTCCCGTCCGCCGGGCCACGCACGGGCGCGCGCCTGCCATCGAATGCGGCGCAGGCCAAGGGGGTCCAAAAGCCCTCCGAACAGCCGTCCAAACAGCCGCCCGAGGAGCCCGCCAACGGGGCGGCGGCGCCGCCGCCCCAGCCCACGGCCTGCCGCCAGGCACTCACCGACAACGTCGCGATCGCGCCGTCCATTCCTGCAATCCACGGCCCTGGCGCCTGTGGCGGCGAGGACCTGGTGCGGCTGGAGGCGATCGTCCTGCCGGACAAGCGGCGCGTGAAGGTTTCGCCCGCCGCGACCTTACGCTGCCCGGCGGCATCGGTGATCGCGGATTGGGTCCGCACCGACATCGCGCCGCTCGCGCAAAAGCTCGGCAGCCACTTGGCCGAGCTCGACAATTTCGAGTCCTACGATTGCCGCACCTTCAACGGCGTGAAGGGCGCGCATCTTTCCGAGCACGGCCACGCCAACGCGCTGGACCTGCACGCCTTCAAGCTTGCCGACGGCCGGTCCGTCGAACTGACCGACCGCAGCCAGCCGCGCGAGCTCCGGGAGAACGTGCTGCACTCGGCCTGCACGCGCTTTACGACCGTGCTGGGGCCGGACTCCGACTGGCACCACGAGAACCATATCCATCTCGACCTCATGGAGCGGCACAACAATTACCGGATCTGCCAGTGGGACGTGCTGGACCCCATGCCTAAGATCGCCCCGCTGGTGCCCGCGGACCGGCCCTCGGAGGCCCCGCCGCGCATGGTCGCCAGCCGCGATGAGGGCAAGAAGGAGAAGGCGGAGAAAGCAAAGGCCGGCAAGGCAGACGTTGAAAACGAGGCGAAGAAGCCGCCAGCCGCGGCACACCGGAGCGCAGGGCTCGGCGTCAGAGGACGGCAGAATTAGGCCGTGCGATCACGGCAAGGGAGGTGGTCTCCCTGTCCCCGCAGCGGCAGGGCTTTCCCATATATGGATCACGCTGCCGTGGCGGGCGTCTGCGCGCTGCCCGTGGCTCCGTCATTCCGGGATGGTCGAAGGACCAGACCCGGAATCTCGAAATTCTTCGCCCTTCGGGTGCCCCGGAATGACGATGAAGCAAGGCCCTTAGGGATATATGGAATAGCCCTGCCGCAAGCCGGGCGAGGTGGAAACGCGGATAGGCAGCAACAAAAAAGCGCCGGCAGGACCGGCGCTTTCTCAACCCAAGGCTGACGATACGTTCACTGCATCGCGGTAACGCTGCCCCCGCCCTGCAGCGCCATCTGCGAATTGAACGGCGAGTCGCCCTTGTGCGGCTCCAGCACCACCACGATGGTGCCGACCTTCACCCGGTTGTAGAGGTCGATCGCGTCCTCGTTGGTCAGCCGGATGCAGCCCGACGAGATCGAGGCGCCGATGTATTCCGGCTGGTTGGTGCCATGGATGCGGAACAGCGTATCCTTGCCGTTGGCATAGAGATACATCGCACGAGAGCCCATGGGATTGTCGGGGCCCGGTGCCACGAAGGTCGGCACGCCCAGCCGCTCGATCTCGCCCTTGGTCGGGTGCCAGGCCGGCCATTCCGTCATGGCGCCGACCTTGGCAATGCCGGACCAGGCCATGGCCTCTTCACCGACGGTGATGCCGTAGCGGATCGCCTTGCCGCCATCGAGCACGTAATAGAGGTAGTGGTTGTCGGAATCGACCAGGATCGAGCCCGGCGCCTCCTTGCGGTGATACTCGACGATGGCGCGGCGGAAGGGTTCGGCGACCGGCGTGTTGGTGTAGCGGATCTTCGCCAGATATTCCTTGTCGCGCGGCTTGAAGTTGGCGGTGTTGGTGGCCTCGTAGGTCGTGGCCTGCATGCACCCCGACAGCAGAAGGCCGGCGGCCAAAACGGCCAGTTTCACTTTCAGCGACGACATCACCAGGTTCCGGATCTGAAGGACTAAGACGCCCGCGCGCCAATCTTGCGCCGCAACGCCACGATTCAAGCAGGTCTTATTATCGTCGAAAGGCACTACAATTCCAGCATTGAGAGGCTGCTTGCGCGCTGCTGGGGCGAGGCTGTGTCTTTTTTGCCGCAAGGGTGGCGGCCCTAGGCTGTTTTTTGGGCAGGAATGCCACATCACGCCCGAGGGCGCCGCCGCGCCTTGGTTGCAATGGGGCACCGATGGTTAACGCGACCGTTATTGGTGGGTGGCATAATAAGGGCAACTGCCTTAGGGCAGGGGCAAGCCCTTCCCGGAGTCCTGCTGATGCTTTCGGTGTTCGTTCCTTCCGAGTCCTCGTTGAAGAGAGTGACCGTCGCGGACCTCTCCCAACTCCCGGACAACACGGTCTGGGTCGACCTGGTCAACCCGACCGCGGCCGAGGACAAGGCGGTGGAACGGCTGGCGGGTGTCCTGGTCCCGACCCGGGAGGACATGCAGGAGATCGAGATATCCAGCCGTCTCTATATGGAGAGCGGCGCGCGCTACATGACGGCGACGCTGATGTGCAATGCCGACACCGACATGCCGCGCACCACGGCGGTGACATTCATCCTCGCCGACCATCGCCTGGTGACCGTGCGCTACGACACGCCAAGGCCGTTTGCGCTGGTGGAGACCAAGCTCGGGCGCGCCTGCGCGCCAGGGGTGACCGGCGAGCAGGTGCTGATGGAGCTGCTCGACGCCGTGATCGACCGCTGCGCCGACATTCTGGAGCGCGTCGGCGCCGACGTTGACCAGGTCTCCCATGCCATCTTCGAGCCCGAGAAGGAGCGTCACGGCCACGCCAAGCAATATTCGCAGATCCTGATCGCGATCGGGCGAAAGGGCGACCTGACCTCCAAGGTGCGGGAAAGCCTCGTCTCGATCGGCCGCCTGGTCACGTTTCTCTCGGCGGTGGTGGAGGGCGTCAAATGGTCGAAGGACATGCGCGAGCAGCTCAAGACCATGCAGCGCGACGTCGCCTCGCTCACCGACCACGCCTCCTATCTCTCCAACAAGATCACCTTCGTGCTCGATGCCATGCTCGGCGTGGTCAATCTCGAGCAGAACAACATCATCAAGCTGTTCTCGGTGATGGCAGTCGTACTGATGCCGCCGACCCTGATCGCCTCGATCTACGGCATGAATTTCAAGGACATGCCGGAGCTGGGCTGGGACTACGGCTATCCGGTCGCCGTGCTCGCGATGATCGCTGCAGCGGTCGTGCCGTACTACATCTTCAAGCTGAAGAAGTGGCTGTAAGCATTTTTGCAGCGCACGACACTCCGTTATCGCAGCAAGAATTCGTTAGCGCTGCTTGCCTCGATCCCTCAGCTAAAATTTGAGTGGTGCGCTGAAGGTTTGATCGAAACTTCTCCGTTAGGCTCGATCGCGAGCATGATCCGGAGCCGAAAGCCTGATGAGCGCTGAGCAGGCTGATGTTTTCCCACTGACGAATAGATGAGACTCGTTTTCGCGCAGATCATGCCCGAACGATTAAGCATAAGCGTGCCGCCTGATCGGCTGTCGCGCTTGAGCCTTTGAGGGCCCCTGATGGTTGAGAAACTCGTAATGTCGTCTTCCAATGTCGTCGACCTGGCGCGCTACCGGGGACGAGCGGACGGCTCTCGGGCGGTTGCGCTGAACCCTCGCGTCTGCCGCCATTGCGGCGCGGCGCTGGCGGAGGGCGAGCGTGAGGACGAATGCTCGTCCATCTTCAACATCGATATCGCAGGCTCGCGCCTGCGCTGGCAGGCCGCGCAGATTCTGCGCGGGTTGAGTTGAGGGGAAGGGTTTTCGTCATTGAGGGCGCGGCCTCAGCTCACGTCGTCCCGGCCAAGCCAACGGGTCCGCGCGAAGCGCGGCCCGATGACGAGGCTCTGCGCGAGCTGGACCGATAAGGCACAGGGCGGAGTTATTGCGAAGCTCCTCGGCCATTTGAGTGGAGCGAGATTCGCGGTGTGGCCGCGGCGTTCTCCGGGGCGATGGCTTTGTCGAGCGGCGTCCCCCGCCCTCACACGTGCTGGCCGCCGTTGATGTGAATCTCCGCGCCGTTCACATAGGAGCTCGTTTCCGTGCAGAGCACGTAGACGATCTTCGCGACCTCGTCGGGCGTGCCGAGGCGCTGCATCGGAATCTGCTCCTTGACGATCTTCTCGGTGCCTGGGGAGAGTATGGACGTATCGATCTCGCCCGGTGCGATCGAATTGACGCGCACGCCGACGCGGCCGAAATCGGCGGCCATCTCGCGCGTCAACGCGGCGAGCGCCGCCTTCGAGGTCGCGTAGGCCGCGCCCGCAAAGGGATGCACGCGCGAGCCCGCGATCGAGGTGACGTTCACGACGCTGCCCTTCACCTTCTTCAACTCCTCGATCAGCCCGCGCGCCATCATGATCGGCGCGAAAAAATTTACCCGGAATACGTGCATCCAGGTGGAGAGCTCGGTGTCCATCGTGCCCATCCGCGCGCCGTCCGCGCCCTTGGGCGAGATCGCTGCGTTGTTGACCAGCGCGTGCAATTCGCCACCATCGAGCCGTTTCCTGATCTCCGCAATGGCGCGGATCGTGTCCTCGGGATCGCTCAGGTCGACCTGGACGTGATCCTCAGGCCCGGCGCCCCACGGACATTCTTCCGGAAAAGGATGCCGCGAGCAGGTAATGACCCGCCAGCCGGCTGAGGAAAAGCGAACCACGGTGGCATGCCCGATGCCGCGGCTCGCACCGGTCAGAAGCAGCGTCCGACGCGGTAAATTGGTTGAGGGGGGCATGAACGACTCTCTCGTGTTTCATTCCGTCATGTCCGGGCTTGACCCGCCTGCGGGGGCCGAAGCCCCTGCGGCGAGGCGAAGGTCCGGGCATCCACGCCTTCTTCGAGCGGCCGAGACGTGGATGGCCGGCACTTCGCCCGGCCATGACGGCATTTGGGTCCTACGGATACATCCTCACCTTGGTCCACGCCCCTTCCGGCGCGTCGCGGCGAAATTCGATGCGGTCGTGCAGGCGGAATGGGCGATCGTGCCAAAACTCCATGCGCACCGGAGCAATGCGCCAGCCGCTCCAGCCCGGCGGCCGCGGCACCGCGCCGATCACATATTTCGCTGCGACCCGGGCGATCGCCTGCTCGAAGGCAAAGCGGCTCTCGAGGGGCTCCGATTGCTTTGAGGCCCAGGCGCCGATCTGCGCCTGCTTCGGGCGGGTCGCGAAATAGGCATCCGCTTCGGCGTCGTCTACCTGCGAGACCAGCCCACGGATGCGCACCTGCCGGCGCAGCGATTTCCAGTGAAAGAGTAAAGCGGCCTTAGGATTTGCGGCAAGTTCGCGGCCCTTGGCGCTGGCCATGTGGCTGTAGAACACAAAACCGTCGGTATCGTAGCCCTTCATCAGCACCATGCGGACGTCGGGCAGGCCGTCGCCATCCACGGTCGAGAGCGCCATCGCATTGGGATCATTGGGTTCCGACTTGCAGGCCTCGGCAAACCATTCGGCGAATAGCGCGAACGGCTCCGCGCTCTCGGTGAAATCACCGGATGTTAAGGTTGTCGGGTGTTTGATGGGGGTGGTGTCGTTCATATGACCGGAGCCGATGTTTGCGTCCGCTCGAGGCCCAAAATCAGCCAAGCAGCTCCGCTCTATATAGGGCATGGGGTCGCGTTGGCCTATCGCCGATCTCCGCGAAGGGCGCGGTACTTACATTGATTCTGATCGGGCTCGGCGCGGCCGGCTGCAGCATGCCGCAGGTCGATGCTCCCTCCACCATGCTCGGCGGCGACGATGCGACCGGCTCGATCCCAGCGCGGGCGAAGCCCAAGCAGCCGACCGAGACCGATCTCGCCTTCGCCCGCACCGCCGCCTCGGATGTGCTGACCAGGGGCGAGAAGAATGCGAGCCAGCCGTGGGAAAATCCACAAACCGGCGCGCGCGGCTCGGTGACGCCGCTGGCTTCCGCCTATTCATCGGACGACGGCCGCACCTGCCGGGATTTCCTGGCAAGCTATGTCAATGGCGATACCCAAAGCTGGCTGCAGGGTGAGGCCTGCAAGTCCGGCAATGGCCACTGGGAGATTCACACGCTAAAGCCCTGGCAGCAGGGGTGAGGGGGCCGTAGGAGTCATGAATTTTGATTGGGCCGGTCCGTCCGCGGACTCGGTTCACCTCTCCGGACGCAGGAGGTAAACCGGCCGGTGATCGTCTGAAGACGTTGCAAAAATGCAACGAAAGCCCCAGATGAAAGCCAAACCGGGCCGAGAACTCCAAGGTCCAATAACGGTCCGATAACAGTATAATCTGAATTTTCCTGAAGGAGATGTGACGGATGCGCGACCCCTATGAGGTCTTGGGGGTGCCGCGGAATGCTAGCGCTGCGGCCATCAAGAGCGCCTATCGCAAGCTCGCGAAGAAACACCACCCGGATTCCAACAAGAACGATCCGAAGGCGGCGGCGCGCTTTTCCGAGATCAACCAGGCCAACGAGATTCTGGGGGACGAGGACAAGCGCAAGCAGTTCGATCGCGGCGAGATCGACGCCGAGGGCAAGCCGCGTTTCACCGGCTTTCCCGGCGGCGGTGGCGCGCGTGGCCGTGCCGGCGCCGGCGGCTTCGAAAGCTACACCTTCCGGTCTGGCGGCGGCGGGCCTGGCGGCTTCGGCGGCGGCGCGTTCGAGGATATCCTCAACAGCATGTTTGCCGGTGGTGGTGCGCGCGCAGGCCGCGCGTCCGGCGGCGCGGGTCCGTTCGAGTTCGAGACGGGCGGCATCGGGGTCGATCTCGACCTCAACGTCTCCATGACGGTGTCGCTGGAAGAGGCGGTCCAGGGCGGCGAGAAGCGCGTTCGCCTTCCCAACGGCAAGGAGCTCAATGTCAAGATTCCGGCCGGCGTGACCGCCGGTCAGCAAATCCGGCTGAAAGGGCAGGGCGAGACGGCGCCCGGTCATCCGCCCGGCGATCTCCTGATCACCCTCAGCATTGCCCCTCATCCCTACTTCAAGGTCGAGGGCAGCGATTTGCGGCTTGATCTGCCGATCACGCTTTATGAGGCGGTGCTGGGCGGCAAGGTGCGCGTGCCCACGATCGGCGGTGCGGTCGAACTGTCGATCCCCAAGAACACCTCCTCCGGCCGCACGTTTCGGCTGAAGGGCAAGGGCCTGCCCAAGGCCGGCGGCGGCACGGGGGATCTATTCGCGACCACCCGGATCATGCTACCAGACGCCAACGACGCCGAGCTTGAGGCGTTGATGCAAAAGTGGCGCGACGGACGTTCTTATAATCCGCGCGGCGACCTCGGTTGAGGCTGATACAACCGCTTTTGAAATGGTGCGGCCTCGAGTGGGGGACCAGCGCGGTACTAAACCCCGCCTCGAGGCCGCTTGCGTCGATCGGCGGATCGAACGCATGATCATTTTTTCGGGAACATCCGGTACGATTCTGAGACCTACCAGTGTCGCGATTTTAGATTTTCGATGTCGGAACTGAGGCGTTGCTTTTTTAGCACGTTTAGCACGCCCGCAAGTTGTGCGAGCGTGTCGCAACGCTATGGAAGACCGTCAGCCGCCGTTCTTCTCGACCTGATCGTAGACCGCCCGCGCCACTTGGGCCAGCCGCTCGCGGTCGCTGCCGCCGCTAACCGCATAGCCGACGCCGCGGTCGGCCCAGAAGACGGCGCCGTCCTTGTCCAGCGTCGTGTACCGCATCTGCGTCGTGTCGGGAGACGATGCCTTGGCGGTATAAACGGTGAAGCGTTCGCCGGAGGCGCTCGCATACATCAGGAAGGAAGCCGGCCCGCTCGGCCCCGGCAAAAGCCGGCCGCCGACCAGCTTCAGTCCGGTTGATCCCAACTCCGGCGCGCGAACGTCCCAGCCGCATCGCTTGGTCAGCCAGGCTTGCAGGTGCGCGCGCTCATTGCCCGGCACCTCGACGGGATGGCGCACCTCGACCACGTAGAGCCGGTGCGCGTCCAGCGCATCCAGCGTGAAGCTCTGCAACGAGGACGGCGCCGCGACAACTCCCCGCGCGACCCAGCCGATGCCGCCGCCGGCGGCGAAGGCGACAACAGCCGCAGCAATCGCGCCATAGAGCAGCCGGCGCGGCTGTCGCACCAGGCGCTCGAGTTCGAGCCGCTGCGGCACCGGCTCGTTGACGACCGTGTCGTAGCGGGCGTGCAAAGTGTCCGCCATCGTTCGCCAGGATTGCACCCGCTCGGCGTCATCGGGATGCGCCACCAGCCAGGCCTCGACGTCGCCGCGCCGCTCCGCCGGCAGCTCGTTGTCGACATAGGCGTGAAGCTCGTCCTCGGTGACCGGAATCTCGTGCTTGGTCATGGTCATGGTCTCGTATCGGTCAAAATCGAAAATCTCGCATCATTTCACCCGGCGCAAAGCCGGCCGCTGGCCCTCCAGCGAAGCCTTCACATGGGCGCGCGCGCGGGCGAGCCGGGACATCACGGTGCCGATCGGCACGCCCTGGATGTCGGCGACCTCGCGATAGGTCATCCCCTCAAGCACCACCAGCAGCAGCACCGCGCGCTGCTCCTCGACCAGCGTGCCCAACGCGCGCTCGATATCGCGGCCTTCCGCTTCGGTGCCGCTGGCGTCGGGGTTGTTCTCGAGCAGCGGCATGAATTGCGGCCGCCGCGCCAGCGAGCGCCTGCGGTTCTTGTTGAGATTGGTCAGGATGGTGTAGAGCCAGCTCCTGAGGTCGCCGCCGAGAAACAGCCGTTCCGAGCGCAGCGCCCGCACCAGCGTGTCCTGCACGAGGTCGTCGGCGATATCGGCGTCGCGCGCAAGCGCGCGCGCATAGCGGCGCAGGGCCGGAATCATGGCTTCGACACTCTGGCGAAACGCGCTCATGGCGGCTCGATCTCAACAAGTGGCTTCAAGGTCGGCATCGCGAGGGCGCGATTCACCCCATTTGCGTAAACCCCCAAATGCCCAGCCTATTCCGGGAGTTAAGAGTGCCCAAAGCGGATACCGGGCCGCTGCCGATTTTCGGCTGTACCGCGGCGGAGGGCTGGTGTACCTCCAAATCCCATTGTTTGCGAAGCGGGAAAGCGGATGGCGCAGAGTTCAGGTCTGATGCAAGGCAAGCGCGGGGTGGTTCTCGGCGTCGCCAATAATCGCTCCATCGCCTGGGGAATCGCGAAAGCCTGCCATGCGGCGGGCGCCGAAATCGCGCTGACGTGGCAGGGCGATGCGCTGAAGAAGCGGGTCGAGCCCCTGGCGGCCGACATCGGCGCGCTCCTGCTCGGCCATTGCGACGTCACCGACTCCGCCACGATCGATGCGGTGTTCGACGTGCTGAAGCAGAAGTGGGGCAAGATCGATTTCGTGGTGCACGCGATCGCCTTCTCGGACAAGGACCAGCTCGACGGCCGCTACATCGAGACCACCGCGGACAACTTCTCCAAGACCATGCTGATCAGCTGCTATTCGCTGACCGCGATCGCGCAGCGCGCCGAAAAGCTGATGGCCGACGGCGGCTCGATCATTACGCTGACCTATTATGGCGCCGAGAAATGGATGCCGCACTACAACGTGATGGGCGTCGCCAAGGCTGCGCTGGAAGCGAGCGTGCGCTATCTCGCCGCCGATCTCGGCGAGAAGCGCATCCGCGTCAATGCGATCTCGGCGGGGCCGATCAAGACGCTGGCGGCCTCAGGCATCGGCGACTTCCGCTATATCCTGAAGTGGAACGAATACAACACGCCGATGCGCCGCACCGTGACCATCGAGGAAGTCGGCGACAGCGCGCTTTACCTCTTGTCCGATATGTCGCGCGGGGTCACCGGCGAGGTTCATCACGTCGATTCCGGCTATCACGTCGTCGGCATGAAGCGGCCCGACGCGCCGGATATTTCGCTCGCGAAGGAATAGCCAGACGTCGCGATGCCGGGGCCAACGATCTACTACATCCGCCACGGCGAGACTGATTGGAATAGGACAGGCAGGCTGCAGGGTACGCTGGACATTCCGCTCAATGCGCTCGGACGCAGCCAGGCGGCGCAGGCGGGCCGCATCCTCGCCGAGCGGTTGGCGCGCGACGGGCGCGACAGGGATACCCTCACCTTTGTTGCGAGCCCGCTGGGCCGGGCGCGCACGACCATGGAACTCGTGCGCAGCGAGCTGAACCTGCCGGCCGGCGGGTACGGTCTGGACGACCGGCTGCGCGAGATCGGATACGGGGAGTGGGAGGGCCGCACGCTGGCCGAAAGCGAGGTCGCAGATCCCGACCTGTTCGCGCGGCGGCAGTTCGACAAGTGGAGGGTGCCGGCGCCGGGCGGGGAGACCTACGCCTCGGTGCAGGAGCGGATGCGCGACTGGTACGATTCACTTGCCGATGACACGGTCGCCGTGGCGCATGGTGGCACCGCGCGGGCGCTGATGGTGGCGCTCGGCCTCGAGACGCCGGACAGCGCCGCCGACCTCTATATCGAGCAGGGCGTGCTCTATATGTTCGGCGACGAAGGGCTCAAGAAGTATGGTTAAGGCGACGCTGCGTTCTTCATCGTCGGGCCCCGTCATTCCGGGGCGCGACGAAGTCGCGAACTATGGTGCGCAATTGCGCACCTGAGAATCTCGAGATTCCGGGTTCGATGCTGCGCATCCCCCCGGAATGACGTTGACAATCAACATTAGAGCGCACCAATAACCGGCCACGATGTCCTTCAACACCTTCGGCCATATGTTCCGCGTCACGACCTTTGGCGAAAGCCACGGGGTCGCGATCGGCTGCGTGGTCGACGGTTGTCCGCCGCTCATCCCCCTGACCGCCGAGGACATCCAGCGCGACCTCGACCGCCGCCGTCCCGGGCAGTCGCGCTTCACCACCCAGCGCCAGGAGGCGGATGCCGTCCAGATCCTGTCCGGCGTAATGGCGCACCCTGAAACCGGCGTGCAGGTGACCACGGGCACGCCGATCGCGCTCCTGATCGAGAACACCGACCAGCGCTCCAAGGACTATTCGGACATCAAGGACAAGTTTCGACCAGGACACGCCGACTTCACCTATGAGGCGAAATACGGCTTGCGCGACTATCGCGGCGGCGGCCGCTCCTCGGCGCGCGAGACCGCGATGCGGGTCGCGGCTGGCGCGGTCGCGCGCAAGGTCTTGCCCGACGTCAAGGTGCGCGGCGCGCTGGTGCAGATGGGCCCCTACAAGATCGACCGCGAGAAATGGGACTGGGATGAAGTCGGGCGCAATCCATTCTTCTGCCCGGACAGGGACAAGGCCGCCTTTTTCGAAGGCTATCTCGACGGCGTCAGGAAGCAGGGCTCCTCCATCGGCGCCGTGATCGAGGTTGTCGCCGAGGGCGTGCCGGCGGGCCTGGGCGCGCCGATCTACGCCAAGCTCGACTCCGACCTTGCGGCTGCGTTGATGAGCATCAACGCGGTGAAGGGCGTCGAAATCGGCGCAGGCTTCGCCGCGGCCGAGCTGTCCGGCGAGGAGAACGCCGACGAGATGCGTACCGGCAATGACGGTACGCGCTTTCTCTCCAACCACGCCGGCGGCATTCTGGGCGGCATCTCAACCGGCCAGCCGGTGGTCGCGCGTTTTGCGGTGAAGCCGACGTCCTCGATTCTCACGCCGCGCCGCACGGTCGATCGCCTCGGCAACGAGACCGAGATCCTGACCAAGGGCCGCCACGACCCCTGCGTCGGCATCCGCGCGGTTCCGGTCGGCGAGGCGATGATGGCCTGTGTGCTTGCCGATCACTTCCTGCGCCATCGCGGCCAGGTCGGGCGGTAGCCCGTCGCACCAACCTGGCTATCGCCCGCGAGCGCCCTGACCTAGTATCGCGCCATGGACGCGTCGAGGCTGCAGGAAACCATCGACTGGCTCATGGACGGCGCGCGCTCGGCGGCCGACGGGCCGGCGCTGATGCAGCAAGGCTGTGAACGCCTGTTGGCCGCTGGTCTGCCGATCACACGCGGCGCAGCGTTCGTGCGATCCCTGCACCCCGACATCTTCGGCCGCAGCTTCGTCTGGCGGCCGGGAGCCGACGTGGTGGTGGGCGAAGCCAATTTCGACCTGCCGGAATCGCCGCGATTCATTCAGAGTCCACTGGCCATTCTCTACGCCAGCGGCCATGAGGTGCGCTATCGGATGGACGATCCGGAAAGCCGGCGCTTTCCCTTCTTCGACGATTTGCGCAACGAGGGCGAAACAGACTACATCGCGCTGCCGCTGTACTTCACCGACGGTTCGATCCATGCATCGAGCTGGATCACGAACGAGCCCGGCGGCTTCACTGAGGAACATCTGGCCGCGCTGCGCAAGGTCGCGCTTCCGTTCTCGCGGCTGGGAGAAATCTTCGCGCTCCGCCGTACCGCGGCGACGCTGCTCGACACTTATGTGGGCAATCGTGCCGGCGAGCGCATCCTTGCGGGCCAGATCCGCCGCGGTCACGCCGAAACCATGCAGGCCGCGATCTGGCTGTCCGACTTGCGCGGCTTTACCGCGTTGTCCGACCGGCTCGCTCCCGAGATCGTGGTCGACATTCTCAATCAATATTTCGACTGTCAGGTGCCGGCGATCCGCAAGCATGGCGGCGAGATCCTGAAGTTCATGGGCGATGGGCTGCTTGCGGTGTTCCCGATCGTCAAGGACGGCGGCAATCTCGGCGAGGTGTGCACCCACGTGCTGGAAGCGGCGCGCGAGGCGCGCGTCAGTGTCGAGGCCATGCAATACCCGAGCGGAGAGGCGACCGAGCGCTTCCGCTTCGGCATCGCGCTGCATATCGGCGGCATTCTGTTCGGCAATATCGGCGGCATGAGCCGACTCGACTTCACCTGCATCGGGCCGGCCGTCAATTTGGCGGCGCGGCTGGAAAAGATCGCGGGCCGGCTCAGTCGCACGGTCGTAGCCTCGGCCGCCTTTGCCGGTATTCAAGCGAACGGCTGGATCGATCTCGGCGAATTTCCGATCGCCGGTTTTTCAAATCCGCAGCGGGTGTTCGGCCTGCGCGACGAGGCTGCGCTGTAGGTGCCTTCATGAATGTCAGGATGACTGACATGTCTCGAATGGGAGCCATTTGATCGAGAGCAAACTTGCTGGCAACTGTCGCTGCTTTTTGCTAGTCTGTGCATGGAATTCCAAAGGATTTGCCGCGCTTTGATGCGCGCGCACAATGAAATTCGCCTGCTGAATTTTGATCTGAGCGTGTCATCCGCCTCACAGTCGGTCTGTTTTGGGCGGCGTAGAGTGACGCTATGCGCGACAACATTCGCGATATCGGTTCCGCAAAGAACAGCAGTTTGCCGCCACGCGGGCTGACGCCCCGTCGCCTTGCGGCGATCGTCGCTGGTGACATCGCCGGTTACAGCCGCCTGATGGAATTCGATGAAGAGGGCACGCATGTGCGCATGAAGCGCATCCAGCGTGACCTCATCGAGCCCAGCATTGCGGAACACCACGGCCGGTTGGTCAAGACGACCGGCGACGGCTTCATCGCGATCTTCGACAGCCCCCTCGAAGCCGTGCGTTGCGGCATTGTCATCCAGCAAAACATCTGCGGACGGAACGCTTCGCTGCCGAAGGATCACCAGATCGAGTATCGGGTCGGCATCAACCTGGGCGACGTGATCATCGAAGACGACGACATCTATGGTGATGGCGTCAATGTTGCGTGTCGTCTTGAAGGCATCGCCGATCCCGGCGAGGTCTACATATCGGGCGGCATCTACGAGCAGATCAAGAACAAGCTGGTCTGCGGATATGAGTCGCTCGGCGATCGCAAGGTCAAGAACATCACCGATCCGGTTCGGGTTTACCGGGTGCTTCCGGATCCGGCAGCCTTCAACAAGGCGCGGAGGCGGCGTGAGACCGCGCTGATCTTCCTGCTGAGCTTGATTCTGCTGACGATCGCCGGCGGCGCGCTTTGGTACTGGCTGCCGGCACCGTATGGAAGAGGGGGAGGTCAGGCCTCAATTCCGGCGGCACCCGCGGCGCCGAATGCATTGGTTTCGCCATCTCCCGCCGAGAAGCAGGCGGCGCAACCGGTGCAGCCTTCGCTTCCCGCGCCGAGCCCCGTCCAGCCGGCGGCACCGCCGCAGGCGCAGCCTCCTGCCTCGGCCGCTCCAGCCACACCGGCCGCTCCGGCCACCAAACAGGCGGCCGTGCAAAGCGCGCCGGCACAGCCGGCTCCTGCGGTGCGCGAGCCCGAGATGATCACGCTGCGCGGCGGCTCCTTCGCGATGGGCAGCAACGACGATCTCACGGAGAAGCCCATTCACCAGGTGGCCATCAAGCCGTTTGCCATCAGCCGCTATCCGGTCGCGGTGCGCGAATGGAACCAGTGTGCTGCGGCGAAGGCCTGTGGCTTCGTGGCGACGGGCAAGGATGACGCGCCGGTCACCAATGTGAGCTGGACTGACGCCAGGCAGTTCATTGCCTGGCTCTCGGAGGCAACGCACAAGTCCTATCGGCTCCCGACCGAAGCCGAATGGGAATATGCCGCCCGTGGCGGAACCCAAAGCAAGTACTGGTGGGGCGACGAGCTCACACCCGGCATGGCCAATTGCAAGAACTGCGCGGATGTCGCGACCGCTGAGCAGCCGGTCAAGGTGGGCAGTTTCAAGCCCAATCCCTTCGGGCTCTACGATATGGGCGGAAGCGTCGACCAATGGGTCGAGGATTGCTGGCACAGGACCTATCACGGCGCGCCGTCGGACGGCTCAGCATGGCTCGATGGTGACTGCGCCGCGCATGTCATTCGCTCCGGATCCTGGAGGAATGACTCGCGCTATGTGCGGCCGGCGAGCCGCGACAGCTACGATACCAACGTGAGATATCCAACGCACGGATTTCGAATTGCTCTGTCGCTCTAAGTAACGGATTAAAGGGGGGCATGCACATGAGGATCGTCGGACTTATTATGTTCGCGGCGCTGCTTGCTTACGCGCCGAACGCGGCCCAGGCTCAGGGAAAGCCCGCACAGAAGGACGCGCTTCTCTACTTCATCTGGCCGCAGAACGGCGCGGTCATCAAAGGCGGCTTCTGGTGCCGTTTCGGCCTGCGCAACATGGGCGTCACCCACGCGGGCGACGACTTTCAGAACAGCGGTCATCATCATCTGCTGATCGATGTGAACGAGCCGCTTGACGTCAACGAACCGATTCCCCAGGACAGGAATCATCTGCATTTCGGTGCCGGTCAAACCGAGGCGCGTATCGAGCTGCCGCCTGGAAAGCATACGCTGCAGCTCGTGCTGGGCGATGCCAAGCACTATCCGTTCAATCCGCCGCTCGTGTCGGAGAAAATCACGGTTACGATCAGGTAGACGGAGTGCGTGCCGCTGGGAGCGTTATGAGATCAGGCTGAAACGGTCGGGCGACACCGTCATTCCGGGGCGAGCGAAGCATCGAACCATGGTGCGCGATTGCGCACCTGAGAATCTCGAGATTCCGGGCCTGCGCTTTCAGCGCATCCCGGAATGACGAAGCAAGTTCACATGATTAGGCGTCTCGTCGTCCGTTCTCATTCCTCCGGCTCGGTCGTGAACAGAAGCGGATAGCCCTTCGCGCGGCCGGCATCGGTGGCACGCGTTGCCTTGGTTTCGGCGACATCCTTGGTGAAGACGGCAACCACGCAGACGCCGCGGCGATGCGCGGTGATCATGACCTTGTAGGCTTCGTCCTCGGTCATGCGGAATTCGGCCTTGAGCACGGTGACGACGAATTCACGCGGCGTGTAATCGTCATTGACCAGGATAACCTTGTGCAGGCGCGGCCGTTCGGTCTTGGTCCGCACCTTTGTCCGGGGCTTGGTGACGGCGTCGTTCATCTGCGGCGGCATCTCATCTCTGACCCTGCCGGCCAACGATACATTTTTTTGGAGGCTTGCGGAACCGGCTCCGTGCCGAGGCTCATCTACTTACGCAGACACTTGGTCCGTCCACGGCCCCGATCGCGATCAGAAGGAGCGCGCTAACTCGAATGTGAAGGCGAGGGGTCCTTCGTACTTTGCGTCGCCGCATTTGCATGTCACCATCACGTCACATCATTGGAGGTCGGCTGATGCGCTGGTTTGCTTCGATGGGGGCTGTGCTTGTAGCCGGCGTATTGGCCGGCGGCGACGTCGCAAGCGTCGGAGCGACGGAGGCGAATACGGAGGCGCCGCGAGATCTGGCCGATAGCGAGCCGACGGCTTCGGTCGATGTCGAGCTGATCATTGCCGTCGACGTCTCCTATTCGATGGACATGGACGAACTCGCGGTCCAGCGCGAGGGCTACGCGCAAGCGATCGTCTCGAAGGAGTTTCTGCAGGCGCTGAAGACCGGCCCGCATGGCAAGGTCGCCATCACCTATTTCGAATGGGCGGCGTCCAATGATCAGAAGATCATCATTCCCTGGCGCGTGATCGACGGACCGGAAACCGCGGACGCGGTCGCCGAGGAAATCATGAAGACGCCGATCCGCCGTGCCTCGCGTACCTCGATCTCGGGCGCGATTTACTTCGCCATGCCGCTGTTCGATGAAGACCCCTATCGCGGCTTGCGCCGGGTGATCGATATTTCGGGCGACGGCCCCAACAACAACGGCGCTCCGGTCACGCCGGCCCGCGACGAAGCCTTGTCGAAGGGTATCGTCATCAACGGCCTTCCGATCATGGTCAAGGAGCCGTCCTATTCGACCATGGATATCGATAATCTCGATTGGTACTACGAGGACTGCGTGATCGGCGGCCCGGGCTCCTTCGTCGTGCCGATCAAGGATCGCGAGAAATTCAAGGAGGCGATCCGCACCAAGCTGACTCAGGAAGTCGCAAGCCGCTCCCCCGACCGACAAGTCGTGCCGGTTGCCGCCAAGGAGCCGCGTGTTTCCTGCATGGTCGGGGAAAAGATCTGGCAGGACCGGTGGGGGCGGTGAGCGGAGGCTGTGGCCTGTCATTCCGGGGCGCCCCGGAAAGACAGTGTGTGATGCACCGGTTTGTCGTAACCCCAACTGCATGCCTGGACTTACGGCAGGAGGGCTTCCTTCGCGGGCGACTATCTGAAAAACCGCGCCACCAGTTCCACATGAGGGGTGTGGCGGAACTGGTCGACCGGCGTGACGGCCTCGAGCCGATAGCCGCCATCGACGAGAATGCGGGCGTCGCGCGCAAAGGTCGCGGCGTTACAGGACACCGCGACCACGACCGGCACGCGGCCTGCCGCGAGTTTTTGCGCCTGTGCCTGCGCGCCCTGGCGCGGCGGGTCGAACACGACGCAGTCGAAGTCGCGCAATTCCTGCGGCACCACGGGACGCCGGAACAGGTCTCGCACCTCCGCCTGCACCGGCTTCAGGCCCGGCGCGTGCGCTGCCTTCTCCAGCGCGGCGACGGCCGGCGCGTCGGTGTCGAATGCGAAAATTCGCGCGCGTTCGGCAAGCCGCAGCGCGAACGGGCCGACGCCACAAAAAAGGTCCGCGATCTGTTTGGCGCGGCCGCAATGCTCCTTGACCAACTCGGCCAGCGTTACTTCGCCCGCAACCGTGGCCTGCAGGAATGAGCCGGGCGGCAGGGTGACTTTGGTAGCCCCGATGGCAATGGTCGGGGCGACGCGCATCAGCACCAGTTCGCCGTGGCGCGTCAGCCGCGCCAGCCGGTGCTGCTCGGCAATGCGTGAGAGCGCCGTGATCATCGCAGGCCTCAGCGGTCCGGAGCCGCGAATATCGACATCGAGGCCGTTGTCGGTTGCGGTGACCTGGATATCCAGCGGCTTGCCGGTCGAGATCAGCGCCTCCGCCAGCGCCCAGGCGGCATCGAGCGCGCCGTCGAGTGCAGGATCGAGGATGGGGCAGCGATCGATCGGGATGATGTCGTGTGTAGCGGCCGCGGCATAGCCGACCTTGATCACCTCATGCGTGCCCATGCGAGCGTGCAGGGTGACGCGGCGGCGGCCTTTGCCATGGGCATCGATCAGCGGCGCTACCTCGCAGTCGAGCTTCGCCTGCTTGAGCGTCTCCACCACGAGCGCATGCTTCCAGGCGCGGTAGCGCTCCGCCTGCCAATGCTGGATGGCGCAGCCGCCGCACACGGTGAAATGCGGACAGAACGGCGCGATGCGGTCCGCGCTGGGAATCTGGACGGCCAGCAGCCGGCGGCGGTCGGGATGACCGGGGATGCCCGCCACCTCGACGGTCTCCCCGCCCAGCGCGTAAGGCACATAGACGGCCTCGCCATCGACGAGCGCGACGCCGTCGCCGCGATGGCCGACATGATCGATGAGCAGGATCTCAAGCACGCCGCGCACCGAGGAAAAATTCGGCGTTGCCGTCGCCGCCGGAAATCGAGGAGGGGAAGACCTTGATATCCTCGCAGCCCAGCGAGGCGGCAAAGGCGGCAATGTCGTCGCAGACCCTTTTATGCACGGTGGCATCGCGAATGATGCCTCCCTTGCCATGCTGTCCCGGCGCTTCGAACTGCGGCTTGATCAGTGCCAGGAGATGCATTGGCGCCGCCGCCAGCGACAGCGCGACCGGCAGCACGTGCTTGAGCGAAATGAAGCTGACGTCGATGGTGACCACATCCGGGCGCGCCGGCAGGCGCTTGCCTTCGAACTTGCGGATATCCGTCTGTTCCATCGACACGATTTTTGGATTGTCCCGCAGCGAGGGGTGGAGCTGGTCGCGCCCGACGTCAATAGCAAAGACGAGGCCGGCACCGCTCGCGAGCAGCACCTCGGTGAAGCCGCCGGTGGAAGCGCCGACGTCGAGACAGACATGGTCCTCGATCGGAATCGGATACTGCTCGAGCGCTCCGGCGAGCTTGACGCCGCCACGGGAGACATAGGGGTGCGCGGGCTGCGCCTGCAGCGTCGCATCGGCCGGAACGGTTTCGGAGGGTTTTGCGATCACCTTGTCATTGGCGGTGACGAGCCCCGCCTCGATCGCCGCGCGCGCCCGCGCCCGGCTATCGAACAGGCCGCGCTCGACCAGAAGCAGATCTACGCGTTTGCGGGACGCGGACATGATTTCAATCCGATGATCAGGGTAGCCGCACCGCGAGCTGGACGCACGTCTCGAACGCGCTCAGGTCGCGCCAGGTATCGGCAGGCCCGTGGCGCGGCGTGACCAGCGGGCAGCCGTAGCGGTCGAGCGCGTGCATCATCATCAGATTGTCACTCAGGCCGAAATCTTCAACCGTCAATCCGTCCGCATCGACCAGCCGTCCGTCGCTGCGGCCAATCTCGGTGAAAAGGCCCACCCGGTCCGCATAGGGCGCGGGAATGTTGGAATAGCCGAGGCAGAGCTTTCCGCGTCCGGCCATGTAGCCGAGCTCATAGACGGTGCCGGCGTCGGCCCCGGGCCCGCGAAACGGGGTGAGGTTGGCGATGATCGCGTCGGCCGCGTCCATCATGGCTTCGTTGCCTTTGAAGATGGCCATCGAGACGCCGACGGCTGCAAGATCGACGGTGTTATCGAGCGGGTACAATCCACTCGCGCCATACCGTGCGCAGATCGTGGCCTTGCGCTGTCCGATTTCGATCGCATCCGGCAGGAACACATCGGGACCTGCCAGATAGATTTTCATGGATCACCGATAAATTACGGGTGAGACTAGACATACATCTTTCGGCATCGACGGTGCCAAACCTCTCCCATCGGGAGAGGTCGGCGCGAAGCGCCGGGTGAGGGGCTGCGGTCTCTCATTGGCACCTGGACCCTCACCCGGATCGCTCCGCGATCCGACCTCTCCCCGACGGGGAGAGGTGAGTTGAGCTCGCGGACAGATTGCCGATCCAGTGAAGAGACCACGTCCTCTCAGGCGAGCTTCACCGTCTCGGTGGCAAAGTCCTTGCCGAGCACCTCGAACACCTTCTTGACGATACCCTTGGCGTCAAGACCGGCGCGGCCGTACATCGCCGCGGGCGTGTCATGGTCGAGGAACACGTCGGGCAGGACCATCGAGCGGGCCCGCACCATGCCGCTGTCGAGCATGCCGTGATCGGTCAGCGTCTGCATGACGTGCGAACCGAAGCCGCCGATCGAACCTTCCTCGATCGTGATCAGGATTTCGTGGTCGCGCGCGAGCTTGAGGACCAGGTCGACATCGAGCGGCTTCATGAAGCGCGCATCCGCGATGGTGGTCGACAGACCAAGTGCCGCGAGCTCGTCTGCCGCCTTCTCGCACTCGCCGAGCCGCGTGCCGAACGACAGCAGCGCGATCTTCGAGCCCTGGCGGATGATGCGGCCCTTGCCGATTTCGAGCGGGATGCCGACCTCCGGCATCTCCACGCCGCGGCCTTCGCCGCGCGGATAGCGCAACGAGCTCGGGCGGTCGTTGATAGCCACTTGCGTTGCGACCATGTGCACGAGCTCGGCCTCGTCGGAGGCCGCCATGATCACGAAGTTCGGCAGGCAGCCGAGATAGGCGTTATCGAAAGAGCCGGCATGGGTCGCGCCGTCGGCGCCGACCAGGCCCGCGCGGTCGATGGCAAAGCGAACCGGCAGGCTCTGGATTGCCACGTCGTGGACGACCTGGTCATAGCCGCGCTGCAGGAACGTCGAATAGATCGCGCAGAACGGCTTGTAGCCTTCAGACGCGAGCCCCGCCGCGAAGGTCACCGCATGCTGTTCGGCGATGCCGACATCGAAAGTGCGGTTCGGAAACGACTTGGCGAAAATATCGATGCCGGTGCCCGAGGGCATGGCAGCGGTGATCCCGACGACCTTGTCGTCCTTCTGCGCTTCCTTGACCAGGCTCTGGCCGAACACGTTCTGATAGGCGGGCGCATTCGGCTTGGCCTTGGCCTGGGCGCCGGTCGCCACGTCGAACTTGACCACGGCGTGGTACTTGTCGGCGGAGGCTTCCGCCGGCGGATAGCCTTTGCCCTTTTGCGTGACGACATGAACCAGGATCGGCCCGGTTTCCATGTCGCGAACGTTCTTCAGGACGGGCAGCAGGTGATCGAGGTTATGGCCATCGATCGGGCCGACATAATAGAAGCCGAGCTCCTCGAACAGCGTGCCGCCGTCCATCATGAAGCCGCGGGAATATTCCTCGACGCGGTTGGCGCGGTTGGCCAGCACTTTCGGCAGACGCTTGTTGATCTGTTTTGCCGCCTCGCGCAGCGTCCGGTAGGTCTTGCCCGAATAGAGCCGCGACAGATAGGCCGACATGGCGCCGACGGGCGGGGCGATCGACATGTCGTTGTCGTTGAGGATGACGATCAGGCGCGAGTTCATCGCGCCCGCGTTGTTCATGGCTTCATAGGCCATGCCCGCCGACATCGCGCCGTCGCCGATCACGGCGATGACGTTGTTCTTGCCGCCGGAGAGATCGCGCGCCACGGCCATGCCGAGCCCCGCCGAGATCGAGGTCGAGGAGTGCGCGGCGCCGAACGGATCGTAGTCGCTTTCGGAACGCTTGGTGAAACCGGACAGGCCGCCGCCGGTGCGCAGGGTGCGGATGCGGTCGCGCCGGCCGGTGAGGATCTTGTGCGGATAGGCCTGGTGGCCGACATCCCAGATCAGCCGGTCGCGCGGAGTGTCGAAGGTGTAATGGATGGCAGTCGTCAGTTCGACCACGCCCAGACCCGCGCCGAAATGCCCGCCGGTGACGGAGACGGCGTCGATGATCTCGGTGCGCAGCTCATCGGCCAGCTGTCGCAACTGGGTACGATCGAGCGCCCGGACATCGGCCGGCGAGTTGATGGTATCGAGCAGAGGCGTATGCGGGCGGTCGGACAAGCTGCGTCCCCTGGGGCTAGCCTGATTTAGAAGGGCCGGCGAGGGGATGCAACCGCAAGGATTGTGCAGACGGCGTGGGGATCAGCGACTGGCGACCAGCAGAGGACCGCGAACGATGAAGCGGTCGTAACGCGGCGGCGCGAC
>CAYVVB010000280.1:0-8230 GCA_964454955.1 uncultured Bradyrhizobium sp. | reverse complement strand
GCCCCGGAATGACGGCGAGTATGTTGGAAGCTAACCCATGATCGATCACATCTCCCTCGGCGTCGGCGACCTCGAGCGCTCAGCGCGATTTTATGAAGCAACGCTTGCCGCGCTCGGCCTGTCGCGCCTGGTGACGCGGGCAGGCACGATCGGCTTCGGCAAGGCCTACCCGGAATTCTGGATCAATCTGCGCGTCGGGATGACGAAGGTTGGGCCTGAAAGCGGCGTGCACATCTGCCTGCGTGCAAAGACAACCGGCGAAGTCGATGCCTTTCACGCCGCCGCAGTCGGTGCCGGAGGCACCTCCGACGGCGCGCCGGGTCTGCGGCCGCATAGTCGCGTGACGTATTACGCGGCCTACGTCCTCGATCCCGACGGCAATCGCATCGAGGCGGTGACGTTTCCGCAAGCGTAAGAGGCTACAGCCGCCGCGCGATTTCCGCCGGCATTTCCTTGGCGCCTTCGGGGGTGCGCGACGCGGCCGCCCTCAGGCTTGGCAGGATGTCCTCGACCCGTTCGGCCTTCAGAATGTCGATGCTGAGCCCGGAGCGGATGAACTGGGTCGCGCGCATATGCGCGAGCAGGTCGAGCAGCGGCTCCCAGAACCCGTCGATATTGGCAAGCAGGACCGGCTTGGAGTGCCGCCCGAGCTGCTGCCAGGTCAGCTGCTCCACCAGTTCCTCCAGCGTGCCGATGCCGCCGGGAAGAGCGACGAAGGCATCCGAGTGCTCGAACATCAGCCGTTTGCGCTCGTGCATGTCGGGGGTGACGATCATTTCCTGGACGCGCGTCAGCGCGTTCTCGCGCATGGTCAGGAAGTCCGGAATGATGCCCGTCACCATGCCGCCATGATCGAGCACTGACGTCGCGACCGCGCCCATCATGCCGAGCGATCCGCCGCCGTAGACCAAGCGGATGCCGTTCTCGGCAAAGGTCTTTCCCAGGGCTTTGGCGGACTCGATGAAGCGGGGATTGGTTCCGGGACCGGAGCCGCAATAGACACAGACGGTCTTGATTTTGGTCATTTTCAGCATGTCGCATTGCAGCGTAAGGGGGTCAAGCCGATAATGATTCGTCGGGACAGCCGAATCTAGCCGCAGATTGCGGCCGAACGTGAAAGAATTGCTGCGGGAAAGGCTGTACCGAGCGACCAAACGCTCTATATGAGCTGCACATGAACAGGGCAGCGCGCTTCTCCGCTATTCTCCAGGCTTCCATTTGATGGCCCATCCCGATTTGCCTCCGCACGGCGGCCACAGCCTGCCTCCCAGCCGAATATCCGTCGAACAGGCGACCCTGATCGGGACGTTGGTCCATCTCTGGCCCTATATCTGGCCGAGCGACCGCTTCGACCTGAAGATGCGGGTGGTCTGGTCGTTCGTGCTGCTCCTGGTCGCCAAGCTCGCGACTTTGTCGGTGCCCTTCACCTTCAAATGGGCAACCGATGCGCTGACGGGGAAGGGCAGCGCGCCGATCTGGGCGTCCGACTGGCTGGTCTGGCTGATCGCCTCGCCCCTGATCATGACTGCGAGCTACGGTGCCGTGCGCGTCCTGATGGCGGTTCTGACGCAATGGCGCGACGGGATCTTCGCACAGGTGGCAATGCACGCGGTGCGCAAGCTCGCCTATATGACGTTCGTCCATATGCACGAATTGTCACTGCGCTTCCACCTGGAGCGCAAGACCGGCGGGCTGACGCGCGTGCTGGAGCGCGGCCGCAACGGCATCGAGACGATCGTGCGCATGGTCATCCTGCAGCTGATCCCGACCATCGTCGAAGTTTCGCTGTTGATGGCCGTACTGCTCTGGCAGTTCGACTGGCGTTACGTGCTCGCCACGTTGAGCATGGTCGTGGTCTACATGTACTACACCTACATTGCGACCGAATGGCGGATCGGCATCCGCCGCAAGATGAACGACTCCGACACCGATGCGAACACCAAGGCGATCGACTCGCTTCTGAACTACGAGACCGTCAAGTATTTCAGCGCAGAGACGCGAGAGGCCGCGCGCTACGATCGCGCGATGGAACGCTACGAGCAGGCGAGCGTGAAGACCTACACCTCGCTTGCGTTGCTCAATGCGGGGCAGGCGGTGATCTTCACTCTCGGTCTCACCGCAACCATGCTGATGTGCGCCTATGGCGTCCGCAGCGGGCACAACACCGTCGGCGATTTCGTCATGATCAACAGCATGATGATCCAGCTTTACCAGCCGCTGAACTTCATGGGCATGGTCTATCGCGAGATCAAGCAGGCGATCATCGACATCGAAATGATGTTCAACGTGCTATCGCGCCCGCCCGAAATCAAGGACGCATCCGCCGCCAAGGCGCTGGTCGTTACCGCAGGGACCGTCCGATTCGAGGACGTGCGCTTTGCTTACGAGGCGGAGCGGCCGATCCTGAAAGGTGTGAGCTTCGAGGTTCCGGCCGGAAAGACCGTCGCGATCGTCGGTCCCTCCGGCGCCGGCAAGTCGACGATTTCGCGCCTGTTGTTCCGTCTCTACGACGTCTCGGGCGGCCGCATCACGATCGACGGCCAGGACGTCCGCAACGTCACGCAAGCCTCGCTGCGGGCCCAGATCGGCATGGTGCCGCAGGATACCGTGCTGTTCAACGACACGATCCGCTACAACATCCGCTATGGCCGCTGGGGTGCGACCGACGCCGAGGTCGAACAGGCGGCGCGGCTCGCGCAGATCGACGGCTTCATCCGGATGGCGCCGAAGGGCTATGAGACGCAAGTCGGTGAGCGCGGATTGAAACTGTCCGGCGGAGAGAAGCAGCGCGTCGCGATCGCGCGCACGGTCTTGAAGGCGCCGCCGATCCTGGTGCTGGATGAGGCCACGTCCGCTCTCGACAGCCACACCGAGCACGAGATCCAGGAAGCGCTCGATCGCGTCTCCCGCAACCGAACCTCGCTTGTGATCGCCCACCGGCTCTCCACCATCGTCGCCGCCGACGAGATCATCGTGCTCGAGCAGGGCCGTATCGTCGAGCGTGGAACCCATGCGTCGCTTTTGGCAAGGGGCGGGCTCTATGCCAGTATGTGGAACAGGCAGCGCGAGGCGGAAGCCGCGCGCGAGAAGCTGGCGCAGATCGATGACGAGAACGATGCGCCCGATCGCGTGCAGCCGCCGGTCGGCGATGCAATCGCGACCGCCGCCGAATGATCATGTCTTCACTCATGTAGCGACCAACCCATGTCGATTGCCAACTCCATCCGCCGGCAGATTCCGCCGATTCATCCCGAAGGCTATCCGTTCATCGGCGGCTTTGCGCTGGTGAGCCTCATCCTGTTCTGGTTGTGGGCGCCGCTCGGCTGGATCGGGACCGTGTTGACGATCTGGTGCGTGCTGTTCTTCCGCGATCCGCCGCGGGTCACGCCGCTGCGCGATGGACTGGTGGTGGCGCCGGCGGACGGCCGCATTTCCATGGTGACGCAGGCCTTGCCGCCCGCCGAGCTCGGTCTTGGCGACCGGCCGCTGCCGCGCGTCTCGATCTTCATGAGCGTGTTCAACTGCCATGTGAACCGCAGCCCGGTGGCGGGCCGTATCGAGCGCATCGCCTATCGGCCGGGCGCCTTCATCAATGCCGAGCTCGACAAGGCGAGCGAGGACAACGAGCGCAACTCGCTCGTGATCTCCACACCGGCGGGACGCATCGGGGTGATCCAGATCGCAGGGCTGGTGGCACGGCGCATCGTCTGCTTCGTTCGGGAAGGCCAGGCGATCGGCGCCGGCGAGCGGTTCGGCCTCATCCGCTTCGGCTCGCGGCTGGACGTATTCTTGCCGGAAGGCACCAGGCCGCTGGTCGCCGAAGGCCAGACGGCGATAGCGGGCGAAACCATTTTGGCCGATTTCAGGCTCGGTGATAACGGGCGCAGCTACCGGACCGATTAACCGTCCAGTTTGCTCCATCGCAATGGCGCCAGCGCGCCGGCGTTGCTATATGTCGCCTATGCATTTTGATCCTGACCAGGCCGAACTGCGCCGCCGCCGATTCCGCCCGATCCCGGTGCGGATGCTGGTGCCCAATGTCATCACCCTGCTTGCGATCTGCGCGGGCCTGACGGCCATCCGCCTCTCCACGGAAGGGCGCATGGAGCTCGCGGTGGGAGCGGTCGTTCTGGCCGCGGCGCTCGACGGCATCGACGGCCGCATCGCACGCCTGATCAAGGGCCAGTCGAAATTCGGCGCCGAACTCGACAGCCTCGCGGACTTTGTCAATTTCGGCGTGGCGCCCGGGCTGATCCTCTACTTTTGGCAGCTGCATGAGCTGCGCAATGGCGGCTGGATTGCGGCGATGGTGTTCGCCATCAGTGGCGGTTTGCGGCTCGCACGTTTCAACGCCAGCATGGACGATCCCAACAAGCCCGCCTTCGCCTCCAACTACTTCACCGGTGTTCCCGCACCCGCCGGCGCCATCACCGTGCTGCTGCCGGTCTATCTCGCCTTTCTCGGCCTCTGGCAGCCGCCAGCGGTCCTGAGCGCGTTCTACACGCTCCTGATCGCCTTTCTGATGGTGTCGCGCCTGCCGGTGTTCTCCGGGAAGACGATGCGCATGCGCGTGCCACCGGAGCTGGTGCTGCCGGTCTTCGTTTCCGTGATTTTCTTCATCGCGCTTCTGATCAGCTATCCCTGGTATATCCTGTCCGCGGGATCGATACTTTACCTGGCGAGCCTGCCCATGGGATGGAAGTCCTACCGCGACCACGCACGTGCTGCGGTCAGAGCGAGCAGTGCCACCGTCGCTCCGTCGAGCGCGGTGCCGTCTTTCCCTCCGACAGGCTCCGGTCAGGAGGAGCGGCCCGAACGGCTGCACTGAGGGCGAGGCCGCTCTCCAGATATCTGCCATGAACGGGTGTCGAGTTGGGTTCGGGCTCAATCTCGGCTATACGGCAGGCAATGGGCGGCGCCGAACGGCCGTCCTTATTCCGTGGAGAAACGCCCGTGAACAAGTCCGTCACCACGCCGGTGCCCGCATCCGTCCTCGAAGCGCTCGCCCGCTATGATACGCCGACGATCTGCAACGCCATGGAAATCGTGGCCCCGGAACGGCGGCTGATCGGCTATACGACCAAGCCTCTGGTCTGCCCGTTTCCCGGCCTGCCGCCAATGGTCGGCTACGCGCGCACCGTGACGATCCGCTCCGTGGTGCAATCCGGACTGCCGCCTGCGGAACAGGCGAGGCGTCGGATCGAATATTACGAATATGTCGGCACCGGTCAGGGGCCGCGCATCGCCGTGATCCAGGACATCGACGGGCCCGATGTGGGCTGTGGTGCGTTCTGGGGCGAGGTGCAGAGCACTGTGCACAAGGCGCTCGGCTGCCTCGGCGTCGTCACCGACGGATCGATCCGCGACATCGACCAATGGGCGCCCGGTTTCCAGGCGCTTGCCGGCTCAGTCGGGCCGTCGCATGCTTGGGTGCACGCCGAGAGCTTTGGCGGCGAGGTGCGCGTCGCCGGACTGACGGTGCGATCGGACGATTTGATCCATGCCGACCGCCATGGCGCCATCGTGATTCCGACCAATGTCGCGGCCAAGCTGCCTGATGCCTGCGAGCTTTGCGCCCGGCGCGAAGCGCCGATCCTGGAGATCGCGCGAGCCAAGGACTTCTCGCTCGAGAAGCTCAAGGAGGCGTTGAAGCGCTCGGCGGAGATTCACTAAAGCGCGATGGGATTAGGTTGAATCGCCATCGCGCTTGAGGCTTTTGATTGAGCATGATCTTTTCGGAAAACCGCTACACACTTTTCCGGATCATGCTTTAGCGCTGAAATGCTTTAAACGAACGATAAGGCGTCTTCGCCATGAACATGGAAGGCAAGACTGTCCTGATCACCGGCTCGACCGACGGAGTGGGCCGGTACGTTGCAAAACGCCTCGCCGCCGAGCGCGCAAGCGTGCTGATCCATGGCCGTGACGAGGAACGCGCCAAGGCGCTGATCGCGGAGGTCAAGCGCGATGGCCATGCTGCGCCGGCTTTCTACCAGACCGACCTCTCCTCGCTGGCCGGCGCGCGGGAGCTTGCAGAGGCCGTGGCCGCCGACCACGATCAGCTCGACGTCTTTGTCTCCAATGCCGGCATCGGATCGCGCTCGCTCGGCGAGGGGCGGCGCGAAAGCGCCGATGGCCCCGAGCTGCGCTTCGCCGTGAACTATCTCAGCGGCTTTCTGCTCGCCTATCTCCTGCTTCCGCTCATCAAGGCCGCCGCGCCATCGCGCATCGTCAACGTCGCTTCTCTCGGGCAGCATCCGATCGATTTCGACGACGTGATGATCACCAGAAACTACAGCGGCGGGCGCGCTTACGCCCAGAGCAAGCTGGCGCAGATCATGTTCACCATCGATCTTGCCGCGGAGCTGAAAGGGGCGGGCGTCACGGTCAATTGCCTGCACCCGGCGACCTATATGAACACCACAATGGTGCGCGAAGGCGGCATCATGCCGGTCTCGACCGTCGAGGAGGGCGGGGAGGCGATCCTGCATCTCGTCATGGGCGACGACGTTGCCGGCAAGAGCGGACTGTTCTTCAACGGTATGCGGCAGGCCCGAGCCAATCCTCAGGCCTATGATGCGGATGCGCGTTCGCGTCTGCGCAAGCTCAGCTTGGAGCTGACGGGATCGACGGGACCGGACTAGCGCCGGTACCCGTGGCGCCTGGCGCGCACCGGCACGAGAGCGTAGTAGATGATCGGCGTGTGCGCGGGCCAATGCGGTCGGTGCAGAACCTTCGCCTGGCGCAAGCGCTTCAGGAGCCGGGACTCACTCATGCGCGGCAAATAGAGGGCAGCTTCGAGAACGCCGAACAGGGCGATCATCAGAAGGGCCTTGATCGTTTCGCTGGCCATCTCATCACCTCCGCAGACCATCGGCGCCTGGCCGATCGGACTGGAATGGATGGGATTGTCAGCCAGAAAGGCGCGCCGCGCTATTGCGCTTCTTATCTTACGGATGTCCCCTTACGTACTTCTCCGCAGTGACGCGGCGGCAATGCCGGTGCGTCACCCATCTGTCACTCCGCAGCCGCCGCCGACTGCTTGCCATCCGACAACGCATTGGCGATCGCGTCGTCGACCTGTTCGAGCCAGATGAATTCGAGCTTTCGCCGCGCAGTCTCGGGAATGTCGTCAAAATCCCGGCGATTGCGCGCAGGCAGCATGACTCGCGTCAGCCCTGCGGCTGCGGCGGCCACGACCTTTTCCTTGATCCCGCCGACCGGCAGCACCAGCCCACGGAGCGAGATTTCGCCCGTCATGGCGGTGTCGTTCCTGACTGTGCGGTTGGTGAGCAGCGAGGCAAGCGCGGTGAACATGGCGACACCGGCGCTCGGTCCATCCTTGGGCGTTGCGCCGGCCGGAACGTGGATATGGATGTCGTTCTTCTCGAACAGCGATGGATCGATCCCGAGCTGGGACGCGCGGCTCTTGACCAGCGTCATGGCCGCTTGCGCGCTCTCGCGCATGACGTCGCCAAGCTGGCCGGTCAGGATCAGTGCGCCCCTGCCGGGAATGCGCGTGGCCTCGATGAACAGGATGTCGCCGCCGACCGGCGTCCAGGCGAGCCCGGTAGCGACACCGGGGATGCTGGTCCGCAGCGCGATCTCGCCTTCGAAACGTGGGCCCCCGAGGATGCCGGTAAGGTCCTTCGGCGCGATGTCCACTTTCTGCGTGCTGCCTTCGGCAATCTGTACCGCGGCGTAACGCAGCGCTCGGCCGATTTCACGTTCGAGCGAACGCACGCCGGCCTCGCGGGTGTAACCCTTGATGATGAGCCGCAATGCTTCGGGGTCGATCTCCGCCTGCTCGCCTTTCAATCCGTTCGCTTCGAGTTGCCGGCGCACCAGATAGCGGCGGGCGATTTCGAGCTTTTCGTCCTCCGTGTAGCCCGCGAGGCTGATGATCTCCATGCGGTCCTGCAGGGGACCCGGGATCGTATCCAGCATGTTGGCAGTGGCAATGAAGACGACGCGCGACAGGTCGAACGGGACGCCGAGATAATTGTCGCGGAACGTTGCGTTCTGCTCGGGATCGAGCACCTCCAGCATCGCTGCCGAGGGGTCGCCCTGGATGCCACGTCCCATCTTGTCGATTTCGTCCAGCATCATGACGCAATTGCGGGCGCCGGCTTTCTTGATCGCCTGAATGATGTTGCCGGGCAGCGCCCCGATATAGGTGCGCCTGTGCCCGCGGATTTCCGCTTCGTCGTGCACGCCGCCGAGGCTGACG
>CAYVVB010000279.1:0-4635 GCA_964454955.1 uncultured Bradyrhizobium sp. | reverse complement strand
TGATCGGCGTATAAGGGCCGAACAGGATTCCGTCGGCGCGCTGGCTGTCGAGCCTGATCAGCAGTTCCTTTTCCCGGGCCTCGATGCCTTCCGAGTTGGAGATCAGCAGCGAGAAGCCGGCTACGTCCAGGACATCGTGCGCGGCGCGCACGAAATCGGCGAGCGACGGGATATTGATCTCACGGATGATGCATCCGACGATGTGAGTCGAGCGTCGGCGCATGCTCTGCGCCACTGCGTTCGGCCGGTAACCGAGCTTCTCGATCGCATCGAGCACCTTGGCGCGGATCGCCGGCTTGACCGTCTGTTTGCGATTGATGACGCGAGAGGCTGTGCCGATCGACACGCCCGCCATTTCCGCAACGTCGCGCAGGGTCGTCACCCCGGCTCTCTTGGCCATTTGTCGAAATCCGGAAGATGCGCCTTGAGGCAGACTAACTGCCTAATAGCGGCATTTACAATGATTTCGCGCAGCCGAGCAAGCGGGCGCCCCCGCAAGCCGGCACAGCCGGTTAACCGAAGAAGTCACCGAGCAGCTGCGAAACAGGCACGCTGCGGCCTTTGTCGATGCTGTCGAATATCGCGCCCGTCAGCGCCTCGGCCTTGGCACGCGAATAGCCGGCGAGCGCGGCCCGGTCGGCATACAGCGAGCGCGAATAAGGCCGATCGTGATAGAGCAGCGTCTTCGGCGCCTCGCGCGAATGGCGACCGATCTTGCTGCCGTCCGACAGGGTGAGTTCGATCAGGCTGTCTTCGGGGCCGCCGACGTCGTCCGGCTCGATCACCGCCATGGCGGCGAGACGCAGGATGTTCGGATCGTTGCGCTTCTCCAGATTGACCGCATAATCGAGATGGCCGAGCGACAGCATCGCACCGACAGCGAAGACCGTGCTCGCCATGGCCTGCGTCGTGCGAGTGAATGGCCCGCGGTAGTCGGTCCCCGGATATTGCGAATACGGCCGCCACAGCGTCACCCTGACCGCCTTGATCGCACGATGATCGACGCCGGCCTCATGCAGCAGCTTTGCGGCGATCGCTGCGGCCATATTGTCACCGAGCGTCGCGTAGGGCTTGGCAACCGCACGGACGACCGCGTCCGGCGCCGGATCTTCGGTCCATTCCTTCGGCAGCTCGCTCATCGCTGCATAGGCGGCCAGCAGGCCTTTCGGGCCCTCGAGCGCTGACGGCGCGCCGAGCACACCCACGCGCGCGAGTTCGCCGGCCAACACTCCGCCGCGCGCCGCATGCGCATTCTGCAGCCGCCATTCGTCCGACCCGGTGCGAACCGGCTCCAGCAATCCGCCGGTGATCCCGGTCGAAATGCCGATCGCATTCACCGCCTGCTCGGCGGTCAGCCCCAGCACCGCGGCGGCGGTGGCCGCGGCGCCGATGGTGCCAAGAGTCGGGCTGGTGCGGACGCCCTTGCTGATCATCGCCCGCGCGACGCTTTCCTTCGCGCCCAACCAATCGATCGCCGCATAGCCGGCGATGATTCCGCGCAAGGCGCTGTCGAGATTTGCGCCGATGCCTTCACCCAGCGTCAGCGCCGGCGGAACGATCAGCGAGCCCGGATGCGACCAGGACGAATAATCGGAATCGTCGTGAAAGTGGCCGTGCACCGCGGTGGCGTTGACCTCGACTGCCGTATTGAGGCTGCTCAGCCGCCCGTCGGTCCACAGATGCGCCGCCCGCTTCTGCGGCGCTACGGTCAGCGCCAGCGCCGAAATCGCCGCGACCGTCGGCTCGGCGCGGGCGATCAGGGCAAGGCCGAATGCGTCGAGCAGGCAATAGGCCGCGTTGTCCATGACCTCAGCCGTGAAGGTCTTGCTTGCGCAAGCTGCAGCGAATGCACCCAGTCGCGCGGTCGGCGTTGCCTGTGCCATCTTTACACTCGTGTTTGTTGGGACTGCGGCCGCGAATTAGCTTCCGGCGCCTGCCATGGCGTCGGCGGCCTTGCCGCGCAGATTGGGCACCAGGCCCTGCGGCGGCCGCACATAGGTCGCGGCCCGCGAAATCTGAAAGCCGGTCAGGCGCTGCAGCGCGACCGCCGATTCGGTCAGCTTGATCAGGGCGCCGTAGGAGTCGAGGATGGTCATGCCGTTGACGGTTGTGACGCCGTTTTTCACCAGCGCGATGTTGAGTACGCCTTCGGCAGGAATGATCACGTCCACGCCCGAGCCTGCCAGCCGCGTCACGTCCCGCGAGAACCGCTCGACGAACGCCTTGGAGCCGGCGAACGCCTGGTCGAGCTCGTGCTCATTGATCGGCGGGTCCATCGGCTCGATGAATTTCACCCGTCCGGTGAAGCCGTATTCGCCGACCAGGTGCCGCAGATAGCGCGCCATCGCCTCGTTCAGCGTCACCAGGCCGACGGTGCGTCCGATCAGCGAGGACATCAGCAGCGCCGTCTCGCAGGAACTCACGACCGGGATGTTGACGAGCGTGCGCGCTTCTTCCAGACCGGGATCGAGGAAGCAGCTGATCGCGACGGCGTCGTAGCCTTCCTTCTCGGCCTGGACGATGTTCTCGATCACCTGGATATCGGCGAGCCGGGTGGCGTAGCGGTGGCCGACCATGTCGATCGGGGCCATGCCCTGGGGATAGGTGCCGGGCCGGAGGCCGTGCAGATCGACCACCGTGTCCTTGGCGCCGACGCGGGCTGCGTGCTCCGCAAGCATGGCCCGATAACCCGGCAGATTGGTGAGATCCGTATAGCTTTGGTGCCAAATTCTCACTGCCCGTTCCTCTCGATGAAACGTTTCATCAAACGTGCTCCTGCAAAATCCCGATGTCAATGGCCCGCCCCGGAGGCACTTCTGCGGAGAACCGAAGACTTGCCTGTCAGGGCTGGAGAAATCTGAAGCGGAAACCGTCGCCGTGCCGGGTGATCCAGCCGCCTGTCGGCTCCGGGAAATGCGGGGTCAGCAGCAGGGTGTCGGTCTCGGCGTAGCTGTGAAACAGCCTGCGCCGCGTCGCCGCGGCCTGTGCGCGATCATAGTCGGCGGCGATCGCAACATCCGGGTGAGTGAACTGCACCGGGTGATGGATGGCATCGCCGGTCAGCAAGCAATGCCGCCCGCCGGCCTGCACGTGGACGCAGACATGGCCCGGCGAATGTCCGGGCGAGGATTCGAGCCAGACGCCCTCGCCGAGCTCGACGTCGACGCGGAAATCGTCGGGCACCATCATCGCTTGGCCGCTCTCGACCACCGGCAGCACACTGTCGGTGAACGAGCCGCGGTTGATCGGGACCGGCGGATTGGAGGCGTGCACCTTCGCCCAGTAGTCGTACTCGAACCGGCCCATCACGTAGCGCGCATTCGGGAAAGTCGGCACCCACCGGCCGTCGATGAGCCGCGTATTCCAGCCGACGTGATCGGCATGCAGATGCGTGCAGAGCACGATGTCGATGTCTTCCGGCTGCATGCCGATTTTGGCCAGCTCCTCGAGGTAGGGCGTATCAAGCATATGCCAGATCAGAATGGTCGGGCGCTGTTTGTGGTTGCCGCAGCAGGTGTCGACGAGGATGTTGTGGCGCGGCGTTTTCACAACGAAGCTATGAAAGCCGATATAGACGATGTCCTCGTCCGGCTTGATGAAGTCGGCGCCGAGCCAGGTCCGCCCGTCCGCCAGAATCTCCGGCGTCACGTTCGGCATCAGCGAGCTCGCCGGCATGGCAACGCTCGGCATCTCGACCACTTTGTGAATCGTGATGTTGCCGAGTTGTTGGACCTGCATGAACTACTCCGTAGGACAACCGCGTGACGTCGCCGCTTAGAGATAGAAGCGGTGGCCGAGTTCGGCGGCCTCCGTCTTGAGCTTCGCGCCCTGGTCCTGGTGGACGATGTGACCGGACCTGAGGATATAGAAGCGGCTCGAGACCAGCGCGGCCAGGCCGATGTTCTGCTCGACCAGCAGCACCGTCGATTTCTCCTGCTTCAGCGTCTGCAGGATGCGGCCGATCTCCTGGACGAATTGCGGCGCGAGCCCGCCGGACGGCTCGTCGAGCAACAGAATGCGTGGGAAGCCCATCAAGGCGCGCCCAATGGCCAGCATTTGCTGCTCACCGCCGGAGAGCGTGCCGACGATCTGGCTGCGCCGCTCCGACAATCGCGGAAACAATTCGATTACCCACGCCAGCCGCTTCTTTACGGCGTCCGCATCGATGCCCTTGCGTTTGCGCATGCCACCGAGCTGAAGGTTCTCCAGAACCGTCAGGCTGGAAAACAAATCGCGCGACTGGGAGACCTGGACCACACCTTCCGCGAAGGTCTTGTGCGGCGGCTTGCCCGCGAGGTTGACGTCATCGAGCACGATGCGGCCGCGCACCGGCAGGAAACCGGAAATCGCGTTGATCAACGTGGTCTTGCCGCTGCCGTTGGCGCCGAGCAGCGCAATGATCTCGCCGTCGCGCACCTCCATCGAAACGTCGTGCAGGATCTCGCTGGTGCCGATGTCGGTGCAGAGGTTCTGGATGTTCAGCACAGGTCGCTATGCCCCAGATAGGCTTCCAACACGGCGGGATTCTGCTTCACTTCGGCCGGCGTGCCTTCCGCCAGCCGCTCGCCGGAATTGAGCACGACGACCTTGTCCGAGACCGACATCACCAGATCGAGCACATGCTCGACCAGAAGA
>CAYVVB010000278.1:0-2386 GCA_964454955.1 uncultured Bradyrhizobium sp. | reverse complement strand
GCACGGTGCGGGTGACGATGCCCATCGGGATCACCGAGGTGGTGACCGCGGGCAGGATCAGATAGCGGACATGCTCCCAATCCCACCCCCACGCGCCGGTGCCGCCCGGGCCGGCGCCGACCGCAGGCAGCCAGTTCAGCTCCACGTAAAAAATGATCACAAGCACCATGCCAAGCCAGTAATGCGGCACGGAGACGCCGGCGATGGCAATGGAAGTCGCGAGCTTGTCGACCCAGGTGTCGCGGAAATAGCCGGCGACCAACCCGAACAGCAACCCGAAACTGAAGCCGATCGCTGCGGCCGCGATCGCAAGCGTCACGGTATTGCCGACCGCGCGAATGACCTCGGTCAGCACCGGCCGGCCGGTGGCGATCGAGTGGCCGAGATCGCCATTGACCGCGCGCCACAGCCACAGCCCGAACTGCACCGGCAACGGCCGGTCAAAGCCATAGGCCGCGCGCAACTGCGCCGCGAGCTCCTGCGAGGCGTCCGCCGGCAGCACCGCGACCAGCGGATCACCCGGCGTGATGTGCACGAGCAGGAAGCACACCAGCGCCACGCAGAGCACGATCGGAATGACATAGACAATGCGCCTGGCGATATAGGCGAGCACGGATCACCTTCGGTTGTCGGCTATAAACTCTCCGTCGTCATGCCCGGGCTTGACCCGGGCATCCACGTCTCTGCCAAGAAAAGAAAGGCGTGAACGGCCGGGTCAAGCCCGGCCATGACGAGAAACCAATACCTTTCGTTCACGGCGTGATGCTGACCGGCGAGAAGTCCACGAACCAGCTCTTCGGCTGCACGAAACCGTGCACCTTCGGGCTCATGGCACGCGGTGCGACGTCATGGGCCACGTAGAGGAAGTCGGCGTCATCGACGGAAGCGGCATGGAGCTCGGCCAGCGCCTTGTCGCGCTCGACCGGATCGAAGGTCTGCCGCGCCTTGGTGACGAGCGCATCGAACTTGGGGTTGTTGATATAGCCCCAATTGTTCGAGACCGGCGGCGCCATGGATGATTGCAGGAAGCGCACCAGCGCGAAGAACGGGTCCATCGCCGCATAGGTCACGTTGGTGGCGTCGGCGCCGTTGGCGGACGGATCCTTGGCGCCGCGACGCCAGTTGGTGAACAGCGTGTTCCACTCGATGACGTCGATCTGCACATCGAAGTAGCACTCGGCGAGCGCCTGCTGCAGATATTCGTTCATCGGCAGCGGCAGCATCTGGCCCGAGCCCGAAGCCGAGGTCTGCACTTTCACCTTCAGATGCTTGTTGGGGCCGTAGCCCGCCTCCTGCATCAGCTTCTGCGCAGCCGGCTTGTCGTACTTGATCTGGAACGTCGGATTGCCGCGCCAGGGATGGCCGGGTTCGAAGGTGCCGGTCGCCGGCACCATCAGGCCGGCCAGCAGACCGTCGCGCAGGCCTTCGCGATCGACGCAGAGATTGGCCGCCTTGCGGATGCGGATATCGTTCCACGGCGAGCCCTCGACGCGCGAGAACTGCCAGGGCCAGACATGCGGCTCTTCGTTGGTGTAGAGCTTGAAGCCGCGCTGCTTGATTTCGGGCAGCGCATCGGGTGCGGGCGCCTCGATCCAGTCGACCTGGCCGGAGAGCAGCGCCGCAGTGCGCGCATTGGCTTCCGGCATCGGCAAGAGCACCATCTTGTCGACATGCGGAATACGCGCCTTGTCCCAATAGTTCTCGTTCTTGACGAGCTCAAGCCGCTCGCGCGGGGTGAAGCTCGCCATCTTCCATGGACCTGTCCCCGAGGCGTCGTGCGCAAAGGCGTCCCAGGCGGCCTGCGATTTCGCCTTGGCGTCGGCGCCGGCGGCGGTCTCATAGAATTTCTGCCACTTCGTTGGGCTCGCCATGAACAGATTGGTGAGATTGATCGGCAGGAAGCTGTCGGGCTCCTTGGTGGTCAGTTCCACCGTGAGGTCGTCGATCTTCCGCGCGGATGCGAGCGTGGGCATGCGCGAGGCCGTGACGCCGACCTGACTCGGGTCGAATTGCGGGGCATCCTGCTTCAAGACCTTGTCGACATTCCACACCACCGCGTCCGCGTTGAACGGCGAACCGTCGTGGAACTTGACGCCGGGACGCAGCTTGAAAATCCATTTGGTCTTGTCGGCATCCTCGACCTTCCACTCGGTCGCGAGTCCCGGAATCACGACGCTCGGCTTGTCGGCCGACGACAGGTCCCACATCGTCAGCGCGTCGTACATGGTCAGTCCGGAGAAGCGGTTGCCTTCGAAGCCCTGATCGGGCTGGCCGAGAGTGCGCGGAATATCGGCAGCGGTCATGCCGATGCGCAGCACCGTCTCCGCCGACGCCCTCCCAGGCCAGGTTACTGCAGCCGCCATAGCCGCCACCAGAACCGCAAGCA
>CAYVVB010000277.1:0-8103 GCA_964454955.1 uncultured Bradyrhizobium sp. | reverse complement strand
AACCACTGCGCAGGGAAGGCCGGAGTGTTTCCGCCTCCACCTGTGGTCTTCGCGCTCTTGCGCGTATTTTTTCGCGCGAGGGCCCATGGGTGCAGGCCGCACCCGGTCTTCCCTGCGCCCTCTGTCATTGAGAGGGACAAGGTTCACAGCAAAGCTCGGGCGAAATCCGCCGCGAGAATGAGGAGTCGTGTTTTGCTCCGTCATTCCGGGGCGTCTCGCAGAGGCGAACTATGGTGCGAGCGCCGCGGAATAACGGAGCCAATGATAGGCGACGCGCCGTCTCCGGACGACGCTTTGCATCCCCTGGAGAGCCACGCCCCCACCGGCGCAATTATGCCGGAATGGCCCGGTTATTTCGGCAAACAACTGATTAACGACTGATCCCTAAAATCGCCCCGTGTCGATCCGCCCTACCATCCTCGTCTTCGATTCCGGCCTCGGCGGCCTAACCGTGCTGCGCGAGATCGTGGCTGCGAGGAGCGATGCGCATTACGTCTATGTCGCCGACGACGCCTTCTTTCCCTATGGCCATCACAGCGAGGACGAGATCATCGCGCGCGTGGTGCCGCTGATCGGCGAACTGATCGCGCAGCACGCTCCCGATCTCGTGGTGATCGCCTGCAACACCGCCTCGACGCTCGTGATGTCGCATCTGCGCGCCGCCTATCGTGTTCCGTTCGTCGGAACGGTCCCGGCGATCAAGCCCGCCTGCGCGAAGTCGAAGACGAGGCGCGTCTCGGTGCTCGGCACGAAGGGAACCGTGCAGCGCGAATATACCCGTGGGCTGATCCGCGATTTCGCGCAAGGCTGCGAGGTGACGCTCGTCGGTTCGCCCTCGCTTGCCTCGCTCGCCGAAGCCGCGCTCAACGGCAACGACGTCAGCGACCGCGACATCGCAACCGAGCTGGCGCCCTGTTTCGTCGGCGAGGCAGCCGATGCAACTGCGCGCACTGATACCGTCGTGCTCGCCTGCACCCATTATCCACTGTTGCTCGAACGTCTGGTCAGGCTCGCGCCCTGGCCGGTGGACTGGATCGATCCGGCGCCCGCGATCGCGCGCAGGGTCTCCGACCTGCTGGGTCCTCCGCGCAGCGTCCTCGGCGATCCGGGCGCGGAAATGATCTTCACCTCGAACCGGCCGAACAGTCTGATCCGGGCGCTCACGCCTTTCTTCGGCGGGCGCGTTCCCGCCTGATCCGCCGATGTCGGAACCGCTGGTCCTCCAACGTTAGGCCAGCTTTTCTCGTCAGCCGCGCGCTGCTAGAGCATTTTCCGGTTCAGGGAGGGAAATCACAATGAAAAGGCTTCTGTTTGGACTTTCCGTCATCGTTTTCGTCATCGCCGGCGGGGCTTACGCCCAGCAAGGCGGCATCAAGCGCACGGCTCTGCAAAAGATCGAATTTCCCGAGGGCTACAACACGGTGACTGGGATCGCCGAAATCGGCCCGGGCGGAACGGCCGGCCGGCACACTCATCCGGGGATCGAGACCGGCTATATTCTCGAAGGCGAAGCCGACCTCTTGATCGACGGCAAGCCGCCGCAGCACCTGAAGGCCGGCGATTCCTATCAGATCCCGGCCGGGGCGGTGCATGACGCCAAGGTGTCAGGCGACAAGGCGCTGAAGGTTCTCGGTATCTATGTGGTGGACAAGACCAAGCCGCTGGCCTCGCCCGCGCCTTGAGCCGCCGAAACCAGAGCTGAGGGAATGCGGGGAACTGCACGGAAAATCTCGCTGCCGCGCCGCTTCATCGTCGATCTCATGCGGGCGTCGACTGGCGTGCCCTTCGTGTCGCTGGCGCGTCCGCTCGACGTCCGGTCCGTGGTCGCAGCCCGCGCCGCGCTTGCGACCGCGCCCGGCTGGGCGGCGATTTTCGTCAAGGCATTCGCCGTCGCCGCAAGGGACCAGCCGGTCCTGCGCACCCTCTACGGCCAATGGCCGTGGCCGCATCTCTACGAATTGCCGCGCAGCGCGGCGATGGTGGCGGTCGCGCGCGTCGAGGACGGTGAGGACTGCGTCCTGATGGAACGGGTCCTGGCCGCGGACGGCATGACGCTCGCCGGAATCGACGCGCAGCTCCGGCGGGCCAAGCACGCCCCGCTGGCGGAGATCCGCTCGTTCCGGCGCATCATGAGGATCACCCGGCTGCCGCTGCCGCTGCGCCGCTTCGGCTATTGGCTGGCGGGGCGGACCGGGCGGTGGCATGCCACCAATTTCGGCAGCTACGGCGTCACCTCGGCCGCCGCCCATGGCGGGGGCGAGCTCCATGCCATTGGTCCGGGGCCGTATGTGCTGAGCTATGGGAGGGTCGGGCCCGACCAGACCATCGACGTCATGCTGCGCTGGGATCATCGCGTTACCGATGCCGGTCCCATCGCCCGGGCCATGACCCGGCTGGAACAGGTGCTGAACGGCGAGATCGTCGCCGAATTGCGTACCGGCTGCCCGGCCGAGCCGAAACCGACCCGGGCGGCGGTGGAATGACGGGGGAATTGGTTGACATCTGGGGCCACTTGCCCCTAAAAGCCCCCTGCTCGCGGGCCGTTTTCGGCCCGCGAAGCGTTTCGCGACCCGTGGTTTTCTCCTTAGGCTTAAGGGGCGGATCTGTCAGCGCCAGGGATTTCCCAAAGGGCATTCCAGGCGCACAGGAGGGCGCGTTTCCTCAAACCCAACCACCGACCGGCCGCCGCAAGCAAGACGACGGCTCGCAATCGAAGAGGACGCGATGACTAAGCGCAGTGAGGCGAAATACAAGATCGATCGCCGCATGGGCCAGAACATCTGGGGCCGCCCGAAGAGCCCCGTCAACCGCCGCGAATACGGCCCCGGCCAGCACGGCCAGCGCCGCAAGGGCAAGCTGTCCGACTTCGGCGTGCAGCTCCGCGCCAAGCAGAAGCTGAAGGGCTACTACGCCAACATCAGCGAGCGGCAATTCCACGGCATCTATGTCGAGGCGAGCCGGCTGAAGGGTGACACCGGCGAGAACCTGATCGGCCTGCTGGAGCGGCGTCTCGACAGCGTGGTCTATCGCGCCAAGTTCGTGCCCACCATTTTCGCCGCGCGCCAGTTCATCAACCACGGCCACATCAAGGTGAACGGCCGCCGCGTCAACGTCTCGAGCTACCAGCTCAAGGTCGGCGACCTCATCGAGGTCAAGGAAGCCTCCAAGCAGCTCGCGCTGGTCCTGGAAGCCTCGCAGCTCCCCGAGCGCGACGTGCCCGACTACATCGAGGTCGATCATTCCAAGATGACCGCGAAGTTCAGCCGCGTGCCGGGACTGTCGGACGTGCCGTTCCCGGTGCAGATGGAGCCGCACCTGATCGTCGAATTCTACTCGCGCTGATCTGTTGCACCATTCGATTTTCAAAGGCCCCGGTTTTTCCGGGGCCTTTTGGTTCCAGGGTCAGAGAGAGGCTTTTTGCGATGCGCTACACCCCTCCCCCGCGCGATCCCAACGCGCCCCCGGTCCGCATCAATCTCTTGTCGGACACGCAGACCCGACCGACGCCGCCGATGCGCGATGCGATGGCGCGCGCAGAGGTCGGCGATGAGCAGATCGGCGACGACCCGACCGTCAACCAGTTGTGCGCGCGCGTCGCGGATCTGCTGGGCAAGGAGACCGCGGTCTTCATGCCCTCCGGCACCATGTGCAATGTCGCGGCGACGCTGGCGTATTGCCGGCCCGGCGACGAAATCCTGGCGCACGAGACCGCCCATCTGATCGCGCGCGAGGGCGGCGCGCATGCCGCGCTCGGCGGATTCCAGATCACGTCACTGAGCGGCGCCGACGGACAGTTCTCCCCCGACAGCTTGCGCAAGGCGCTGCATCCGCCCACCCGCTACCAGCCGCAGCAGGTGCTGGTCAGCGTCGAGCAGACCGCCAATATCGGCGGCGGCACGATCTGGAAGAAGCACGCGCTCGACGAGATCGTGCAAATCGCGAAGGCAGCGGGCCTTGCCACCCACATGGACGGCGCCCGGCTTCTGAACGCGTGCGTCGCGACCGGCATCTCGGCCCGCGACATGGCGAGCGGCTGGGATTCGGCCTGGATCGATTTCTCCAAGGGGCTTGGCGCGCCGATCGGCGGTGTGTTGGCGGGTTCGCGCGCCTTCATCGACGAGGTCTGGCGCTGGAAGCAGCGGCTGGGCGGCGCGATGCGGCAGGCCGGAATCTGCGCCGCCGCCTGCCTCTACGCGCTCGACCACCATGTCGACCGGCTCGCCGAGGATCACGCCAATGCGCGGACGCTCGCGCGCGGACTATCGCAGGTGGCCGGCATCGAGGTGCAACAGCCCGAAACCAACCTGGTGTTCTTCACGCCCGATGGCGCCGGCATCACCGGCGAGCTGATGGTCGTCGAGTTGCGCAAGCGCGGCGTGCTGCTCGCAATGATGGACGGGCGCATCCGCGCCTGCACTCACCTGGACGTGACGGCCGCGATGATCGAGGAGACGGTCGGCCACGTCAGGGAGATCGTGAGAGCTGCGTAATCGCTCATCTCACCATCGCGTCGAAAATCAGAGGCGTCAGTTCGGTCTCGATCTGCCCGCGATGCGAGGGCGTGTGCATCATGCACAGCACGAACAGGTCGTCCTTCGGATCGATGAAGAAGAAGGTGCCGGCCACGCCGTCCCATCCGTATTCGCCAGGCGGCCACGGCTTGTCCGGCGGCAGCGACGTGATGACGGCAACGCCCAGGCCGAATCCACTGTGGACGCCCAGAAAATAGACATTGGCGGGTGCTATGCCGCTGCCCGGGCCGATATGGTCCGAAGCCATCAGGGCCACCGTCTCCGGCTTCAGATACCGGCGGCCGTCGAGCGTGCCGCCATTGACGAGCATCTGCGCAAAGCGCGCGTAGTCGCGGACCGTCCCGACCATGCCGGCGCCGCCGGATTCCCAGCGCCTGCGCCCCGTCAAATCCCAGATTCCGGCGATGGGAGGGTTGATCTGATCGTCGGGCATGAACTGCGCAACCAACGGCCGCTTCGCTTCGTCCGCGACATAGAACGCGGTGTGGGTCATCCCCAGCGGGTCCAGCAGCCGCTCCTTCTCGAACTGAAACAGCGATTTCCCCGACACCACCTCGATCACCCTGGCGAGCACATCGATGGAATGGCTGTAATCCCACAGCGTCCCCGGCTGCTCGGCGAGCGGAAGCTTCGCCAGCCGCGCGACGAATTCGGCGTTGTCGAAATCACCGCCATAGAGGTCGGTCTGCCGATAAAGCGTCCGCACCGCGCCCTCGCCGTAAAAACCGTAAGTGAGGCCGGATGTCTGCCGCATCAGATCGAGGATGGTCATCGGGCGCTGCAGCGGCTCCAGCGCGAGCGTGTGCTTGCCGGCCTGGTCGGTCTTCTCGACCCCGACCTTCACGTCGGCAAAAGCCGGGATGTATTTGTCGACGGGATCACTCAGCGACAGCTTGCCGTCGTCGACCAGCATCATCGCGGCGACCGACGTAATCGGCTTCGACATCGAATAGAGCCGAAAAATGGTGTCGTCCGTCATCGGCACCTTGGCCGCCAGATCGCGCAAGCCGAACTTCTGGTAATAGACCGGCTTGCCGTGCTGCTGGATCAGCAGGATCGCGCCCGGAATTCGTCCGGCCGCGACTTGACCGCGCATGTAATCGCTGACCCGCTCAAGGCCGGTCTGCGAGAAGCCTTGTGCGGGCGTCACCGGGACCTGTGCGCCTTCGGCGCACACCGATGACGCGCCAGCAATCAGCAATACGGCGCAGGCGAGCGACCGTAATGCATGGCGCAAGTTCATGGTCTTCCTGCCTTGCTTCAAGGGAAAGTGTAGCGGCCGCATCAATCGGCACAAGGGTTGCCAATCCTCTCCAAGGCTCCTGCATGCAGCCGCGCGCTCTGCTGCGAGAAGCAGCAGAAGATGACGTGGGCAAGCGATGGGGCCTTGGGCAGCGATTGGGCTATCGTTCCGACCGCGATGGTCGCGGCCCGATCGGCGGGAAAACGATAGACGCCGGTCGAAATGGCGGGAAAAGCGACCGAAGCAAGGCGGCCCGCCTCACACAATTCGATCCCGCGGCGATAGCAGGACGCGAGCGCTTCATCTTCGCCGCGCTCGCCCCCACGCCAGATCGGTCCAACGGCATGAATCACATGCCGCGCGGGCAGCCCGTAGCCGCTGGTGATCTTGGCATCGCCGGTCGTGCAGCCGCCGAGCTTGCGGCATTCCGCCAACAGCTTGGGGCCGGCGGCACGATGAATGGCGCCGTCAACGCCGCCCCCGCCGAGCAGCGACGTATTGGCGGCGTTCACTATGGCATCAACGCCCAAGGTCGTAATGTCGGCGACAACGACTTGCAGTCGTGCGTCACCCAGCCGACGCGTCAGTACGCTCAGACGGAGGCCGGTGCGCCGACCACGATGCCCTTCTCGGCAAAGAGCTGCTGCAATTCGCCGGCCTGGAACATCTCGCGCACGATGTCGCAGCCGCCGACGAACTCGCCCTTCACGTAGAGCTGGGGAATGGTCGGCCAGTTGGAATAGACCTTGATGCCGTCGCGCAGCTCGGTCGATTCGAGGACGTTCAGACCCTTATAGCCGACGCCGATGTGATCCAGGATCTGCACCACCTGGCCGGAAAAACCGCACTGCGGAAACTGCGGCGTTCCCTTCATAAACAGCACAACGTCGTTCGACTTCACTTCGTTGTCGATGAATTGCTCAATGCTCATTTCATTTTCCTCTGGGGCCCGTCTCACCCGACACTTGTCCCTATGTAGCGCAAACCGTTGGCGAGCCAAAGTAAAATGGCGATCACGGATATGCGCCCCCGGGGACAGATAGGGCTTCCGGCGCAGGGGGTCCATGGGCTGACGGTAGCAATATCACAGCCTCAGGAGGCTTTTATCCCGAAAGGGAGCCCCTATCTAGGACGGACTTCCCGTATGGAACCAGTCCCGAAGAGCGACGTTCTCTTTCCCGACCGGAGATCATTGTGACGAAAACAGCATCCGCCGCGGCCACAGCTTTTGCTCCCAATCTGTCACTGCTCTCCGGCTCCTGCGCCCGCCCCCAGGACCTGGTGGAGGCCTACCTTGCGGTCCGTAACGAGACCGAACGGCGCGCCGCGCCCCTGAGCGCGGAAGACCAGCTCATCCAGTCCATGCCGGACGCAAGCCCTGCGAAGTGGCACCGCGCCCATACCACGTGGTTCTTCGAGCAGTTTCTGCTCGGCGAACTTTGTGCGGGCTACAAGCCGTTTCACCCCGACTACGCCTTCCTGTTCAATTCCTACTATGTCAACGCCGGCCCCCGGCATGCGCGGCATCGGCGCGGTGACCTGACCCGCCCGAGTGCGGAGGAAGTCACCGGCTATCGCCGGCATGTCGACGCGGCCATGACCCAATTCATCCAGTCGGCTCCGCAAGACGCGCTGAACCGGATCGCTGCGTTGGTAGAAGTCGGCCTCAATCATGAACAACAGCACCAGGAGCTGATGCTGACCGACATTCTCCATGCCTTCGCGCAGAATCCGATCCTGCCGGCTTACGATCCGGCCTGGCGTTTTCCCGCTTCGACGCGGAGCGGCGAGGACTGGATCACTTTGAACGAAGGCATCCATGCCGTCGGCCATGGCGACGAGAGCTTCCATTTCGACAACGAGAAGCCGGCGCACCGGGCCCTTGTCGGACCGGTCAAACTGGCACGCAATCTCGTCACCAATGGCGAGTGGCTCGCTTTCATGCAGGATGGCGGCTACCAGGCGGCAACGCTGTGGCTGATGGATGGCTTCGCCGTCGCCAGCAACGAGCAATGGCAGGCGCCCCTGTATTGGCGCAAGCTTGATGGCGCATGGCATGTCATGACGCTTGCGGGCTTGCAGCCCGTCGACCCGGCCGCCCCGGTCTGCCATGTCAGCTATTACGAGGCCGATGCCTTCGCGCGCTGGAGCGGCAAGCATCTGCCGAGCGAACTGGAGTGGGAAGTCGCCGCCCGCGCCAACCAGCTCAACGACGCTTTCGGCATTGTCTGGCAATGGACGCGCAGCGCCTACTCTCCCTATCCCGGCTATCGCGCGGCCGAGGGAGCACTCGGCGAGTACAACGGCAAGTTCATGGTCAATCAACTC
>CAYVVB010000276.1:0-2925 GCA_964454955.1 uncultured Bradyrhizobium sp. | reverse complement strand
TGTTCAAGGACGAGGTGCGGGCGCTCGGCCGCGAATTGGGATTGCCGGAGGCCTTCGTCGGCCGCCATCCGTTCCCGGGGCCGGGGCTGGCGATCCGCTGTCCCGGCGCGATCACCAAGGAGAAATTGGACATCCTGCGGCTCGCCGACGAGATCTATATCGAGGAGATCCGCCGCACCGGCCAGTACGACAATATCTGGCAGGCCTTCGCCGTGCTCCTGCCCGTCAAGACCGTCGGTGTGATGGGCGACTATCGCACCTATGAATACGTCGTCGGCTTGCGCGCCGTGACGTCGACCGACGGCATGACCGCCGACTTCTATCCGTTCGACATGAAGTTCCTCGGCATGGTGGCGACGCGCATCATCAACGAGGTCAAGGGCGTCAACCGGGTGGTGTATGACGTGACGAGCAAGCCGCCGGGGACAATCGAATGGGAGTAGAGGGGTGCGAACGGCGGCGATGGCGAGGTCTCGACCCGCCACCGTGTCGGCGTCACTACGTCGGCTCGCTTGTGCCGTTGAGTGGCATCCGCCTTCCTATTTCATACGGGACGATCTGAGTTCGATGCTCGCCGGATGTAAAGCAGCTTCAGTGTGCGAGAGTGTCCTGGCGTAGAACAGCGCGCAAAAGGGCCGGGTGCCTGCTATTGGCCACTAAGCGGACGCCGGCCAGCTGCGTATTCTTCTGTTTTCGCGCCGTCAGCTAGGCAGGAGCCTCTGAGATAGGCACCGACAAGCATGATGTCCTCCCGCGCAGGGCGGTCGGCGGGCGTCGCGATCATTTCATTGCATCAAGCGTCGTCAGGATCGCTAGGAACTGCTCCGGCGCGGCCGCGATGACGTTGTGCCGAGTGGGCAACTCCTCGATCCGCCAGTCCGGCAATCTCCTGAGACGGGTGACCGTCGGCGGGAAAGGGCTGTCGCTCCAGTCCGTAGCGTAGACGAAGAGCTTTTCGCGAACCTGCTTCCACCGCCCAGTTAGGTGGATCGTCTGGAGAAACGACGCCAAGGGGTGTGGCCGACAACGGGGGTCCATGCCCGCTGGAGGTCTAACGCCGAAGCCGTCGCCGTCTGCTCCCTCGATGGCGATCGTCCGGAAATAGTCGTTCATAAGGCGCCACCAGGAGTCGCCGTCCTCCGGCACCAGCGCGTCGATATAGACGAGTGCCGATATGCGGTCGCCCAGTCGATCCGCCACACCTGTGATCACCATCCCACCGTAACTATGCGCGCACAAAACGACATTCGAGAGGTCCTCGAATTCAAGGACGTTCGCCACGTCCTGAATATGCGTGTCCAGGTTTGGGCGCGTTGCCGCAAGGTGTGATCTATCGCCCAGTCCCGTGAGGGTTGGCGTGAACACTTCGTGCCCGAGAGCGCGCAACGTGCGTGCGAAGGGAGAAAGTTCGCACCCGCCATGCCAGCCGCCCGGCACAATGACTACGTTTGCCATGAGTCCACCTCTCGATCGACGTTGCACCTCGTTTGGGTGCAGCCCAGGATTAGCGCTTTCGGAGGTGGAAGAATTTCGATATAATGACAATTTATTATTGAAAATGGTCAAGCCGTGCGGCAAGCCCTTCGATACCCGTGGACGGATTTGGATATTGACCAGATCGCCGCCCCCGCGGTGTCCGTGCGGGTCGACGTCGGCCAGACGAGAACGGAAGTTCCCGACCATCAGCACCGCAAGGGGCAGCTCGTTTTCGCGCTGGCGGGAAGCGTCACATGTCGCATTCCAAATGGCTTATGGATGGTGCCGCCACATTGCGCGGTGTGGATTCCGGGCGGCCTGCCGCACAGCAATATCGCAACGGCCAATGCCAGGCTCCTCTTCGTCTACCTTGAGCCAAATACGGTCAATCTTCCGGACCGATGCTGCACCCTCTCAATTTCGCCGCTGCTGCGCGAACTGATGATTGAACTTGCCGACGGTGAGGACGCGAATGAGGCCGACGATCTCATGACCGCGGTACTCCTTGCCCAATTGCCGCTTATGCCTGTGCAACAGCTCCATCTGCCGGTCTCCGCCGAGCCACGCCTCGCCATCATAGCGAACGCACTGGCGGCCAATCCCGCCGACCGCGCGACGTTGCGCACTTGGGCTAGTCGCGTTGCGATGAGCGAGAGCAGCCTCCGGCGCTTAGTAGTTCAGGAGACAGGATTGACCTTCGGGCGCTGGCGGCAACAGCTGCATCTGATGGTCGCGATACGCGAATTGTCCAACGGCGCGACAGTTCAGCAAGTCTCGGCAGATCTCGGCTACGGGTCGGTTGCATCCTTCATCACAATGTTCAAAAAGGCGCTCGGCAAGCCCCCGGCAAAGTACCTCAGCGACATTGCGCATGAGGGCGGTTCGCGTCGGGTGTCGGGCCGTTATCGACGCGTTGGCAGGGCTGCAGGGGTGATCTAGGCGAAGCTTCTGGCGCGAAGCAGACATCAACGGCGTGTGGTACGGCGACGCCGAAAGGCGCCGCACGACCAATAGGGCCGAGTGCGCGCTTCGGAGCCGGGTATGGCTCAGCCACCGATGCCCCCGAAAAATCATAAGGGGAACCGCCGGTGGTCGTCACGGGAGGCTGACGGTGTCTTTCCCGCGATGCCCGCCGTTCCGAGCGGGGCGCGAATTCTCGAAGACCGACCGATCGATATCGATAGTCGGCGACAGCAAGAAATTTTGGAAACGACCAAATTCCCCTTTAAGATCAGGAGCCATGGTTATCTGACGGACTGGGTGACGGAAATTTTTGAGGGGAAGCACCAATCTTCCGTTCTGAATCAATACGCTAAATCCAACGAGAACAATCGAGTGGGAGTAAATCGGCGCATCGAGAAGACGGTGTGACGCGCTCGTTGCCGATGCCGTGAGCTGTTGCCAAGCCGAGCACGCCGGCTGTTCTCCGCGCCGTCAGAGAGGTGGCAT
>CAYVVB010000275.1:0-26947 GCA_964454955.1 uncultured Bradyrhizobium sp. | reverse complement strand
CGAAGGGCCGGGCCCGCTCGCGACCATGCTGGCCAAGATGATGGGGTCGTTCCCGATTCCAGTGGTGATCGTGCCGGGCGGCCTCAGCGATGCTGAGGTCGACGGGCTGTCGTAGCAGCGGAATCGCGATTTTTGCCTATTGATCGTGCGCCTGGCGTCGCCATCTGTTAAACAGCCCCGTACATGCCGGCCTTGAACCGGCGATGCCGGAGAAAGCCATGTTCATTCAGACTGAAGCGACCCCCAATCCCGCCACCCTGAAATTCATTCCCGGCCGCGTCGTGCTTGACGGCGGCACCCTGGAATTCCTGAGCCAGGAGGCCGCTCGCCGTTCGCCGCTGGCCGAGCGCCTGTTCGGCGTGCCGGGCGTTACCAGCGTGTTCTACGGCTCGGACTTCATCACCGTGACCAAGGCCGGCAACGACTGGCAGCACCTGAAGCCCGCGATCCTCGGCGCCATCATGGAGCACTACATGTCAGGCGAGCCGCTGCTCGCAGATGGCAGCGCCGGCAGCGGGGAAGAGCGACGCGACGAAGACGAGTTCTTCAGCGAGGAAGACGCCGAGACCGTGGAGATGATCAAGGACCTGATCGAGACGCGGGTGCGGCCGGCGGTTGCTAATGACGGTGGCGACATCACGTTCCGCGGCTTCAAGGACGGAATCGTCTATCTCAACATGAAGGGCGCCTGTTCCGGCTGCCCGTCATCGACCGCGACCCTGCAGCACGGCATCCAGAACCTGTTGCGGCACTTCGTGCCCGACGTGGTCGAAGTCCGGCCGATGTGACCAGCGCAACAACCAAGATTGTCATTCCGGGGCGGCTCGAAGAGCCGAACCATGGTGCGCAATTGCGCACCTGAGAATCTCGAGATTCCGGGTCTGGTGCTTGCGCACCATCCCGCAATGACAGCGTCAACCGAGAGCTACGCCGCCCTGCTGCCGATCGCGGCGGCTTCCGCTGCGGCCCGCTGCATGTTGGTCGACATCTCGCTGGTGACCGCGCTCTGTTCCTCCACTGCGGCCGCGGTCGAATTGACATATTCGGCGACGTCCTGAATGGCCTTCTTGATGGTGCCGAGGGCGGTGACGACGTCACCGGAAATACCGTTCAGACTGCCGATCTCGTTGTCGATCTTGTCGGTGGCCTGCTTGGCTTGGTTGGCGAGATTCTTCACCTCGGACGCGACCACCGCAAAGCCCCTGCCGGCTTCGCCGGCGCGCGCTGATTCGATGGTGGCGTTGAGCGCAAGCAGGTTGATCTGGCCGGTGATGTCGCCGATCAACTGCACGATGCTCCGCATCGACTCGGCCGCCGCCGACAGGCGCTGCGCCTGCTGGTCGGCCGCCTCGACCTGATCGACGGCGGTCGCCGCCGTATCCTTGGACTTGGTCATCGCCTCGGAAATCTCCCGCACGGACGCGTTCAGTTCCTCTGCGCCCGCAGCTACCTGGTCCATCATGCCGCTGACCTTTTCGCCCTGCAGGCGCGCAACGACCTGGGCCGTGGTGTCACTGGCGTATTTGACGACCTTGAAGGGCTTTCCGTTCAGATCGAGGATCGGGTTGTAGGTCGCCTGGATCCAGACGTCCTTGCCGCCGTTGCCGATCCGTTTGAACTCGCCGGTCTGGTATTCACCGCGATTGAGCTTAGCCCAGAACTCGCGATATTCGGCAGTGTCGCGCTCGGCCGGATCGACAAACATGCTGTGATGCCGGCCCTTGATATCCGAAAGCGAATAGCCGAGCGCGTTGAGAAAATTGTCGTTGGCGGTGATGATGGTGCCGTCCATGGCGAATTCGATCACCGCCTGCGATTTGCCGATCGCGGCGATCTGGCCGGCGAGATCGGCATTGCGCAGCTTGCTCGCGGTGATGTCGGTCGCGAATTTCACGACCTTGAACGGATTGCCGTTCTGATCGAACACAGGGTTGTAGGACGCGAGAATCCAGACCTCCCTGCCGCCCTTGCCGATCCGCTTGAACTCGCCGGATTGAAATTCGCCGCGGTTGAGCTTCGCCCAGAACTCCCGATAGGGTGCCCCGTCGCGGGCGGATGGTTCGACGAACATGCTGTGATGCCGGCCCTTGATCTCGGCCAGCGTGTAGCCGATCGCGTGCAGGAAATTCTCGTTGGCGGTGATGACGGTGCCGTCCATGGTGAATTCGATGACCGCCTGCGCCCTGCCGATTGCGGCGGCCTGCGCCGCGTACTCCAGGTTCTGCAGCCTCACCGTGGCGTCCGCCCATTCGACGACGAACCCGACGCGGCCGCCATTATCGTCCATCAACGGCGTTGCGATCAGATCGAACGAACGGCCGCCCACCGAGATGGTCGCGTGATGCGCCGCCTTGAGATGCTGCAGCATCCGGCGTTGATGTTCGGGCTTCTTGTGGAACACATCGATGCTGCTTCCGATCAGCTTGGCGACGTTGAATCCCGGCAGATCCTTGCGGATATCGGCCTCTGCTTGTTTCAGAAATTCGGCGAGCGCGCGGTTCAGATAGGTGATGGTGAAGTTCGCATCCGCGACCAGCACATTCGCGGTGATCGCATCGGTCGCCAGCGACTTCACCAACTCCGCAGCACGCGCACGTCCGTTGAACATCTGGAAATCCCCCTGTTAATCAAGAAATGGTTGGAAATGTCCCGGGCGGCGCATGCGGCGCCCAGGACGCCGGGCTAATTGCAAACGAGACGCACTTTTCCCAATCTTGGCTAATTTTCTATTAATTTCCCGTAGTTTCAATGGCTTATACCAATCGCCGGTTGCAGCCAAAGGCCCGGCACGTCAGATTAGGTGCGCCGCAGCGGGGCAAGTTCGAAACGAGCGGGCAGCACTTTGTTCTACGCCGGTCCTCCGGCCTTGCTTCGCGGCAAACCGTGCTATGAGCGGATCATGTTGATCCTCGCTATCGATACCGCGCTCGATGCCTGCGCGACCGCTGTGCTGGACACCGGCACCGGCAAGCTGATTGCTCAGCAATCACAGGCGATGAAGCGGGGGCATGCCGAAGCATTGATGCCGCAGATCGCCCGCGTGATGAAGGACGCGGGATTGCCGTTCGCCGCGCTCGACCGTGTCGCGGTCACCACCGGCCCGGGCAGTTTCACCGGCCTGCGCGTCGGACTTTCGGCAGCCAGGGGCATTGCGCTTGCGGCCGACAAGCCGGTGGTCGGGCTGACCACGCTTTCGGCTTTCGCCGCCCCCGCACTCAGCGAACATGGCGAGCACGCAATCATTTCCGTGATCGATGCGCGCCACGACCATGTCTATTTCCAGGTTGTCAGTGGCGACGGCAGCCCGCTGGTCGAGCCCAAGGTGGCGCCCGTCGCCGAAGCGCTGGCCGCGTCTCGCTTTGGCGCGCCGCATCTGGTCGGCAATGCCGCGCGGATGATCGCCGAGCGTTGGCCGGCCGACGCGCCGCCGCCGGTCAAGGTCGACGACCAGGCCGCCCCCGACATTGCCTGGGTGGCCTGGCTCGGTGCCGTTGCCGATCCGACCACGGCGCCGGCCCGTCCCTTTTATCTGCGCGCTCCCGATGCCAAGCCCGCCGCGGATATTCCGCACCGGCGCTCGCTGCCAGCAGATGCTCCATGAACTGGCTCTCCGGACTTTTGCGCACCGGGACGGCCTCGGTCGAACCCGCGTCGCTTTCCGACGCGCCACGGCTCGCCCAGCTTCACGCCGCCTCGTTTCATCGCGGCTGGGGCGAAGGCGAATTCGAGAGCATGCTCGCCGAGTCCAACACGCTTGCGCATCGCTTGAGGCTTGGACGAAAAACCATCGGCTTTGCCATGTCCCGAATCGGCGCCGACGAGGCCGAGATATTGTCGATCGCGATCGATCCGCGCTTTCGCGGCCAGGGATTGTCCCTCAGCCTGCTCTTGACCCATCTCGGCCATCTCGCCGGCCGCGGTGTGCGCACTATATTTCTTGAAGTCGAAGAATCGAACCGGCCGGCGCTCAGGCTTTACGAGCGGGCCGGATTCCTTCTGGTCGGGCGCCGCGAAAGGTATTATCAGCAAGCCGGCGGGGAACACCTGAACGCGCTTCTGATGCGCCGGGACTTGTCGTAAAATGGCGACGGTGGCACAAGGTGCCATCCTTCTCGAGGCAAAGATCCATGACCGTACTGAAACATTCGCCAGCACCAAAAGCTTCGGACATTGAAGGGCGCTGCGCCGCCACCGGCATGCGTATGACCGAGCAGCGTCGCGTCATCGCGCGCGTGCTGGCGCAAGCCGAAGATCATCCCGATGTCGAGGAACTCTACCACCGTTGCGTCGCGGTGGACGACAAGATCTCGATCTCGACGGTCTACCGTACGGTCAAGCTGTTCGAGGACGCCGGCATCATCGAGCGGCACGACTTTCGGGAGGGCCGAGCCCGCTACGAACAGATGCGCGACAGCCATCATGACCACCTGATCAACCTGCGCGACGGCAAGGTGATCGAATTCACCTCCGAGGATATTGAAAAGCTGCAGGCCGAGATTGCCCGCAAGCTCGGATACAAGCTGATCGATCACCGGCTGGAACTGTATTGCGTTCCGCTGGACGACGAAAAGTCCTCGAACTGAGTGGCAGTCGACCTCGTCATTTTTGACTGCGACGGCGTACTGGTCGACAGCGAGGTCATCTCCTGTCGGGCACATGCGGACGTGCTCACGCGACACGGCTATCCGATCACCGATAAAGAGGTGCTGCGGCGCTTTCTCGGCGTTTCCGACCGCGAAGCGCGCATAATGGTCGAAAGCGAAATCGGTCGCCCGTTGCCCGACGATTTCGAACTGCAGGTCAAGGATGCGACGCTGCAATTCTATGCCGGTGACCTCAAGGCGATTGCACATGTCGCCGACGTCATCGCGGCGATCGGACTGCCGAAATGCGTGGCCTCGAGCGGCACACCCGAGAAAATCCGCCACGGCCTGAGCTGTGCCGGGCTTTACGAAATGTTCCAGCCGCACATCTTCTCGGCGTCCCAGGTCAAGAAGGGAAAGCCGGCTCCCGACCTGTTCCTGTTCGCCACCGACCGGATGGGCAAGCCGCCCGAACGATGCCTCGTCATCGAGGACAGCGTCCCCGGCGTCACCGGTGCGCGCGCCGCCGGAATGGCCGTGCTTGGCTTCCATGGCGGCAGCCACTGTGGCGGCGGCCATGCACAAACCCTTCGGAATGCCGGGGCCATGGCGACCTTCGACGACATGCGGCAATTGCCGGGGCTGATCGCCCGGATCGCGCAAAAACCGACCCTTGTCGCTGGATTTTCGCCCGTTTAGCCTATATCTGAGCCACGCGCCCTCAGAGCACGATCCGTCCCCTCCGCGTCAGGGATGCTCAGCGGGCGCGCCGTGCCGACACTTAAACCAGGGTTCATGAGTCCGAAGCGCAAGCTCCACATCAAGTCGTATGGCTGTCAGATGAATGTCTACGATGCCCAGCGCATGGTGGACACGCTGGCGGCGGAAGGCTTCGTCGAGTCGGAGACGGCCGAAGATGCCGACCTGGTGATCCTCAACACCTGCCACATCCGCGAAAAGGCTTCCGAGAAGGTCTATTCGGAACTGGGGCGGCTACGTCTCGCCAAGGACGAGGCCGCACGCAACGGCCGGGCCATGAGCATCGCGGTAGCGGGATGCGTCGCCCAGGCCGAAGGCGATGAAATCATTCGCCGCGCGCCGGCCGTCGACATCGTGGTCGGCCCGCAGAGCTACCATCATCTGCCGCAGTTGCTTGAGCAGGCGAAAAGCGAAGGCCGGGCGATCGAGACCGAATTTCCGGCCGAAGACAAGTTTTCGTATCTGCCGCAGCCTGCGCCTGCGGTGATCCGCGCGCGCGGCATTTCCGCCTTCGTGACGGTGCAGGAAGGCTGCGACAAGTTCTGCACCTTTTGCGTCGTGCCCTACACCCGCGGCGCCGAGGTCTCGCGCCCGGTCGAGAAGATCGTGGACGACGTGAAGCGGCTCGTCGACCATGGCGTGCGCGAAATCACGCTCATCGGACAGAACGTCAATGCCTATCATGGCGAGGGGACGGATGGCGCGAGCTGGACGCTCGGCCGGTTGTTGCATCGTCTGGCCGATGTTCCGGGACTCGCACGCCTGCGCTATTCGACCAGCCATCCTTGCGATGTCGACGACAGCCTGATCGCGGCGCATCGCGACCTGCCGGCCCTGATGCCGTTCGTGCACCTGCCGGTGCAATCCGGTTCCGACCGGGTTTTGACCGCCATGAACCGCAAACATACCGCACGGGATTATTACGAAATCATCGAGCGTTTCCGTCGGGCCCGCCAAGATATTGCTTTTTCATCAGATTTTATCGTCGGCTTTCCCGGGGAGACGGCGCAGGATTTTTCCGCCACTCTCGCGCTTGTCGCACAAATCGGATACGCTGCAGCCTATTCGTTCAAATATTCGCCGCGGCCCGGCACGCCGGCGGCGGAGATGCGGGAGACGGTGTCGACGGCTGAAATGGACGAGCGTTTGGCGCGGCTTCAGGACCTGATCAACAGCCAGCAATCGGCTTTCAACACGGCTGCGATTGGCACCACGATGGACGTGCTATTCGAAGGCCCTGCGCGCAATCCGGGGCAGATCGTCGGACGCAGTGCCTATCTGCAGCCAGTCCATGTCATGGCTTCCCCCGACATCATCGGCCGAGTCCTGCCGGTGCGGATCGAACAGCTCGAGCGCTTTAGTCTGCTTGGCACGCTCGCCGCGCCTGATCCGGATGTTCGGCCTGCGCCTTCTCAAATGACCGTTGGAGCCTGAACCCTTGCCAAAAAGCGCATCGGATTCGCCTTCGCTCGCTCCCAGCCGCAAATTTGACCGCGACATGCAGCTTCCGCCCGAGACGCAAGTCGTCATCGACTTCGACGACAATCGCGCCGTCTCCACCCTGGTCGGCCCTTACGGGCAGAACCTGGCGCAGATCGAACGCCGGCTCGGCATCGTCGTCGATTCGCGCGGCAACCACATCACCATCGCCGGCTCCCGCGACGGCTGCGACGCAGGCCGCCGCGTGCTCGAAGCGCTTTATGCCCAGGCGGTGCAGGGCCACGATGTCGACCAGGGCGAGGTCGAAGGCGCGATCCGCGCCGTGATCGCGCAAGGGTCGCTGTTCGAATACGACGCCAAGACCGCAAAGTCGCCGTTCGAGATCATCAATTTGCGCAAGCGCCCGGTACGGGCGCGCACCGCCGCGCAAGACTCTTACATCCGCGCGCTCAAGCGCCACGAGCTGGTCTTCGGAATCGGCCCGGCGGGCACCGGCAAGACCTGGCTTGCGGTCGCCCATGCGGCGCAATTGTTCGAACGCAAGGAGGTCGATCGCATCATCCTGTCGCGACCGGCGGTCGAAGCCGGCGAACGGCTCGGCTTTCTGCCGGGCGATTTACGCGAAAAAGTCGACCCCTATCTGCGCCCGATCTACGACGCACTGTACGATGTGATGGATGCGCGGATCGTGGAGCGCGCCCTGCAGACCGGCGAGATCGAGATCGCGCCCCTCGCCTTCATGCGCGGCCGCACGCTGACCAACGCCGCCATCATTCTGGACGAGGCGCAGAATACCACGTCGATGCAGATGAAGATGTTCTTGACGCGCCTTGGCGAGAACAGCCGCATGATCGTCACCGGCGATCCCTCACAGGTCGACCTGCCGAACGGACAGACGTCGGGTCTTGCCGAGGCCACGAGGCTGCTCGACGGGGTCGAGGGCATTGCACAGGTGAAGTTCACGTCCGAAGACGTGATCCGCCACGAATTGGTGGCGCGGATCGTCGCGGCCTACGAGAAACCGTGACGGAAGGAGCGCGCGGGCCTTTCCGCGACTTCCGGCCGAAGAGATATCCAACTTCAACATGCCGCACAGAGCCCTACCCACCACCGAAGTCGTCGCTGCCGCCGACTGCTGGATCAACGAGCCGGATGCCGAGGCCGTCATACAGCGGGCGATCGCCGCGGCGGCCTCTGCAGCCGACGCCGATGTCGACGACGCCGAACTGGCAGTCATGCTGACCGACGACGCCGGCATCCGCACGCTCAACAAGGATTTCCGCGGCATCGACAAGCCGACCAACGTGCTGTCGTTTCCGGCTGCACCGCCGCCCGGCTCGGGCACCGAAGACGATGCCCCGCGCGCGCTCGGCGACATCGCGATCGCCTATCAGACCGTGCGTCGCGAAGCCGATGACGAGCACAAGCCGTTCGCTCATCATCTGAGCCATCTCGCGGTGCACGGCTTTCTCCACCTGATCGGCTACGATCACGAAACCGACGATACCGCCGAAGCAATGGAAGCGCTGGAGACGGAGATTCTGGCCCAACTCGGGATTCCCGACCCCTATGCAGAGCGGGAACGGATGGACTGAGATGCCGGACTCCGAGCCGATCCACGATAATCCGCGGAACATGCGTAACCTGCCCGCCGTGGTGCCGCCGCACGAAATCGGGCGCCCGGCGACCGAGAACTGGTTCGTGCGGGCGATCCGCACGCTGTTCGGATGGAAGCCGGGCTCGGTCCGCGACGACCTCCAGGTCGTGCTCGAGGCTGCTGCGCCGGACGATGTCGGCTTCACCGCCGTCGAGCGCACCATGCTGCGCAACATCCTTTCCCTGCACGAGCGGCGCATCGCCGACGTCATGATCCATCGCGCCGACATCATCGCGGTCAAGCGCGATATCCAGCTTGGCGAACTGATGAGCCTGTTCGAAAGCGCAGCGCATTCGCGCCTCGTCGTCTACAACGAAACCCTCGACGATCCGGAAGGAATGGTTCACATCCGCGATCTCCTGGCCTTCATGACGGCCAGAGCGCGGGTGCGCGACCCGGCAAAGGCCCGGCGCAAGAAGCCGTTCCCTGCGGGCCTCGACCTGAGGACGGTCGACCTGTCGATGCCGCTCGCCGAAGCCAGCATCATCCGCAAGCTGCTGTATGTGCCGCCTTCGATGCGTGCGATCGATCTGTTGGCGCAGATGCAGGCCTCGCGCATTCATCTTGCGCTCGTGGTCGACGAGTATGGCGGCACCGACGGCCTGGTTTCGATCGAGGACATTGTCGAGCAGATCGTCGGCGAGATCGACGACGAGCATGACAGCGACGAGCCGCCGTCCATCGTGCGGCAGCCGGACAGCTCCTTCATCGCCGATGCGCGCGCAAGCCTCGATGACGTTCGATCGGTGATCGGCGAGGATTTCATCACCGGCGAAGCCGGCGAAGAAGTCCAGACACTGGGCGGCTATCTGGTGAGCCATGTCGGCCGGCTGCCGGTGCGCGGCGAGGTCATTTCGGGTCCCGGCAATTTCGAGATCGAGGTGCTCGATGCCGATCCGCGCCGCGTGAAGCGGCTGCGCATCGCCGTGCGGAAGGAACGCGCGGCCCCGCGAAGTCAGCGCGAAACCCGCCGCCGTGAAACGGCGTCCGACACGAACCAGCCTCCCGCCAACGACAATCCAAACCCGCCACCCGGCGACGGAGCCGGCTCGCAGTGATCCCTTCCAAAAAACCCGGCGCCGCGGGACCGGCGATCGTGCTGTCGATCATTCTTGCCTGGGGCTGGAAGCGGGCTCTCATTGCGTTTGCCGCGGGCAGCCTGTCGGTGCTCGCCATGGCGCCGTTCAATGCGTGGCCGGTCCTGTTTCTCACGTTTCCCGTCGCAGTCTGGCTGATCGACGGCGCCGCCGCCGGCCGCTCCCACGGCCTGCCGGCAGCAGCACTGGCGGGCTTCTGGTTCGGCCTCGGTTACTTCGTGCCGGGCCTCTACTGGATCGGCAATGCCTTTCTGGTCGACGCCTCGACCTTCGCCTGGCTGATGCCGTTCGCGCTGTTGGGCCTGCCCGCCTATCTCGCGCTGTTCACCGCGTTCGGCTTCGCGCTCGCGCGCCTGATCTGGACCAGGGACGCCTCGCGGGTGCTCGCGCTTGCCGCAAGTCTCACGATTGCAGAATGGCTGCGCGGCCATATGCTCACCGGCTTTCCCTGGAATGCGTTCGGTTATGCATTGACCGAGCCATTGGCGCTGGCGCAGACGGCCTCACTGATCGGCATCTGGGGCATGACCTTTCTGGCGGTGGCCGTTTTTGCCTCGCCCGCCATGCTGATCGACGGCGGCCGCGGGCGCAGACCCTGGATCATTCCGCTCTCGGCTCTCGCCGTGCTGATCGCCATGAGCGTTTTCGGGGCCGTGCGGCTGTCGCAGCATCCGACCCGAACGGTTGCGAACGTCAAGCTGCGGATCATGCAGCCCAACCTGCAGCAGGACGAGAAATTCAACTACTCCGCCAAGGCGGCGGTAATGCAGAAATACCTGGCGCTTTCCGACCGCGCCTCGGGGCCGGACGCCACAGGCGTACGCGACGCGACCGTCCTGATCTGGCCGGAATCGGCGTTTCCGTTTTTCCTGACACGCGAAGCGGATGCGATGGCGCAGATCGCCGATCTCCTGCCCAGAGGGACGGTGCTGATCACCGGATCGGTGCGCGCGCCCGACCTGCCGCCGGGCGTGCGGATCACGCGGGCCTACAACTCGATCTATGTGATCGACCATGACGGCAGCGTGCTGTCGATTTACGACAAATTGCATCTTGTCCCATTCGGCGAATATCTTCCGTTCCAGGACTGGATGGAAAGACTGGGCCTGGAGCAACTCACCAGGGTTCAGGGCGGTTTCATTCCGGGCACAGTGCGCCGTACTCTGCAAATTCCCAACGCGCCGCGCGCGCTACCCTTGATCTGCTATGAGGCGATTTTTCCCTCGGCCGTCGCAACGCGCGACGATCGTGCCGGGTGGATCGTCAATCTGACCAATGACGGCTGGTTCGGAATCTCGACCGGCCCGCATCAGCACTTGCAGCAGGCGCGGCTGCGCGCCATCGAGCAGGGCCTGCCGTTGGTGCGCGCGGCGAACACCGGGATTTCCGCCGTCATCGATCCGGTGGGACGCATTGTTGCGCGGCTCGGTCTCGGCCTCGAGGGCGTGCTGGATTCCAGCCTTCCGGCGCCAATCGCCCCAACCATTTACTCGCGCGTAGGGGACATTCCTGCCGCAATTTTTGTCGCGCTTGCCCTGTTATTCGTCATTGGCCGCCGCTTCTCGCGTCGCTAGCGGAGAAGATCAGCAAATTTTGCTGGTTGTTGCCGAACGTCCGCGGCGCCAAGAATTCGTGACGCAGTCGCAATTCAACCAGTTGACAGACGGACGCGGCTCTTCGCATTTTTCAGCCGCCGGTAAGTCCACCAGTCAGTCCATTGTCAACTTCTCTGCTCCTCGATCCCGGGCAAGATGACGGTGCTGGCACTTGAGGCATATTCGCTGTGCCTCGCTCGTCAATGCCAGAGCGCGAAGGAGCGTCGGAGATGTCGACCAAAGCGCCGAACCCTGTTGACAAATATGTCGGCAGTCGGGTGCGGATGCGCCGGATCATGTTGGGCATGAGTCAGGAGAAGCTCGGCGACGCGTTGGGCCTGACCTTCCAGCAGATTCAGAAATACGAGAAAGGCACGAACCGCGTCGGCGCGAGCCGCATTCAGCAAATCGCGGAAGTGCTGAAGGTCCCGGTCTCATTCCTGTTCGAGGGCGGACCGACCAGTAGCGGAAGCGCCGAAGGTTTTGGCGAAGGAGCCTCGCCGGCCTATGTTTCCGATTTCCTCGCGACTTCCGAAGGGCTGGCGCTGACGCGCGCCTTCACGCGCATCGCCGACGCCAAGCTCCGGCGCAGCATTGTCGATCTGGTCGAGCAGATCGCGGCGCATGAACTGGCAGAGAAGCCCTGAAAAAAGCCGCTTGTTTGATTTGAGCAACCGTCAAATCTGGCCTATCTCGTGAGGGGGCTCATCCTCCTCGCAAGGCGCCACGATGCTGACCACGTCCAATCCCTTTGACGCAACAACCATCCTTGACGGCATTCGCCGCTGGGTCGAAATCGAGACGCCGACCGACGCGCCCGGGCAGGTCAACAAACTGGCGGCGCTGGTGGCCGATGGCTATCGCGATCTGCCTGCCCGCGTCGAGCGCATCCCTGGCCAGAGCGGCTGCGGCGATCACCTCGTGGCGCGTTCCTCCTGGGGCCAGGACGCACCCGGCATTCTGATCCTGAGCCATCTCGATACCGTACACCCGCTCGGATTCATCGAGCGGCTGCCGTTCAAAATCGAGGGCAACAGCGCCTTCGGGCCCGGCATCTACGATATGAAGGGCGGCGCCTATCTCGCCTATCATTCCTTCCGGCAGCTTTGCGCCGGTGGCGGAGCCTCGCCGCTTGGCATCACCCAGCTCTACGTCTCCGACGAGGAGATCGGCAGCCCGACCTCGCGGGCGCTGATCGAGGCCGAAGGTGAGAAGGCAAAATATGTGCTGGTGACCGAGCCGGCGCGCGACGGCGGCAAGGTCGTGACGAAACGCAAGGGCGTCGGACGGTTCGAAGTGTTCATCAAGGGCGTCCCTGCGCATGCCGGCGCGCGTCCGGAGGACGGCCGCAGCGCCATCCGCGAGCTTGCCAATGTGATCGCAACGTTGGAGGCGATGAACGATTTGGAACGCAACATCACCGTCAATGTCGGGGTGGTTCGAGGCGGCACGCGCCCGAACGTGATTGCCGAAGACGCCTATGCGGAGGTCGACCTCCGCGTTCCCACCATGGCCGACGCCGACGATCTGGTTGCGAGAATCTTGAATCTGCGATCATGCAGCGACGGCGTCAGCGTCACGATCACCGGAGGCTTGAACCGCCCGCCCTACGAGAAGGGCAATGCCGGCGCGGCGCTGTTCGATCACGCCAGGACCCTCGCCGCCGAAATCGGCTTCGAGCTTCTCGATACGTTCACCGGCGGCGGCTCCGACGGCAATTTCACCGCCGGATCGACCGCAACGCTCGACGGCCTAGGCGTCGACGGCAAGGGCGCGCATACCCATTACGAACAGCTCTATATTTCCTCCATCGAGCCGCGGGCTCGGCTGTTGCATCGACTCTACCAGACGCTGCGATGAACGCCGTGGAGCACGATGGCGACAGGTCCGGGTCCGGCCGCGGCGAGGATGCGCGGCAGGCCGGCTCCTTTTTTGGTCGCCGCAAGGGCCACAAGCTGCGCGCCCATCAGGCCGACCTGATTGAACGTCTGTTGCCCCGGCTGGCACTGGATGTCGCGGGTGCGGCACCGCTCGATCCCACGACATTGTTCGATCCTCAGGTCGAGCAGGTCCGCCTCGAAATCGGCTTTGGCGGCGGCGAACATCTGGCGGCGGAGGCCGGCGAGTTCCCTCGCACCGGCTTCATCGGTTGCGAGCCCTATGTCAACGGCATGGCCAAGATCCTGACCCAGATCGAAGCCAGGGACCTCCGCAACATCCGCCTGTACGCGGGCGACGCCGCCGAACTGCTGTCGTGGCTGCCACCGCACTCATTGTCGCGCATCGACCTGATCCATCCCGATCCGTGGCCGAAGCGGCGGCACTGGAAGCGCCGTTTCGTGCAGGATGCGACGGTCGCGGCCATGGCACGCGTGCTGCAGCGGGGCGGCGAATTCCGCTTCGTCAGCGACATCGATGACTACGCCGCGTGGACGCTGTCGCATCTCTTGCGCTCTTCCGATTTCGTCTGGACCGCGGAGCGTGCGGACGATTGGCGCTTGCCGTGGGCGGGCTTCACCATGACGCGCTATGGCCGCAAGGCCGAACGCGAAGGACGGAACGCGACTTATCTGCGGTTTCGGCGGCTCGACCAAAGCGCGACGGGATCAGGTTGAATCTCCATCGCGCTTGGCGTCCTGCGTGAGCCTTACGCCGAGAGGTGCGTCTTCCAGAAATTCACCACGCGCTCGGCGGTGGACGGCATCAGCCTGGCGAAATTCACCCGCGCACTCTCGATATCCGCCTGTGCCGGTACGCGATGCGGTCCGAGCCGGACGAAGAGCAGGGCGCGCACCGTCGCCCATTCCAGCCCGATGGTCTTGCCGACGACCAGGATCGGATCGTGGCGACCGCCCGAAGCCAACCGGTCGAGGGTCGCAATGCCGACGCCCGACAGCGCAGCAAGCGCGGCGATGGATTCTTCGTAGGAGTAGCTCTTGGCAAAGCCAAGCAGGGCGGCCTCCGTGAGCTCACCGGCCTTGTAAAGTGCGAGGATCGTGCGCTGCGCCCGGGCGAAGTCGCGCTTGCTTTCAAAGCTCTCCGGGGCACTCAGGATGTCGCTCATCGCCCGTTCGATCACGGCCTGCCGCTCGGGCCTGACCACGTCCAGCAGACGGCGGCGTATCACGTCGAGCGAACCCGTCAGCAGCTCCCTGAGCTCCGGCTCGGGCAGATCATCGCGCTGGCCGACCTTGAGGGTGAGCAGGCCGTCCTGAGGGGCGCGCTTGACCAGCTCGCGAAAGCCCATCGCGGAAAACGTCGCGCCGGTATTGCCGGCGGCACGGCGCACCACCTCGCGATCGCCGCGCCGGATCATGACATCGGTGATGTCGGGCGAGAGCGTATTGCGCTCGGCCATCGCCAGCAGGTGCCCCTGCCCCTTCACCCGTGCGATCTCGAGCAGCACCGGTTCGTCCAGCACGGGCGAGCGGCGCAACACGGGCGCCGCCACCAAAATCTCGTTCTCACGCGCGAGGCTGCCGACGAGGCTGCGCGGCGCGTTGGCCAGCCGCGAGAAGCGCTCGGCCAATTCGGCGCGTGCAACAGTTTCGACATGGGGGATCAAGTCGACCAGAATTCGATCGAACAGGTCGACGTGGTTGGGCCGCAACTTCGCCGCGTCCTGAAAGAAGAGCTCGGCGATCCGGCATGCGGCCTCGGCGCGTCGTCCAGGCTCGCCGCTCCTGACGATTTCATCAAGCCCAGGGACAAGCAACGCAGCGGCCGTCATCGAACCTGCTCAAATGCACCCTCGCAGCCCGCCAGCCGCATCGGCGGGGCGAGATTTTTCGCAAGGCTAGGTAACTTTAATGAAGGAAGGGTTAGGCCGGGGGTCCCTCTGCCGCGGCGGCAAATTCATCGCGCCTCGCCTCGTCGACCCTTGTGGAATGGGCGAAAAACCGCTATATCAGCCGCAACTTACAGTTCTCATACGAGCAGCGTATTGAGAGTGGGCCCCTCGGGACCCGCTCTTTTTTATTACCTGAAGCCGCGCCCGCAAACGCCGGGCCAAGCTTGAGGTGACGCTGCCGGAGCAGGCCTGGGACATCTCGACTTGGAACCTTGATTTGGAACCTTGGCTTGGGTCCGGCCAAACCGACGCAAGTAAACCTGTTTTGACGCTGGACATGACCGATCCGACCGCTCCTTTCGAGGACGCCGACCTCCTGGCGGAACCGCGCCTGGTGGTTGAGCCTGGCATGGCGGCGCGGGTTGCTGCAGTCGCGACCCCGGTGCTGCAGGGCATGGGCTATCGGCTGGTACGGATCAGGGTCACCGGTGAAGCCGGCTGTACCGTCCAGATCATGGCCGAACGGCCGGATGGCTCGATGCAGATCGAGGATTGCGAGGCGGTGTCGCGGGCGCTGTCGCCGGTGCTCGACATGGCTGACCCCATCGACCGCGCCTACCGGTTGGAGATTTCCTCGCCGGGAATCGACCGGCCCCTGGTGCGCCGTTCTGATTTCGAACGCTTTCGCGGCCATCTCGCCAAGATCGAGATGACGGCCGCCCATCAGGGCCGCAAGCGGTTCCGCGGCACGCTTGGTGGCGTCGAAGGCGATCACGTGCGGCTGCACCGCGATGACGCCCCGGCAGGCGAGGATGCCGACGTGCTGCTGAGAATGGAAGATATCGCCGAGGCGAGACTGGTGCTGACCGACGAGCTGATCGCCGAATCGATGCGGCGCGGCAAGGCCGCCGAACGCGAGCTGAAGCGCAATCTCGGGCTCGAGCCGCCGGCCCCGCCGTATGCCGACAGAGCCTCGCCGAAACCGCCGAAGAAACAGGCGCCCAAAAATCCGCCCAAGAACACCAAGCAACACCGGCTCGCGCAGACACGAGCGCGCCGGGGCGAATCCGATCCTGAAAGAGGAGACTGAATCATGGCAGTCAGTGCCAACCGGTTAGAGCTGCTGCAGATCGCTGACGCAGTGGCGCGCGAGAAATCGATCGATCGCTCCATCGTGATCTCCGCGATGGAGGATGCCATCGCCAAGGCCGCGCGCGCCCGTTACGGCAGCGAGACCGACGTGCATGCCGAAATCGACCCCAAGAAGGGCGAACTGAGGCTGTCACGCCACATGCTGGTGGTCGACAAGGTCGAAAACTCCGCCAACCAGATTTCGCTGGACGATGCGCGGCGCGCCAATCCCGGCGCGCAGATCGGCGACACCATCGCCGACACGCTGCCGCCGCTGGAATATGGCCGCATCGCCGCGCAGTCGGCCAAGCAGGTCATCGTACAGAAGGTGCGCGAAGCCGAGCGCGACCGGCAGTACCAGGAGTTCAAGGACCGTATCGGCGATATCGTCAACGGCATCGTCAAGCGCGTGGAATATGGCAGCGTGATCGTCGATCTCGGCCGTGGCGAAGCCATCATTCGCCGCGACGAAATGCTGCCGCGGGAAGTTTTCCGCAACGGCGACCGCGTTCGCGCCTACATCTTTGATGTGCGGCGAGAGACCAGGGGGCCGCAGATTTTCCTCTCGCGCACGCACCCGCAGTTCATGGCGAAGCTGTTCGCGCAGGAGGTGCCGGAGATCTATGACGGGATCGTCGAGATCAAGGCGGTCGCGCGGGACCCCGGCTCGCGCGCCAAGATCGGCGTGATTTCGCGGGATTCGTCGGTCGATCCGGTCGGCGCCTGCGTCGGCATGCGCGGCTCGCGCGTGCAGGCCGTGGTCAACGAGCTGCAGGGCGAAAAGATCGACATCATCCCGTGGTCACCCGACATTGCGACCTTCGTGGTCAACGCGCTGGCGCCTGCGGAAGTCTCCAAGGTCGTCATCGACGAGGACCGCGAGCGGATCGAGGTCGTGGTTCCCGACACCAACAACCAGCTCTCGCTTGCGATCGGCCGGCGCGGCCAGAACGTGCGGCTTGCCTCGCAGCTCACCGGCTGGGACATCGACATCCTCACCGAACAGGAAGAATCCGAGCGCCGACAGGCCGACTTCGAGAACTCCACCCGGGTGTTCATGGAAGCGCTCAACGTCGACGAGGTGGTCGGCCAGCTCCTGGCCTCGGAAGGCTTCACCTCGGTCGAGGAACTGGCGCTGGTCGACATCAAGGATCTCGCCAGCATCGAGGGCTTTGACGAAGAGACCGCCGCCGAGCTGCAGAACCGCGCCAAGGAATATCTCGAACAGCAGGAGGCCGAACTCGAGACCAAGCGCAAGGAGCTGGGGGTCGAGGACGCACTCAAGACGGTGCCCGGCGTAACCTCGAAAATGCTGGTGAAGTTCGGCGAGAACGGCATCAAGACCGTCGAGGATCTGGCCGGCTGCGCCACCGACGACCTGGTCGGCTGGACCGAGCGCAAGGAGGGCGGCGAGTCGACCAAGCATGCCGGCGCGCTCGACGGCATCGAAATCTCCCGCGACGAGGCCGAACACTTGATCATGCAGGCCCGCGTCAAGGCGGGCTGGATCACCGAGGCCGATCTCGCCAGCCAGAACGCGGCGCCCGAAGCCGCCGAAGCACAGCCCTAAGACGGCGTTAAGGAGATGACGCCTGCATGCTCGCCGTCGCTGACCCCGACCTCGACCTTGGACCGCGGACTGAAAAGTCCGCGACCAGGCGGATGTGCGCGGTCAGCCGCGAGGTGCGCGCCATCGATGAACTGATCCGCTTCGTCGTTGCGCCAACGGGCGAGGTGGTCCCGGATCTGAAGCGCAAGCTTCCCGGCCGCGGCTTGTGGGTCCTGGCTTCGCGGCAGACGGTTGCGGAAGCGGTTCGCCGACACCAATTCAGTAGGGGATTCAAGCGCGACGTTCGCGTCTCGCCGACGCTTGCCGCCGACACCGAGGCCCTGCTCGCCCGTAGCGTGGTCGAAGCGCTCGGGATAGCCGGCAAAGCGGGTCAGGTGGTCAGCGGCTTCAGCAAGGTCGAGAATGCGCTGAAGGAGCGCAGCGCCCGGAACATGGTCCAGGCGCTGATCCATGCTTCCGACGGGGCGGCGGACGGAATCCGGAAACTGGACGCCCTTCTGGGGCAAAATACCGGCAAAGACGGCGAATCCGAAAGGATTCCGATCGTCACCGTCTTAACTTCGGCAGAATTGGATTTGGCACTGACCCGGTCAAATGTGATACATGCTGCGCTGCTCGCGGGCCCGGCGAGCAAGACTTTCCTGTCGCGCAGCCAGATACTGGTCCGATACCGGTCGGCCGACGACGACAAGACTGCCGGAACCGCGGCCAGGAATTCGACATAGCGCTCGAAGTTGCATTCGAAATAGCCACGACTTGCATTAGAACACGGTGCGCCTGCGCACCAGGGAACGAGATTAGGACGACTGAATGGCCGACAAGAACACGCCTGGCGACAAGAAACTGAGCATGCCCAGCAAGACCTTGACGCTGAAACCGCGCGTCGAGACGGGCACCGTGCGCCAGAGCTTCCCCCACGGCCGGAGCAAGCAGGTCGTGGTCGAGAAGCGCGGCAAGCGCAGGATCGGCGCCGACGGACAGATCGCCGACGCTCCCCACGCGCCCGAGCCGGTCGCGCCCAAAGCCCCGGCCGCGAAGCCGCAGCCGGGACGTTCGGGCGGAACCTCGCAACCGAGCGGGCCGCGCAACACCTCCGGTGTCGTGCTGCGCACGTTGACGGAGGATGAACACGCCGCCCGCGCCCATGCGCTCGCCGACGCCAAGCTCCGCGAAGTCGAAGAGCGGCGCCAGGCCGAAGAAGAAGCCAAGCGGCGCGCCGCGCGCGAGAGCATCGAGCAAGCCGAGCGCGAAGCCGCCGAGGCGCGCCGCAAGGCCGAGGAAGAGCGCCATCGCCACGAAGAGGATGCCAAGCGCAAGGCGGAAATCGAGGCCAAGAAGCGTTTTGGCGAGGCCGAAGCCCCTCGCGCTCCAGCGGCAGCAGCGGCGGCGGCTCCGCAGCAACCTGCTGCTGCCCGCACGTCGGCGGCACCTGCCCGCACCCCGGCCACGCCTTCCCGCCCAACGCCTGCGCCGGCCCGTCCGGCAGCGGCCCGCGCTCCGGGCGTCGCTGTCGAAGTCGAGGAAGACGAGGGTCCGCGCCAGGTCCGTCGCGGCCCGGGCGGGGCAGCGCGTCCCGCGGCTGCGCCCAAGACCACGCACAAGCCTTCGCCGCAGAAGCAGCGCGGCCGCTTGACCGTCGTCACAGCGCTCAACGCCGACGACGTGCGGGAGCGGTCGATCGCCTCGTTCCGTCGCCGTACCCAGCGCCTGAAAGGTCATGCATCCAACGAACCGAAGGAGAAGCTGGTTCGCGAGGTAATCATCCCGGAAGCCATCACCATCCAGGAACTCGCCAACCGCATGTCCGAGCGCGCGGTCGACGTCATCCGCCTGCTGATGAGGCAGGGCGCGATGCACAAGATCACCGACGTGATCGACGCCGATACCGCGCAGCTGATTGCGGAAGAACTGGGCCATACCGTGAAGCGTGTCGCCGCTTCCGACGTCGAGGAAGGCCTGTTCGACACAGTCGACGATTCCACCGACACCGAGCCGCGCTCGCCGGTCGTGACCGTGATGGGCCATGTCGACCACGGCAAGACCTCGCTGCTCGATGCGCTGCGCCAGACCAATGTCGTGTCGGGCGAAGCCGGCGGCATCACCCAGCATATCGGCGCCTATCAGGTGACCACGCCGGAGACCGGCAAGAAGATCACCTTCATCGACACGCCAGGCCACGCCGCGTTCACCGCGATGCGCGCGCGCGGCGCCAAGGTGACCGACATCGTGGTGCTGGTCGTCGCCGCCGATGACGGCGTGATGCCGCAGACGGTGGAAGCCATCAACCACGCCAAGGCGGCCAGGGTGCCGATCATCGTCGCCATCAACAAGATCGACAAGCCGGACGCCAGGCCCGAACGTGTGCGCACTGAACTGCTGCAGCACGAGGTGCAGGTCGAATCGCTGGGCGGCGACGTCGTCGACGTCGAGGTTTCCGCGAAGAACAAAACCAATCTCGACCGGCTGCTCGAAATGATCGTGCTGCAGGCCGAAATCCTCGACCTGAAGACCAATTCACACCGGCCCGCCGAGGGCACCGTGATCGAGGCGAAGCTCGACCGCGGCCGCGGACCCGTGGCCACCGTGCTGGTTCAGCGCGGCACGCTGCACGTCGGCGACATCATCGTGGCCGGCGCCGAAATGGGCCGCGTCCGCGCGCTGATTTCCGACCAGGGCGAGACCGTTCAGGATGCCGGTCCCTCCGTGCCGGTCGAAGTGCTCGGCTTCAATGGTCCGCCGGAGGCCGGCGATCGTCTGGCCGTGGTCGAGAACGAAGCCCGTGCCCGTCAGATCACGAGCTATCGCGCCCATCAGAAGCGCGAGAACGCCGCCGCCTCGATCTCCGGCATGCGCGGCTCGCTCGAGCAGATGATGTCGCAGCTCAAGACAGTCGGCCGCAAGGAATTCCCGCTTATCGTCAAGGCCGACGTGCAGGGTTCGCTGGAGGCCATCCTGGGCTCGCTGGAAAAGCTCGGCACCGAAGAAGTCGCCGCACGCATCCTGCATGCAGGCGTCGGCGGCATCTCGGAATCCGACGTGACGCTGGCGGAAGGCTTCAATGCCGCGATCATCGGCTTCTCCGTGCGCGCCAACAAGGAAGCGGCTGCGGCCGCCAAGCGCAACGGCATCGAGATCCGCTACTACAACATCATCTACGACCTTGTGGATGACGTGAAAAAGGCGATGAGCGGCCTGCTTGCGCCCACATTGCGCGAAACCATGCTGGGCAATGCCCAGATCCTGGAGATCTTCAACATTTCCAAGGTCGGCAAGGTTGCTGGCTGCCGGGTGACCGACGGCACCGTGGAACGTGGCGCCAATGTCCGGCTGATCCGCGACAATGTCGTCGTGCACGAAGGCAAGCTGTCGACACTGAAGCGCTTCAAGGACGAAGTGAAGGAAGTGCAGGCCGGCCAGGAGTGCGGTATGGCGTTCGAGAGCTACGGCGACATGCGTGTCGGCGACATTATCGAATGTTATCGCGTGGAGACCATTCAGCGCTCGCTGTAAGTCCAAGCCTTACGAAGCGCTGAAGATTTTTGCGAACTGAAACGACGGCGGCATGACCGGAACAGCTCCGGCCATGAACGTTTTGGCTATTGAAAAAGAAAGACGTCGATGCGCGCAACTTAAGCGCGGCATGACGGTTTGAGAGAAAACAATGCCACGCCCACAACGGAAAAAGGCTTCCGCGCCCGGCGGCTCGCAGCGCCAGTTGCGCGTCGGCGAGGCGGTGCGCCACGCTGTTGCCGATATTCTTCTGCACGGTAGCGCGTACGACCCGGACCTTGAGGGCCACATCATCACGGTGCCGGAGGTTCGGATGTCGCCGGACCTGAAGTTAGCAACCATTTATGTCATGCCGCTCGGCGGGCGCGATACTGAGATCGTGCTCGCGGCGCTCGCGCGCAACAAGAAGTTTCTGCGCGGCGAAGTCGCTCGGCGCGTTAACTTAAAATTTGCTCCTGATATCCGCTTTCGCGTCGATGATCGATTCGACGAAGCGGAATGGATCGAGAAATTACTGCGAACGCCTGCGGTGCAAAGAGACCTCGCACCCGATTCGGACAAAGATCAATGAGCGTGACCCCGGCCAAGAGCGCGATCGACTCGCAAACGGCGGCTGATTTGCGCAGCGACAAGAAAAATATTTTTGCGGATGTGCGTCGTACGGAAGCGCGGGGCAACAACGACCCGCGTGCGGGCAAGCAGCAGCAGAACAACCAACCGCGCCGCGACAAGCGGGACATCCACGGCTGGGTCGTGCTCGACAAGCCGATCGGGATGACCTCGACCCAGGCGGTCGCGGTGGTGAAGCGCTTGTTCCAGGCCAAGCGCGCGGGACATGCCGGCACGCTGGATCCGCTCGCCTCCGGCGGCCTGCCGATCGCGCTGGGCGAAGCCACCAAGACCGTCCCCTTCGTGATGGATGGCCGCAAGCGCTACCGCTTCACCGTGTGCTGGGGTGAGGACCGAGATACCGACGACACCGAGGGCCAGATCGTCAAGACCAGCGATCTCCGCCCGACGCCCGAGTCGATCCGGGCCCTATTGCCGCAATTCACCGGTCTGATCGAACAGACCCCGCCGCGCTATTCCGCGATCAAGGTGCAGGGCGAGCGCGCCTATGATCTGGCGCGCGACGGCGAGGTCGTCGAGCTGGCGCCGCGTCCGGTCGAAATCCACAAATTGAGCCTTCTGGATCAACCGGACGGTAACCATTCCCTGTTCGAGGCCGAATGCGGCAAGGGAACTTATGTGCGGGCGCTGGCCCGCGATATCGGCCGGATTCTGGGCTGCTTTGGCCATATCTCGGCGCTGCGGCGGACCTTGGTGGGGCCATTCGGCGAAAACGACATGATTCCACTGGAACAGTTGGAATCTTTATGCAATAGAGCCGCGTCTGGCGAGGGAAGCCTCGCCGATGCGCTTTTGCCCGTTGAGACCGCGCTGGACGACATCCCGGCACTGGCCGTCACTCGGGCTGATGCGGCAAGGCTCCACAGGGGTCAGGCCGTTTTATTGCGCGGACGGGATGCGCCCAATTGTAGCGGTACAGTCTATGTCACCGTGGCAGGCCGACTTCTCGCGCTTGCCGAAATTGGCAATGGCGAACTCATCCCCAAGCGCGTGTTCAACCTGACCGGGCTGACTGCCAGCTCCGGTCGCAACGAGAGAGTTTGACGATGTCGATTACCGCGCAACGCAAAGCGGAAGTCATCAAGGCGAGTGCAGTGAAGGCCGGCGATACGGGTTCGCCGGAGGTTCAGGTCGCGATCCTGTCGGAACGCATCAACAACCTGACGGAGCATTTCAAGACCCACTCGAAGGACAATCACTCGCGCCGGGGCCTGTTGAAACTCGTGTCCACGCGCCGTTCGCTGCTCGACTACCTGAGGAAGACGGACGAGGCGCGCTACAAGGCGCTGCTCGAAAAGCACAACATTCGTCGTTGAGCTTGTTTTGAAGTACACGCGCGTCGCGTTTGGCGCGCGTTTTTGCATGGTCTTCGGGAATCAATGAAGCTCTCGAAGGGATCGTCATGCAGAGGAGCGTGATCCGGAAAAAGGCAAGCCGTACAGTCAGCCTCAAGGCGGTAACGGTACTTCCAACGGATCATGTTCAAATCGAAAGCGCCCAGCAGCAATCCGGCCGCTGGACGTAATAACGGGCAAGGTGCCCGTGATGACCGAAAGGATGGACGCCATCCGAAATATGACAACCATGGCAGGATCGCCGGACGCTGATCTCGAGTTGCGATCAGGGTCCCGCAATCTTGCGCATGGTTTTTGTGTTTTGGGGCGCCCGTTCTTTCGCGAACCCATGAAAGAAGACTGCAATGTTCAATATCCATTCCGTGGAAATCGACTGGGGCGGACGTCCCCTCAAGCTTGAGACCGGAAAGATCGCCCGCCAGGCCGACGGCGCCGTCGTCGCGAGCTATGGCGAGACCGTGGTGCTCGCCACCGTCGTGGCCGCGAAAGCTCCGCGCGAGGGCGTCGATTTCCTGCCCCTGACCGTCGACTACCAGGAAAAAGCCTATGCCGCGGGCCGCATCCCCGGCGGCTATTTCAAGCGTGAGGGCCGGCCCACCGAAAAGGAAACGCTGGTTTCCCGCCTGATCGACCGCCCCGTTCGCCCCCTGTTCGTCGACGGCTGGCGCAACGAGACCCAGGTGATCGTCACCACGCTCTCGCATGACATGGAAAACGATCCCGACGTGGTGGCGATGGTTGCGGCCTCCGCGGCACTGACGCTGTCCGGCGTACCGTTCAAGGGCCCGATCGGGGCCGCCCGCGTCGGCTTCGTGAATGACGAATATGTGCTGAACCCGACGCTCGACGAGATGACCGAGACCCGGCTCGACCTGGTGGTCGCGGGGACCGCCGACGCCGTGCTGATGGTGGAATCGGAAGCCAAGGAACTCAACGAAGACATCATGCTCGGCGCGGTGATGTTCGGGCACCGCCATTTCCAGCCGGTGATCAACGCGATCATCGAGCTTGCGGAAAAGGCGGCAAAGGAGCCGCTCGAGGTCCAGACCATCGACGACAGCGCGATCGAGAAGGAAATGCTCGGGATGATCGAGCAGGACCTGCGCAAGGCTTATGCGATCCCCGTCAAGCAGGAGCGCTATGCGGCCGTCGCCGCCGCCAAGGAGAAGGTGGTCGCGCATTTCTTCCCGGAAGGCCAGGAGCCCAGGTACGAGAAGCTGCGCGTCGCCGACGTCTTCAAGTCGCTGGAAGCCAAGATCGTGCGCTGGAACATCCTCGACACCGGACGCCGCATCGACGGCCGCGATGTGAAGACCGTGCGCAACATCACCTGTGAAGTCGGCGTGCTGCCGCGCGCCCACGGCTCGGCGCTGTTCACCCGCGGCGAGACCCAGGCGCTGGTGGTGACCACGCTCGGCACCGGCGAAGACGAGCAGTATGTCGACGCCCTGTCGGGAACGTACAAGGAGACGTTCCTGCTGCACTACAACTTCCCGCCCTACTCGGTCGGCGAAACGGGCCGGCTCGGCGGCACCAAGCGGCGCGAGATCGGCCACGGCAAGCTGGCCTGGCGCGCCATCCACCCGGTGCTGCCGCCGCACCACGAGTTTCCCTATACGGTGCGCGTAGTCTCGGAGATCACCGAATCCAACGGCTCCTCGTCGATGGCGACCGTCTGCGGCTCTTCGTTGTCCCTGATGGACGCGGGCGTGCCGTTGAAGCGGCCGACCGCCGGCATCGCCATGGGCCTGATCCTCGAGGGCAGCCGCTACGCGGTGCTGTCGGACATTCTCGGCGATGAAGACCATCTCGGCGACATGGACTTCAAGGTCGCCGGCACGGAAGGCGGCATCACCTCCCTGCAGATGGACATCAAGATCGAGGGCATCACCGAAGAAATCATGCGCGTGGCGCTCGGCCAGGCGCGTGAGGGCCGCATACATATCCTCGGCGAGATGAGCAAGGCGCTGACCGCAGCCCGCGCCGAACTCGGCGAATACGCGCCGCGCATCGAAACCTTCAAGATCCCGACCGACAAGATCCGCGAAGTGATCGGCACCGGCGGCAAGGTGATCCGCGAGATCGTGGAGAAGACCGGCGCCAAGATCAATATCGAGGACGACGGCACCGTGAAGGTCGCTTCCAACGACGGCGAGGCCATGAAGGCCGCGATCAAGTGGATCAAGTCGATCACCTCGGAACCCGAGATCGGCCAGATCTACGACGGCACCGTGGTCAAGGTGATGGAGTTCGGCGCTTTCGTGAACTTCTTCGGCTCCAAGGACGGTCTGGTCCATATCAGCCAGCTCGCCGACAAGCGGGTGCAGAAGACCACCGACGTCGTCAAGGAAGGCGACAAGGTCAAGGTCAAGCTGCTCGGCTTCGACGATCGCGGCAAGACCAGGCTGTCGATGAAGGCAGTCGATCAGGTCACCGGCGAAGACCTGGAGGCCAAGCAGAAGGCCGAAGAGAAGAAGGCGGACGCCGCACCGCCGCGCGAAGCCGCCGGCGAGTAGGCGTTTTTCGACAGCGCGAAACAGAGGGCGGCCTTGCAGCCGCCCTTTTTGTTTTTCGACAGCGCAGTGCGGACAGCCAATCCGAGCCAAGCTATGCTCAGGCCCTCGAGATGCCTTTCGATGACAGCACCGATCATCCGCCCTGCACGAGCCGACGAATATGACGACGTCGCCCGCGTGTGGATGGAGAGCTGGGTTTCCACGGGGCTCGCGGAGGCCAGTCCGTTTCTGCTCGCGCAATTGCGCGCACGCGTTCCGAAAGAAATCAAGGACGGCTGGAGCCTGTTTGTCGCCGATGACGATGGCCGGCTTGCGGCGATGCTGGCGCTGCACGTGCCAAAGCTCTATCTGGATCAGCTCTTCGTCGTCCCGGCCTATCAGGGACGCTCGCTGGGCCGGCGGCTGCTTGCCTTCACACGGACGCATTTGCCCGATGAGATTTTCCTGCGTTGCGTGCGCGAGAACGAAAAAGCCTGGCGCTGGTACGAGCGCGAGGGCTTTGTGTTTGAAACGGAAGCCGTCGAGCCGATGACGGGATTTGCAATGAAACATTATCGGTGGAGAAAAGAGGGAAACGCAAAATGATGCAGCTTTACTGGTCGCCCCGCTCGCGCTCGTTCACGGCACTTTGGCTCATGGAGGAAACAGGCAAGCCGTACGAGCGCGTGCTGACCGACATTTCCACCGGCGCGCAAAAGAGGCTGGAATATCTCGCGATCAATCCGATGGGCAAGGTGCCGGCACTAAGGGATGGCGAGGCGACGATCGCCGAATCCGCGGCAATCTGCGCCTATGTCGCCGAGCGCTACCCTGAAGCAAGGCTTGCGCCGCCAATTGGAGATCCCTCGCGCGCCAAATATCTGCAGTGGCTGTTCTTCGCGCCCGGCTGCATCGAGCCTGCGATGGTGCAGATCGCAACCAAGCTCGAGATGAATCCGGTTGCGGCCGGCTGGGGCGACGCCCAGCGTGTATTCGACGTGCTTGATGCCGCCCTCGCCAAGGGCCCCTGGATTCTCGGCGAGAATTTTTCGGCCGCCGATGTCGCGATCGGCTCGGCCCTGAATTTTGGCGTACGGCTGTTCAAGATGGTGCCGTCGCGTCCGTCCTTTGACGCCTATATCGCCCGCTGCGTCGCGCGGGATGCCTTTCAGCGGGCCGAGAAGATCGCGTCGGGGTCTTGAACTGCGGTCCGACCGGCCGCCATTGCTACTGCGTATTGAGATCCTCGGGCCGCGGCATCGAGATCACGTTGTAGCCGGAATCGACATAGTGAATCTCGCCGGTCACACCACCGGATAGTTCGGACAACAGATA
>CAYVVB010000274.1:0-3013 GCA_964454955.1 uncultured Bradyrhizobium sp. | reverse complement strand
ACCATCTGCGCGGCCGAACGCAGCGCCGCCAGGAACGGATATTTCGAGTTCGACGACCAGCCGGCCATGATGATGCCGTAGATCGACAGCGACGAGATCGCGAAGATGTAGAGAATGCCGACATTGATGTCGGAGATCACCCAGCCGAGGTTGGTCGGAATGACCGCCCAGGCCGCGAGCGCGAGCACACAGGATACCAGCGGCGCCAGCAGGAACACACCCTTGTTGGCGCCGGCGGGAATGATCGGCTCCTTCAGGACGAACTTCAGGAGATCGGCGAACGACTGCAGCAGGCCCCATGGGCCGACCACGTTGGGGCCACGCCGGATCTGCACTGCCGCCCAGATCTTCCGGTCGGCGAGCAGAATGTAGGCGATTGCGATCAGGAGCACGACGAGTAGCAGTACGCTTTCCGCGACCATCACGATCAGCGGCCAGAGGAAGCCGGTCCAGAACGAGCTTGCGAAAAAATCAGCCATCATCTCACGCTTATTCCGCTGCCTGCAGCATGCGCTCTGCCGCAAGACGAGAGCATTCCGCCATCACCGCCGAGGCCCGTGCAATCGGGTTGGTGAGGTAAAAATCCTCGACCGAGGACGCGAATGGCGCCTTTTCCAGGCTGCCGCCCTTGCCGGCAAGGGTGTGGACATCGGCGGCATTGCCCGGCTCGATCTGGTCGATGCGCATCAGATGCGGCAGGGCCTTGACGATCGCCTTGCGCAACTCCGCAAGCGAGTCATAGGGCAGCTTCTTGCCCAGGACCTCCGACAGCGCGCGGATAATCGCCCAATCCTCGCGCGCCTCGCCCGGCGGAAAGGAGGCGCGGCCGGTCATCTGCACGCGGCCCTCTGTGTTGACATAGATCGCCGATTTCTCGGTGTAGGCGGCGGACGGCAGGATCACGTCGGCCCGGTGCGCGCCGCGATCACCGTGCGTGCCGATGTAGACGACGAATGTGCCGTCCGGCACCTTGACCTCATCGGCGCCCAGCAGGAACAGCACATCCAGCGTGCCGAAGGTCGTCATTTGCGCCGCGCTCAGCCCTCCCGATCCCGGCACAAAGCCGATGTCGAGCGCACCAACCCGCGAAGCGGTGTCGTGCAGAACGCCAAAGCCGTTCCAGTCGTCGGCCAGCGCGCCGAAATCGGCCGCGACCTTTGCCGCGCGCGACAGCACGGCCGCGCCGTCATGCCGGCCGGCTGCACCAGAGCCAACCAGCACGATCGGCTTCTTCGCATTCTTCAAAACGTCCGCAAACGATCCCTTGCCGGACGCCAGCTCGTTCAAAGTGTCGGTGCCGGCGCCGAGATAATCATGGTCATAGGTCAAATCCGCTCTCGGACCGATCAGGCCGACCTTGAGCTGGCCGGTGCGCCAGCGCTTGCGGATGCGGGCGTTGAGAATGGCCGCCTCCTTGCGCGGGTTGGCGCCAATGATCAGAAGCGCGTCCGCCTGCTCGATGCCGGCGATGGTCGGATTGAAGATATAGGAGGCGCGGCCGCCCTTTGGATCGAAAGCGTCGCCGCCCTGCACTGCGAGGTTGCTCGAGCCCCATTTCGCGAGCAGATCTTTCAGCGCGAACATCTCCTCGACGCCCGCAAGGTCGCCGGCGATCGCGCCGATGCGCTTGCCGTCGGTACGTGCAGCCTTGGCGGCAATCGCCGCGAAGGCTTCCGGCCAGGAGGTGGCGCGCAGCTTGCCGTTCTCGCGGATGTAGGGCCGGTCCAGCCGCTGGGTGCGCAGGCCGTCGACGACGTGGCGGGTCTTGTCGGAAATCCACTCCTCGTTCACCGCTTCATTGACCCGCGGCAGAATGCGCATCACCTCGCGGCCGCGGGTGTCGACCCGGATCGCGGAGCCGACGCCGTCCATGACGTCGATCGACTGGGTCTTGCCCAATTCCCAGGGCCGCGCCGCGAACGCGTAAGGCTTCGACGTCAACGCGCCCACCGGGCAGATGTCGACGAGGTTGCCCTGCAGCTCCGAACTCAGCGCGTGCTCGAGATACGTGGTGATCTCCATGTCTTCGCCACGGCCGGTGGCGCCCATTTCCGGTGTGCCGCAGACCTCCGCGGAAAAGCGGATGCAGCGTGTGCACTGGATGCAGCGAGTCATCGAGGTCTTGACCAGCGCACCGAGATATTTGTCCTCGACCGCACGCTTGTTCTCGGCGAAGCGGCTGGTGTCGACGCCATAGCCCATCGCCTGATCCTGCAGGTCGCACTCGCCGCCCTGATCGCAGATCGGGCAGTCGAGCGGATGGTTGATCAGCAGGAACTCCATCACGCCTTCGCGCGCCTTTTTCACCATCGGCGAGCGCGTCGAAATTTCCGGCGGTTCGCCCTTCGGGCCCGGACGGCAATCGCGCACGCCCCAGGCGCAGCTTGCGACGGGCTTGGGGCCGCCCTTCACCTCGACCAGACACATCCGGCAATTGCCGGCGATCGAGAGGCGCTCGTGGTAACAGAAGCGCGGAATTTCGGCGCCCGCGGCCTCACACGCCTGCAGGAGCGTATATTCCGGCGGGACATCGATCTCTTTGCCGTCGATGATAAGCTTGGTCATCTGCCTCTACTCCGCCGCGACCAGATGAGCGGGGTCGCGAACGCCTGCATCGTCGATATCGGCCTGGCGCGAATACTCATCGATCCGCGCTTCGATCTCGTGACGGAAATGCGCAATCAGCCCCTGGATCGGCCATGCCGCGGCATCGCCCAATGCGCAGATGGTGTGGCCCTCGACCTGCTTGGTGACCTCGAGCAGCATGTCGATCTCGCGCTTGTGGGCCCGGCCCTCGGCCATGCGGGTCAACACCCGCCACATCCAGCCCGTTCCCTCACGGCAGGGCGTGCACTGGCCGCAACTCTCGTGCTTGTAGAAGTACGAAATGCGCGCGATCGCCCGGATCAGGTCGGTCGACTTGTCCATCACGATCACGGCGGCGGTTCCGAGGCCGGAACGCAGCTTGCCGAGGCTGTCGAAATCCATAGGCGTATCAATGATCTGCTCGGCC
>CAYVVB010000273.1:0-2360 GCA_964454955.1 uncultured Bradyrhizobium sp. | reverse complement strand
GCCTGCGGCGTGCCGACCTTGCCCCAATGGTCGTCTTCGCAGACGATCAGGCGGTCGATCAGCCCCTTCTCCAGAAATTTGAGCGCGGTCGGCAGCAGCGCGGCAAGGTTGCTGGTGACCAGCACGCGCGAGCCGGAGTCGGTCAGCTTGTGCGAGAGCGCGATCTCGCCGTCGAGCGGTGAGAGATGCGCAACCCGCGCGCCCGCTTTCAGCGCGCCGAAGAAATTGACCGGATGGTCCGGCGTGTTGCCGAGGAACAGTGCGATCGACGCGCCTTTGCCGTAACCGGCGCGCAGATAGGCGGAGGCCGCGATCTCGGTCATCGCCTCCAGTTCGCTATAGGAGATCGGGCGGTCGCGGAACTCGATCGCCCCGCGTGCCCTATATGCCCGGGCGGCCTCCGACAACAGGTCCGGCAACGTGCCGCGCGCGATGGGATCATCCCAATGCACGCCCTGGGGGTAAAACTGCTCGCCGGGATGGGTCATGTTGAGTGCGGCTTAATTGAAAAAGAAGCTGTCATTCCGGGGCGCTCGCGCAAGCGGGCGAACCAGGAATCTCGAGGTTCCGGGTTCGCGCTTTGCGCGCCCCGGAACGACGCGAGGCGAGAGCAACGGTCCATCACGCTGCTTTCGACGCGGCGGCGAATGAGGCGAAGCTCTTGCCTTCGGCGGCGAGGCGCTTGAGCAGCGGCGCGGGTTCGAGCGAGGGATCGTTGGTCTCCTTGGCGTAGTAGGCCAGCCGCTCGGCGATGTGCTTCAAGCCGACCTGGTCGGCCCAGTACATCGGACCGCCGCGATAGATCGGCCAGCCATAGCCATAGAGCCAGACTACGTCGATGTCGCTCGGCCGCGCCGCGATGCCCTCTTCAAGGATCTTCGCGCCCTCGTTGATCATCGGATACATCATGCGCTCGAGGATTTCCTCGTCGCTGACGGCCCGCCGCTTGCGCCCGAGCCGCGTCAGCGTTTCGTCGATCAGCTTTTCCACCTCCGGATCGGGCAGCGGCGCACGCGAGCCGCCTTCATATTTGTAGTAGCCCTTGCCGGTCTTCTGGCCGAAGCGGCCGGCTTCGCACAGCGCGTCCGCGATCTCCGACTTGATGCCGCGGTCCTTGCGCGAGCGCCAGCCGATATCGAGGCCCGCGAGGTCGCCCATCGCGAACGGGCCCATCGGCATGCCGAACTTGGTAACCACCGCATCGACCTGCTGCGGCAGCGCGCCTTCGAACAGCAGCTTCTCAGCCTGCTTGCCGCGCTGCGCCAGCATGCGGTTGCCGACGAAGCCGTCGCAGACGCCGACCACCGCCGGCACCTTTGCAATCCTGCGCGCGATGGAAACGGCGGTCACCAACGCATCCGGCGCGGTCTTTGCCGCGCGGACGATCTCGCACAGCTTCATGACATTGGCCGGCGAGAAGAAGTGCATGCCGAGAATATCCTGCGGACGCCCGGTCTGCCTGGCGATCTCGTCGATGTTGAGATAGGAGGTGTTGGAGGCGAGCACCGCACCCGGCTTGGCGTATTTGTCGAGTTGGCCGAAGACGTCTTTCTTCACCGCCATGGTCTCGAACACCGCCTCGATGACGAGGTCGGCGTCCTTGACGTTCTCGAGGCCGACCTTGCCGTTGATCAAAGCCATCCGCTTGGCAGGAGCATCCGCCGGAATGCCGCCCCGCGCGGCGGTGGCTTCCCAGTTCTTCTGCATCACGCCCATGCCGCGCTTGAGCTGCTCTTCGGCAGTCTCGATCAGGGTGACGGGAATGCCGGCATTGGCAAAGGACATCGCAATGCCGCCGCCCATGGTGCCCGCGCCGATGATGGCGACGCGCTCGACGTTGCGCGGATTCGTCCCTTCGGGAACGCCCGCGATCTTCGCGGCCTCGCGTTCGGCAAAGAAGGCGTAGCGCTGCGCCTTCGACTGATCGCTCGCCATCAGTTTCAGGAACAGCTCGCGTTCCCTCTTCAGACCTTCGTCGAAGGGAAGATCGATGGCGAAGCCAACCGCGTCGGCCGCCGCGAACGGCGCTTCCAGCCCGCGCGCCCGCTTGGTCATGGAAGCCACCGCGCCCGTGAAGATCGAGCGGTCGGCCTTGGCCGCAGCCAGCTTGCTGTCGTCGTCGCGCAACCTGCGCAGGGGACGCTTCTCCGCCAGCACCTTGCGCGCAAAGGCTTCGCCGCCGGACGCCGGATTCTCGACGATTTCCTCGATCAGCCCGTTCTTCAGCGCGTCCGCGGCGCTGATCGGGTCGCCACCGACGATCATCTTGACCGCGAGCTCGGGCCCGACCGCGCGCGGCAGGCGCTGCGTGCCGCCGGCGCCGGGAAGAAGTCCGAGCTTCACTTCGGGCAGACCAAGCC
>CAYVVB010000272.1:0-5110 GCA_964454955.1 uncultured Bradyrhizobium sp. | reverse complement strand
TCGGCATGGATGCCGTGGGAGCGGCCGATAGTCGGCGTCATCTTGTATTCGAAGGCGCGCTTCTTCAGCGCCGCCAGCACGCGGTCGATGTCGCCGAGCAGAAGGTCGGCGGCGCGGGTGAGCTGCACGTTGAGGCAGGTGTCGAGCACGTCGGAGGAGGTCATGCCCTGGTGCACGAAGCGCGCCTCGGGGCCGACGATTTCGGCGAGATGGGTCAGGAAGGCGATGACGTCATGCCTGGTCTCGCGCTCGATCTCGTCGATCCGCTCGACATTGAAGATCGCATCCCGGGCCTTGGCCCAGACCGCCCGGGCGGCTTCTTTCGGGATCACGCCGATTTCCGCAAGCGCGTCCGCCGCATGCGCCTCGATCTCGAACCAGATCTTGAAGCGCGTCTGCGCCTCCCAGATCGCGGCCATTTCCGGGCGAGTGTAGCGGGGGATCATCAGTTACTCCGAAGGCAGGGGCGGGGACGCGAAAAGGCGCTCCCGGCCAAATGTTTTTTACGCCGCGCTTTAGCAGATCGCGTCGGCGGAAACCACCGCCGGCAGGTCCGGTGGGGTGGAAAACTACGCCACCGCAAGCCCTACGGCCCGGTCAGCCCGCACTCGGCGGCGAGGCGGACGAGCTGGGCGTCGGTTCGCAGGCCCGTCTTGGCCTTGATGAGATAGTGATAGTTCTGAACGGTCTTCAGGCTGAGATTGAGATTTGCGGCGATCTGCTCCTGGGTCGCGCCGGCAGCCAGTTGCCGCAGGATTTCGATCTCGCGTTCCGCCAGTTGGTCGAGCGCGGAACCTGTCGGGGCAAGGCTCTCCAGCGCCAGGGCCTGGGCGATGTCGTCGCTCATCGCGCGCTCGCCGCGTGCAACCGAGCGGATCGCCTTGATCAGCACGGCCGGTTCGCTGCTCTTGGTGACATAGCCGCTCGCGCCGGCGTTGAAGGCGGCCTTCACCAGCAGCGCCTCGCTGTGCATGCTGAAAACGAGAACGCACGCACGGGGGGAGCGGGAGCGGATGTTCCTTATCGCTTCGAGCCCGCTTGCTCCCGGCATCGATATGTCCATCACTACGATGTCGGGGACATGGGTCTTGAAGGCGCCATAGGCGCTCGTCGCATTGTCGGCTTCCGCAACGACGCAAAAGTCCCCCTCATGCTCCAGGACGCGCCGGTAGCCTTGCCGGACGATCGGATGGTCGTCGACCAGCAGGATCGAAATGCCCTTTGTCGAGGATTCCATCATTGCAGCACGGCGGTCAGGCGGCGAGCGGGATCGTTGCAGCGACACTCAAGCCGTGCGTCGCGGGGGCGATCGAGAGCGAGCCGCCGACCGCGGCTATTCGCTCGCGTATTCCGGTGAGGCCGAAACCGGCCGACTGCGCCACGCTGGCCGCATCGCCGCCTCCATCATCCTCGACGCGGATCAAGAGGGCATTCTCGGCGCCGCTGCGGCGTTCGATCCGGAGCACGATTTCGCGGGCGTCGCTGTGGCGCAACGAGTTGGTCAGGCATTCCTGCGCCACCCGATAGGCGGTCGCCGCAACAGTGCCGCGCACATCGGCGAGGTCGCCCTGCAGGTCGAGCTGTATCGTCGGATGTGCTGACTTCTGTGACCGCCAGCTCTCGACCAGGTTGATGAGGCTCGCTTCCAGGCCGAGCTCTTCGGCCTGCGGATGGCGCAGGCGGTTCAAGGTATCGCGCAGGCACGCCATGATCCGCAGCGTCGCCTGCGAGATCATCCGCGCATCCTGCGCGACGTCGGCGTCTTCGCCGGTTTTTGCGCTGCTCGCTTCGATCGCGCTGGCGAAAGCAAGGATGGCCGTGAGGTTTTGTCCGAACTCATCGTGCAATTCGCGGGCGAGCGCGCGCCGTTCATCATCGCGGATGTCGAGAAGACGCCGGGTCAACGCGGCCCGCTCTTCCATGGCCCGCGCGAGGCGGTCGCCGAGATCGCCGACGGCCCGCCCGATCATGGCAAGCTCCATCGAGTGAAAGCGCGGGAGAGGCGTTCGGTACCGGCCCTGCGCCATGCTTTGCAGCGCGGCGACGATCGACCGTGCGGGTGCGAGCGTGTGAGCGATCGCAAGTGAGGCAAGCAGGGCGATCGCCATCGCCATCAAAAGCGCGATGCCGATGTTGTCGAGGATGTGTCCCCAGGCGAGTCGTACGGCGGCGTCGGGATCGGGGGTTGCGAAGATGGTCCCGGCGAGGCTTTCACGCGCACTGATGGGCATGGCGACGGGAGCGTGGCTGCCAAGGAACATCTGCACGGCGGCCGCGAACCAGAGCGGCGGAGCTCTGCCGAGCCCCTGGCTCTGGCCGCACAAAGGCTTCTCGAATTCCGTCCTTGGCTCGAAGCTGACGCAAATTCCCGGGGAAATGAGCTTCATCGTTTCGGTTGTGCGCCATTCCGGCACCGGCAGGAGATGTTCGCGCACTCTGCTGCTGTGCAACAGCAATTCGCGCCAGTAGAGCGCCTGCAGCGCCTGGGAGACGCGTTCGGCGGACGCGGCCGTGGTGCGATCGACATTGCGATAGGCATCGATTGTTGCCCAGACGGTGGCCGCACCCAGACACAAGGCCACGATCACGAGCAGGCGCGCGACGAGCTGACAGACGAGGCGCATGCGGTCACCTCCCACGAGTTGTGGATGGTGACAACAACATCCCTATTCACTGTCGATTGCAAGCGACACGCGGTGCGCTGGTCGGGAAATTTTCCCGATCAATTGCGGGCAGATGTCTTTGGACCGAGCCGGCCGGCTCTGGTTTAACGGACGCCGGGAGGCCTGCTTGCAGGCCAGCCTCGAATAAGCCGGGTCGGGAGAGAGCGCAGCATGAGTTCCAACGATGGCGGACACACCGCACGATCCGACACGAACCCTCCCGAGCGCGGCGCGTTGTTGCTATGGATGATCTTTACCGGTCTTTCGGTTTTCGCCGTCGTGCTGCTGTGGCGGTACGGACTGATCCATCTGATGGTCTCGTCCGATCGCACCTATATTTCGAGCCTGATTGCCGTTCTCTACGTCATCACTTGCGGCCATTGCTTCTGGCGAACCCGCGCGATTGCGCGCGAGGGCGAGGTGGCAAGACGCTGCCGTATGATTCTGGCGGGCCCTGATGCTGCAAAGGCGCTCAACCCCGAGGCGCGCACGCTGCCGATGGGCCTGGTGACGGATCATATCCGTAGTCTGGTGACGAAGGCGAAGGCCCAGGCCGCAGGCCGCATCGACCAGACGCTGCTCCTGCGATCGCTGGCAGACCGCCTGCGCGGCTCCAACGCCTTCGGCGCATTCGTTTCCGATACCCTGATGAAGCTCGGGCTGCTCGGCACCATCGTGGGCTTCATCATCATGCTGGCGCCCATCGCCACGCTCGATGCGGCCGACAAGGTCGCGATGAAATCGTCCATGGGGTTGATGAGCGACGGCATGGCGGTTGCCATGTACACGACGCTGGCAGGCCTGGTCGGTTCGATCCTCGTCAAGATTCAGTACTACATGCTCGACGCCGCCACCCAGCGGGTGTTTTCCGATGCTGTCATGCTGACCGAGACGCACGTCACGCCGGCCCTGGAACATCGCCCTGGAACGCCGCAATGATGGATGAGTTCGGCCTCTATCCGCGCGACGAAGCCTTCGATCCGCTCGGCGTGATGCTGTTCAAGGCGCTGCAGGTCATCGCCTTCCTGTTCTTCATTGCGCTGCTTGCCATTTCGCCGGAGTCGAAGGACGGCAAGATCGATTCCAAGGCTGAATTCATCATCACCATGGACTGGCCGGACAATCATCCCGACGACATCGATCTGTTCGTGCAGGACCCTGCCGGCAACATCGCCTGGTATCGTCATCGCGAAGCCGGTTTTCTCACGCTCGACCGTGACGACCGGGGCGGGGTGAACGATTTCATCACGGTCAACGGCAAGAAGATTCCGTCGCCCATCCGCGAAGAGATCGTCACCGTGCGGGGCATCGTGGCCGGCGAATACACCGTCAACGTCTCGCATTTCCAGGCCACGACCGGGCAGCCGGTGCCGGTGACGGTGAAGGTCCAGAAGCTCAATCCGGTCACACAGGTGATTTTCGACAACACCATGACCGTCGATCATACCGGTGAGGAAAAGACCGCGCTGCGTTTCACGCTCGATGGCGAAGGCAAGGTCACCAATGTGGAGCAGCGGCAGAAGTCGCTGCTCGAGACGTTCCGCAGCGCGTGGAGGAACGGGGCTGACGTCGATCCCAAAACCGGTGTCAGGACGGGGCGGCCGTGAACAGCCTGCAATCGGACATCCTCACGCTCTCGGTCGCCTATGCGCTGATCGGCGCGCTGTTGCTCCTGGTGCTGGTCTATGCGCGCTTGCCGTGGCCGGTGAAGGCGGTGGCCGTCATCGTGACCAGCGCGTTCTACGTCGTCAGCTTCGTCGGGACGCGCGGACTGCTCGGCTGGGCGAGCGTGGACAGGCTGCCCGCCAGCTTCAAACTGCTCCAGGCGCGTATCGTGGAGCCGCATTCGGTCGAAGGTGATCCCGGTGCGATCTATCTTTGGGTCGAGGAGCTCGACGACGGCAACCGGCCGAGCGGCGTACCGCGCGCCTATCGCATTCCCTACAGCGATTCGCTCGCGGACAAGACCGACAAGGCGCAAAGCGAAATCGCGGCCGGGCATCCCCAAGGCGGCCGGGCCGGCGATTTCGGCAATGGCCAGGGTGGCCTGCTCGAACAGGTCAGGGCCTACATCACCCCGAGCGTCATCCTCGACACCTCGGGAGGCGATCCCTCGACCGGAGGAGGGGCGGCCGCGGTCCCGCAAGGCGGCGAGGGCGTATCGTTTACGCCCCTGCTCCCGCCACGGATGCCGCCGAAGGACGAGGAGCAGACCCCGCGCGGGTGAGGCGGCGGCGCCGCAGTTGTTTGACGTCCTCCAAACCGCTAGCACTAAGTCCACCGCGTCAAAATCCGAGTCGTCGTAGCCGTCATTCCGGGGCGATGCGCAAGCATCGAACTTTGGTGCGCAATTGCGCACCTGAGAATCTCGAGATTCCGGGTTCGCTCGCTGGAGCGAGCGCCCCGGCATGACGAGGCAAATGACAGGAGGCTCACCATGAGGGTTT
>CAYVVB010000271.1:0-4100 GCA_964454955.1 uncultured Bradyrhizobium sp. | reverse complement strand
GGCTTCAGCAGCAGCTCATAGAGCTCGTAGCCAAGCTTGAGGTCGAACGGCGGAATGTCCGAGATCATTGCCGCCTGCGGTTCGAGTGCCTCGCGCAGCTTACGTATCTTGGTTTCGATGTCCCCGATCCCGGCCTTGACGGCGGCAAACGCAACGGGCCCCGATTTCGGCACAGCCCAGACAAAGCTGCCGTTCTGGCCGAAATAGAACGACAGCATGGCCTCGTCATCCCTGAGCGTCGCGCGGATCTCGGCAACGCTCGGCGGCTTGGGCGAGACCAGATCGGCATAGACCGGGAATTTCTGCTTGATCTCCTGCCGCGCCTTGTCGCGCTCGGCGCGCAAGACGCCGATCGACGCCTGGATCTGCTGAGCGCCTTTTTCGTCGCGCTGCGCCGACGGGATCGCAAGCACATTGTTCAACATGCCAAGCTGGGCATTGACCTGCTTGGTGAGATCCTGCTCCTTGCGCACGAGCTCAGCGAGCGCCGGATCCTTTGCGGCGGCGCGAGCGCTGGAGGCCGCCAGCGCCTGTTGGACCGAGTGGCCGCGGATGGCATCGGCAAGGCCGAAGGTCTCCTCACCGACCTCGCCGCTGGCGCCCTCGGCCCGTGACAGCAGCGCGAAATAGCTTTCCACAATGGTCTGCAGCCGCTGGCTGCGCGCGGCCACGACCGTCATGTTCTCGTCGTCGGCGTTCTCGCGTGCGTACGCCATCATAATGGGAATAGCGGCCTTGAATTCGCGGATCGCCTCCGCGTCGCGGTGTGCGATCATCAGCCCGATCGCGAGCGTACCGCGCGCCGAGGCCGCATCAAAATGGTTCTCGCCGACGCGCCCGATCTGTTTCTTGACCAGTTGCTCGGCGGCGGCGATCCCCGCATCGAGCTGGCCGGAGGCATACAGCGAAAGGATGTGCGAGGGACTGAGCTCGAATACCTGGCGGCGCTGCGGCTCCCACTTGGCGATCGCTTTCTCGATCTTCGCGAAAATCTCGTTCGCTTCGGCAGACTTCCGCTGCAGGGTCAATATGCCCGCAAGTTGCGACAGCACCTGCACCGTGGATTGGCTGTCGTCGGCAACGCCAACCGTCTTGTTGATCTCCAGGGCGACACGGCTCAGTTGTTCGGCCTCGCCGTACCGGCCTTCTTCGACCAGGATGTTCGCCAGCCCCATGACGAAGCCCGGTATCACCGGATTATATTTGCCGCTATCCTTCAATCGCGAGAGCAGCGCGCGGCGGGCATCGACCTCCGCTTCGGCCAGCCGGCCCTGCCGGGCCTTCATGCGCGCCTCGGCCAGCACCGCGCCGTCGATCCCCTGCAGGAAGACGGTTTCCGCCGGAGGATTGTCGGATTCCATCACACCTTTCATGCCGGCGCGTCTGCGCAATTCGGCCGTGCGATAAGCCGCTTCGGCCTCGGCGAACTGGCCGCGCGATTCAAAGATCAAGGCGCGGGAATGCTCGATCTCCGACTCCCAAACCTGTCCAAATTTGGCATAGCTCGTCCGCCAGCCCGGAAATCCGCTGGTTCGCGCTTCCTGGATCGCAGTGAGACTGCGGCGCAAATAGCCGTCGGCCTGCGCACCGTCTCCCATTTGAATGAGAAGCCCAATGATCCTGCGGTTGGCATTGAATTGATATCCCTTGGCGCCGGGCGCATTGGCGGTCTCGCGCAAGTGCTGTTGAAGGGTCTCCAGGGATTTCTTCGGGTCGCCGGCGGCGGCGTACTGGAGGGAAACGAACTGCGTCAGCCGTCCCATCATGCTCGCATTGATGGCGCCCCGCCCCACTTCCACGGCCTTGTTGGCATCCGCGATCGACTCGGCGAGACGCCCGAGCTGAGCTCGCGCATTGGCCCGATCGAAATAGAATTGTGCGAGCTCGGTGCGCGACTCCTTGCCGGTCGGCGTCGAGTCCGCGTCCGACTTCAACTCCTCGATCACTTTTACGTCCGGCTTCTCGCTATCGAGAATCGCCGTGATGTCCGCAATCGTGCGAGGCGGTGCAACGAAACCCGCCGGCAACGCAGTCCCTGGCGCCAGCTTGGGCGCGGCCTCTTTTGGAAGCTCGACGGCGACATTGGCGCGCCCGTTCGCGGCATTGAGGGCCGCCAGCACGCACGCCTTGACCCGAGGTTTTGCCTGGGCGCGGCAAGCCTCCAGATCGGCACCGCCACCCGAACGCATGCACGCCTGCACAATGGGCCTGCCGACCGTCATCCGGCAGTTTTCGATGGCGGCCTCCTTGGTGAGTGCGAATGCCGGCCCCACCGATCCGAGCAGAACGGCAACCGCCATCAGCTTGCGCGCGTTTTGCGGCAGGAGGAAACTGAAATGATCTTCAGACGCGATCGTGGTTCCCGAACGCATATTGAAAGACCTTTGATAAAATAAATACGTGCAACAATAGAATTATATTAGCATAATATATCGAAGGACAAGGGCCAATAGCCCATAGGCTCGAATATCCCCCATTCGACGGGACTTGATCGAGGGCTCGCGCGCAGCCTGTTTAATTCAGGTTATTTAATTTCGGCCTGTGTGAAGTCCTGGGGCCTGGTCAGTCTCATCGGCACCAAGACGAGCCGGCCGCCGGATCGCGACTAGCCGCGCACACTCACCGCGCGCCCGTATGGCGGCTGCGCCGCCACCGGCGGGTTCGCCGTCTGCGCCGCCAGCTCGCCGATCATGCGATCGGCATCGGCGGCCATGGGATCGGGCGCCTGCAGGACCAGCCGTTCCAGCGCCCAGCGATAGGATGAGACACGGCGCTCCAGGCACTGCTGCACCCATTGCACGATCAGCGCATTCTCCTGCATGCGCGCGACCGCGTCGGCGTGCTCGCGCGGCGACAATGCCGACATATGCGCCATGGTGGCGTCGCGCTTCCTGTCGAGGTCGACGACACGAACGGCGGCGGAATAAAACTGCTCGAACCGGGTGATGTCGTCGCGGACGTCATCGATGAGCTGGGCATAGCGCGAAGAATGCGTGCGATGCGGCTCGTCGATCAGCGCCCGTCCGTAAGCGGTGCGATCGAACGGTGGCTGCTGCCGCCACGGCGAGGCGATCACCGTGTAGTCGCCGAACACGCTCTTCCAGGCCGGGCGCGAATGCGGCGCCTCGATCAAGGGATAGGCATAGTCGCGGAGCTGCCGCTCGTTTTCAGTGAGCTGGAATTGCGAAGGGCGCACGCCGACGCTGGCGGTGGCCTCGCGGCCGATCCAGCTATGCATGTCGTCGTTGCGCATATCCGCGCGGGTGCGCCAGAAATCTCCGCCGCTGCACCCTCCGAGCGCGAAGGTGACCAGCAGCAGCGGGACCGCCAATAGCGGCCTGATCGAAGAAGATGCCCCCAGCATATCGAAATGCCCCGCCGGCTCAGCGCCGACGACGCCGACGGCCGGGCGTGGCGCCCGCCTGCGGCCCGCTGTCCCCGTTGGTTTCGTCGGTCTGGCGCTCGATGCGAACGACGGGAAGGATCACGACGGTCCCGGCCGTCTCGATCGGAGAGAATTCCGCCGTTGAGTTCGGCCGCCGCGCCGCCGGAAATTCGATGACAATCCCCATGTCAGTTCTCTCTGACCCTGCCCCGGACTTCGTATCCGGCGGTGTGAGTCATTAAGATCAGGACGTGGTTAACGACATCTTAAGGGGCCGTTGCGACGACCGCGCGGAGCCGTCAAAGACCGCTCGCGTTGCAGAGCGACAACACCGCAAAACTACAGAAGATTTTCACCGCTCGTCATCCTTAACGAGCCTTTAAAGCAAGCGGCCTAAGCTTGGGCCCAGTTTGGTACAGTTTGCGTTCGGTTGGCCATGACCAGATCTCCGCTTTTTCCAGGCTTCGACGGGTTGCTGACGCTCTCCCGGCGCGAAGGCGTCGATATCAGGCCCACTTTGCTGCGCGTGCTGACCGACCTCTACGTTCAGGCGAGCGCCCATTCCTCCGACGAAGCGCGACAGTTTGTCGAACTGACCTCGCGCCTCATCGATGAAGTCGACGACGCAACGCGCGCCGCGGTGCGCTCGCGTCTTGCCGGTTATCCCGGCACGCCGGCGGAAGTGTCGCGCAAGCTCGGAATCGGGTCCAACCAC
>CAYVVB010000270.1:0-7645 GCA_964454955.1 uncultured Bradyrhizobium sp. | reverse complement strand
ACCACGGGTTTGTTGGGACAACTGATACCGCGCCGAACCGCCGAGCGCCTCGTGGTTGCCGCCGGGGCCGTGGGGGGAGTGGTTCTGATGTAACGCTAACTTGGTGCGCGCGCCGCCGATACCCGATCCGGCGAGCGTGCGCACGGGACCGGCGGAAATCGCATTGATGCGGATGCCACGAGGACCGAAATCCGCCGCGAGATAGCGCACCGAGGCTTCCAGCGCCGCCTTGGCGACACCCATGACGTTATAGTTGGGCATGACCCGCATCGAGCCGCCGAAGGTCAGGGTAATCATCGCGCCCCCCGAATCCGGCATCAGATCAGCCGCGCGCTTGGCGAGTTCGGTGAAGGAGAAGCAGGAGATCAACATGGTGCGCGAAAAATTCTCGCGCGTGGTGTCGGCGTAACGTCCCTTCAGCTCGTTCTTGTCGGAGAATGCGATGGCGTGGACGAGAAAATCCAGCCCACCCCATTTGCCGCGCAGCGTGTCGAATGTGGCATCGACGCTGTCGAGGTTTTCGACATCGCACGGCAGGACGAGATCGACGTTCAATGATTGCGCCAGCGGCCGGACCCGCTTGCCCAGCCCCTCGCCCTGGTAGGTGAAAGCGAGCTCCGCGCCGTGGGCGGCGAGCGTCCTGGCAATGCCCCAGGCGATCGAATGATCATTGGCGATGCCCATGATCAGCCCACGCTTGCCCTTCATCAAACCCTGCATCGTTTCCGCGCCCTCTCCCTCGTCATCCACGCCTTGCCGACCTTTCCGGGTATCAAGACGTGGATGGCCGGGACAAGCCCGGCCATGACGGAAATATCCAGCCTGCTGTAAAGATTACGCATCCAGCCGCTTGAAGACCAGTGTGGCGTTGGTGCCGCCGAAGCCGAAGGAGTTCGACAGCACTGTGCCGAGCTTGGCGTTATCGATGCGCTTGCGCACGATCGGCATGTCGGCGAAGACGGGATCGAGCTCGGTGATGTGAGCGCTTTCGCAGATGAAGCCGTTGTTCATCATCAGGAGCGAATAGATCGCCTCCTGCACGCCGGTGGCGCCGAGCGAGTGCCCGGTGAGCGCCTTGGTCGCCGCGATCGGCGGGCACTTCTCGCCGGTGCCGAATACCTTGCGGATCGCCTCGATTTCCGGCGGATCGCCGGCAGGGGTCGAGGTCGCATGCGGGTTGATGTAGTCGACCTTGCCCTTCACCGTCGACAGCGCTTGTCTCATGCAGCGCTCGGCGCCCTCGCCCGAAGGCGCCACCATGTCATAGCCATCGGAGGTGGCGCCGTAACCGACGATCTCGGCGTAGATGCGGGCGCCGCGCGCCTTCGCATGTTCCAGCTCTTCCAGCACCACGACACCGGCGCCGCCGGCGATGACGAAGCCGTCACGGCTGATGTCATAGGGGCGCGAAGCGGTGGCGGGCGTGTCGTTGTATTTCGACGACATTGCGCCCATGGCATCGAACAGCACCGACAGGGTCCAGTCGAGCTCCTCGCAGCCGCCGGCGAAGATCATGTCCTGCTTGCCGACCTGGATGGTCTCGTAGGCATTGCCGATGCAGTGATTGGAGGTCGCGCAGGCCGAGGAGATCGAATAGTTCACGCCCTTGATCTTGAACCAGGTGGCGAGCGTCGCCGACGCCGTCGACGACATCGCCTTCGGCACTGCGAAAGGTCCGACCCTCTTCGGCCCCTTGGTTCGGGTGATGTCGGCCGCCTCCACGATGGTGCGGGCCGAGGGGCCGCCCGATCCCATGATGATGCCGGTGCGCTCGTTGGAAACGTCGGACGGCTCCAGCCCGGCATCGAGGATGGCCTGCTCCATCGCGATATGATTCCATGCCGCCCCCTGCCCCAGGAAGCGCATCGCGCGGCGATCGATCACCCCGGACGGATCGAGCGTCGGCGCACCCTGCACCTGCGAACGGAAGCCGAGCTCCGCATATTTGTCCGCCCGCGTAATTCCCGACTTCGCGTCGTAGAGGCTCGCAAGCACTTCCTGGGTGTTGTTTCCGATGGATGAGACAATGCCCATCCCCGTGATGACAACCCGCCTCATCTTCGCCTCACCTGCCGTTAATGCCTTTAAGTGCTCAATGCGCCCCGGTTCAACCCGGCGCCGTGCCTTGCTTGAACAGCCCGACCTTCAAATCCTTGGCGCGATAGATAATCGCGTCATCCACGGAAAGCCACCCGTCGGCGATGCCCAGCACCAGCTTGGAGCGCATCACGCGCTTGATGTCGACGTTGTACACAACCTTGCGGGCGTCGGGCAGAACCTGGCCCCCGCACTTCAATGCGCTCAGGCCCAGCGCCCGGCCGCGCCCCTCGCCGCCGATCCAGCCGAGATAGAAGCCCACCATCTGCCAGAGCGCATCGAGACCGAGGCAGCCGGGCATCACGGGATCGTTCTTGAAATGGCAGCCGAAGAACCAGAGGTCCGGCTTGACGTCGAGCTCGGCGCGAACCACGCCCTTGCCGAATTCGCCGCCGGTCTCCGTGATTTCGGTGATGCGGTCGAACATCAGCATTGGCGGCAAGGGCAATTGTGCATTGCCAGGGCCGAACATCTCGCCGCGCGCACAAGCCAGCAGATCCTCGTATTCGTAGCCAGAGCGCCGGTTGAGCATGTGAGAATAGCCTTTCAAAATCGCCGCTGAAGCATTTCCGCGAAACGGACCCGTACGCGTCAGGGAGCAGCACCGCTACCTCAGGCTGTCGGGACGTGCGACTGCACGTCAACGCCGCTATCGGTGATCAGGTCCGCGCGCTCTCTATCACAGGGCCTGCTGAGGGCAAAGCTTGGTAACATCGGTTAAATCGCCGCATCAGGCCTATGGTTCCGAAAACAGGCCGCGAGGCGGCGTTCCAGTTGCGAAGCACTTGCATCTAAGGAATTTCCTGCTTATATCGTTGGTCATAGTGTGAAATGGCCAGTCGGGTGCTCGACGTGGAAATGAACGACAAGGCAATGCGTTTAGGCGACGAGATCGCTTCCGCCCCGATCCCCTTGAAGGGCCGGCAGCCGGCTTTGACCGGGTGTCCCTGGCACGATGTCGGCGAAATGCTGCAGACGGCGGGCCTGCGCCCGACCCGGCAGCGCATGGCGCTGGGATGGCTGCTGTTCGGCAAGGGCGCCCGCCATCTTACGGCAGAAATGCTCTATGAAGAGGCGACGCTCGCCAAGGTGCCAGTGTCGCTGGCAACGGTCTATAACACCCTCAACCAACTGACCGATGCCGGCCTGCTGCGCCAGGTCAGCGTCGACGGCACCAAGACCTATTTCGACACCAACGTCACCGCGCATCATCATTTCTACCTCGAGCACAATCACGAGCTGGTCGACATTCCGGACCCGCACTTGACGCTGTCAAAAATGCCCGAGGTGCCCGAAGGCTACGAAATCGCCCGCGTCGACATGGTGGTGCGGCTACGCCGGAAGCGCTGAGCCGTTTCATTCATCCTGATCAATCTCATCCGTCATTCCGGGGCGATGCGTAAGCATCGAACTGTGGTGCGCAATTGCGCACCTGAGAATCTCGAGATTCCGGTTCTGGTGCTGACGCACCATCCCGGAATGACGCGCCTGAAGCGCGTCAATTCACCTGCTCGTCGGCGTAGACGCCCCACAACCGCTGCTGCTCGATCCAGCCGTCAAAGCCATCGCCGGCGATATGGCACCAGTGCGCGTCGCACCGTTTGACCTGGGCGAGCACCCCGGCCTGCAGGCGCGCAGCCAGTGGACTCGAGGCGTCGGCGCGCTCGTAGAGCGAGGCCAGATCGTCCTTGTGCTTCATGGTGACGACCGCAGTGCGGCGACCCGACAAGAGCGAGTGGTAGACCCAGCCTTCGGAGCCTTCGGAATCCCGTACCCGGCGCCAGTTTTCGAACTCCGCCGTGACTTCGACCGGCAGCCCCGCGCGGGTGTAGACCCAAGCCACATCATTGTCCTTGGTGGGACCGGCCCGGACGTTCACATGATCGGATTTCAGGCTGACATAGCGGGGCACGGGCAGGCCGCTTGTGGTGAGGGCCACGTCCTTCGCCGAGAGGGAGGTACTCACCGAAGCCCCCAACCAGCCTCCCACCAGCACCACGACCAAACAGAAACGCTCCAACGCCATTCTACTCGTCTCCTGCCGAGATCAGCCCAAGCTGCTTCTTTCGAGCTGATTCCAAACAATCCGCGCCCGGTCCCTCAACGTCCGCCCCCGATTGACCCTGCCCCGAAAACCCCCGGCTTGCCCGGGGTTCTTGTCTTGGCCCGGTCTTCTGCTAGAGAGGACGACGCATTGTGACACCAAGATGCCGCCCAAGGCCCTCCGACGAACCTGAGGAAACATAAGGGAACCCTAGGGAAACGCCGGGACCACGCGGCAATGGCAGTGTCGAACAACCGGGTTAATGAGGTCTGAACGGCCTCATGAGTGCAGGCCATGTCGGTTAAGAAGAAACCTCTCGTCGTCGTCACGCGCAAGCTGCCGGATTCGATCGAGACCCGCATGCGCGAATTGTTCGACGCACGCCTCAATCTCGACGACACGCCGATGTCGGCCGAGCAGATTGCGGAAGCGGTGCGCACCGCGGACATCATCGTGCCCACCGTCACCGACCACATCACGGGAGAGATCCTCAAGGCCCCCGACAGCAAGCTGCGGCTGATCGCCAATTTCGGCAACGGCGTCGACAATATCGACGTGGCGGCGGCGCATGCGCGCGGCATCACGGTCACCAACACGCCGAAAGTCTTGACCGAAGACACCGCCGACATGACCATGGCTCTGATTCTGGCGGTGCCTCGCCGTCTGATCGAAGGCTCCATGATCCTGACCGAGGGCAGGGACTGGCCGGGCTGGTCGCCGACCTGGATGCTCGGCCCTCGCATCGGGGGAAAACGCCTCGGCATCGTCGGCATGGGACGTATCGGACAGGCGGTCGCCCGCCGCGCCCGCGCCTTTGGCCTGCAGATCCATTACCACAACCGCCGTCCGGTGGCGCCGCGCATCGCCGAGGAGCTGGGCGCGACCTATTGGGAAAGCCTCGACCAGATGCTGGCGCGGATGGACATCATTTCGGTGAACTGCCCGCACACGCCCGCGACGTTTCATCTGCTGTCGGCGCGGCGCCTGAAACTGATCCGCAAGGACGCCTATATCGTCAACACCGCACGCGGCGAGATCATCGACGAAGACACGCTGATCAAGCTGATCGAAGCGGGCGACATCGGCGGCGCGGGGCTCGACGTGTACGAGAACGAGCCTGCGGTGAGCCCGAAACTGGTGCGGCTCGCCAAGGCCGGCAGGGTCACGCTGCTGCCGCATATGGGTTCGGCCACCATCGAGGGCCGCGTTGAAATGGGCGAGAAGGTGATCATCAACATCCGCACCTTCCTCGACAACCACAAGCCGCCGGACCGCGTGCTGCCCAGCATGCTGTGAGGCGCGCCTATCGCTGGCGCCGCTCCTGCTTGCGCCATTTGCCGGCAAACGCCACGAACGCGGCGAGCGCCCGCGGCGGCTGACGGCGGCTTGGATAATACAGAAACGGCCCGGGAAATGGCGGAAGCCAATCGTCAAGCACGCTGACCAGCACGCCTGATTGGACTGCGTCGCGCACGAGCCCCTCAAACGTCATCCAGAACCCGACGCCATCCAGTGCCGCCTGCATCGCAAGCTCGCGATGAGTCGCGATCAGCTTTGCCGGCGGTGACACTTTGACGGTGCGGCCGGCCTTCTCGAATTCCCAGTCGGGCATGGTGCCGCTGCCGAAGCGCGTGCGGATCGCAGGATGCTCGAGCAGGTCTTTCGGCTGCGACGGCCGCCCATGCCGCGCAACATAAGCGGGCGATGCCACCAGCGCGTAGCGCTGCGCCGGCCCGAGCGGGACTGCGATCATGTCCTGCGCAAGGTGTTCGCCATAGCGCACGCCGGCATCGAAACCGGCGCGGACGATGTCGACGAACGAGCTTTCGGCGACGATTTCCAGATCGACTTGCGGATAAGCCTGCAGGAACGGCCCGACCATCGGCGCCAACACCAGGTCGATCGCGGGAGGCGGCGCATTGATGCGAAGCCGCCCCGAGGGCAGTTCGCGCAAACCGCGCACCCGCTCCACGGCCTCACCGAGCGAGGCCATCGCCGGCGCCGCCCGCGCCAGCAGCATCTCGCCGGCTTCGGTCAGAGCGACGCTACGGGTGGTGCGGTTCAGGAGGCGAACGCCGAGCCGCTCCTCCAGTTCGCGCAGCCGCTGGCTGAGGCTCGAAACCGAGACGTGCTGCTCCCGCGCCGCGCCGCGGAAATTGCGAGTGCGCGCGACCGCAACGAAGGCTGCGAGATCACGGAAATCGAAGTCAGCCATTGTTCGCTATATTGAACACGGCGTTCTCTATTGTCCAGCTTATCGCCTAATAGAAAACCTCCATATCTGCCTCGTCCCCAACAGGCTTACCCGCCGTTATTTCGAGGAGAGCATCATGGAGAAACGCAAACTCGGTTTGACCGGCCCCACCGTCTCGACCATCGGCCTGGGCTGCATGGGCATGTCGGATTTCTACGGTCCGGCCGATCGCAGCGAGAGCATCGCGACCATTCATGCCGCGCTGGATGCCGGCATCACGTTGCTCGACACCGGCGATTTTTACGGCATGGGCCATAATGAACTGCTGATCCGCGAGGCGCTCGCCGGCGGCAAGCGCGATTCCGCGCAAGTTTCGGTCAAGTTCGGGGCGCTCCGCGATCCTGCCAAGGGATGGTTCGGCTATGACGGCCGTCCGGCAGCGGTGCGGAATTTTCTGGCCTATTCGCTGCAGCGGCTCGGCGTCGATCACATCGACATCTACCGCCCGGCACGGCTCGACCCTGCCGTGCCGATCGAGGAAACCGTCGGCGCCATCGCGGATATGGTCAAGGCCGGCTATGTCAGGCATATCGGCCTTTCCGAAGTCGGCCCCGAGACCATTCGCCGAGCACATGCCGTCCATCCGATCTCGGACCTGCAGATCGAATATTCGCTCATTTCGCGCAGCATCGAGCGCGACATTCTGAAAACCTGCCGCGAGCTCGGCATCGGCATCACCGCCTACGGCGTGCTGTCGCGCGGATTGATCAGCGGCCATTGGTCGAAGGATCGCTCGAGCGGAGCCGATTTTCGCGGGATGAGCCCGCGCTTTCAGAGCGGCAATCTCGACGTCAATCTCGCGCTGGTCGAGAAGCTGCGCGCGATCGCGGACGAGATCGGCGCCACGCCGGCACAGGTTGCGATCGCGTGGGTTGCGGCTCAGGGCAACGACATCGTGCCGCTGGTCGGCGCGCGGCGCCGCGATCGGCTGGCCGAGGCGCTCGGCGCGCCGAATGTGAAGCTGACGGCCACGCATCTGGCCGGGCTTGCCGACGCCTTCCCGCCGGGAATTGCCGCCGGCGAGCGCTATCCGGAATCGCAGCTCGCACATATGGACAGCGAGCGGAAGCTGACATGAAGTCGCCGCTTCACCTCTCCCGGAGGGAGAGGTCGGATCGCATCGCCAGATGCGATCCGGGTGAGGGCTTGCGGGTCCCTCGTGAGAGCTCCGACCCCCCCCCCCAATTTGTGGGCCAAAAGACCACACCCCCCCGGGGGGTGGGAGAAACCCCCCCCGGGTCACACCAATA
>CAYVVB010000269.1:0-8682 GCA_964454955.1 uncultured Bradyrhizobium sp. | reverse complement strand
GCTGTCGGCCGGCCAGGCCCAGCGCGTGGCGCTGGCGCGCGCGCTCTATGGCGACCCGTTCCTGATCGTGCTCGACGAGCCCAATTCCAACCTGGATTCCGAGGGCGACGAAGCCTTGACGCGGGCGGTCCGCGCAGCGCGCGAACGCGGCGCCATCGTCGTGGTGGTCGCGCACCGGCCGATCGGCATCGAGGGCGTCGACCAGATCCTGGTGCTCAAGGACGGCCGCATGCAGGCCTTCGGTCCGAAGGAAACCGTTCTTGCGCAGGTGCTGCAGCCGCGCGTCGCAGGACCGACCCCGATCAAGATCGTTTCCGACGCCGGAGCGGCCAAGTCATGACCAGTCAAGTCATGATCAGCGGAGGCGGCGGATTGCAGGGGACGCGACGCTCCATACGGTTGCATGTCATCGCAGGTCTGGTGGTCGTCGGCATCGTTGCTGGCGGCTTCGGCGGCTGGGCCTCGACCACGGAAATCTCCGGCGCCTTGATTGCGCCGGGCCAGATCGTCGTCGAGTCCAACGTGAAGAAGGTGCAGCATCCGACCGGCGGCGTGATCGGCGAACTGCTCGCGCGCGACGGCGACCTGGTCAAGGCGGGCCAGATCGTGGTGCGGCTGGACGATACCGTCACCAAGGCGAACCTTGCCATCGTCACCAAGAATCTCGACGCTGCGCTGGCGCGTGCCGCGCGGCTGGAAGCCGAGCAGCGCGGGCTCGACAAGATCAAGTTCCCCTCGCAGCTCACCGACCGCGCCGGCGATGGCGATGTCGCCAACGTCATCGCCAGCGAGAGCAAATTGTTCGACGTCCGCGTCAACGGACGGGTCGGGCAGAAGGCGCAGCTGCACGAGCGCATCCGCCAGCTCAACGAGGAGATCGATGGCCTCACCGCGCAGGAAAACGCCAAGAGCCAGGAGATCGCGCTGGTCCAGCAGGAACTGACGGGGGTGCGCGATCTCTACGACAAGCATCTCGTGCAGATTTCGCGCCTGACGACGCTCGAGCGCGACGCCGCGCGGCTGAACGGCGAGCGCGCGCAATACATCGCCTCGAAAGCCCAGGCCAAGGGCAAGATCACCGAGACCGAATTGCAGATCATCCAGATCGACAAGGACATGGTCAGCGAGGTTTCCAAGGACCTGCGCGAGACCAACGACAAGATCGGCGAACTGATCGAGCGCAAGGTCACCGCCGAGGACCAGCTGCGGCGGGTCGATATCCGCGCGCCCCAGGACGGCGTGGTCGAGCAGTCCACGGTGCACACCGTCGGCGGCGTGATCAATGCGGGCGACGCCATCATGCTGATCGTGCCGCAGACCGACGACCTGCAGGTCGAGGCCAAGGTCAATCCGCAGGACATCGACAAGCTGCAGGTCGGCCAGAAGACGCTGTTGCGCCTGTCGGCCTTCAACCAGCGTACCACGCCGGAACTGAACGGCCTGGTCAGCCGCGTCTCGCCCGACGTCAGCACCGACCAGCGTACCGGGCAGAGCTATTACACCATCCGCGTCTCGATGCCGCCGGAGGAGATCGCCCGCCTCGGCGACGTCAAGCTGATTCCGGGCATGCCGGTGGAAGCCTTCGTGCAGACCGGCGACCGCACCGTGATGTCCTATCTGATGAAGCCGCTGCACGATCAGCTGATGCGCGCATTCCGCGAGAGGTGAGTGAAAAATCGCTCTCAGTTGAGTCCTCTGCTGTAACATCGAGTTCACGTCGCCCCCGCGAAGGCGGGACTCATAATCACAGGCGGATGTCGTGCGTGCATCACCCTCCACCGTCATGCCCGGGCGCCGTCCCGGGCATCCACGTTTTTCTGCCTTTCGTGGATGGCCGGGACGACGCTCGGCCATGACGCGTTGGGTTGGCGATTTCCTGCCGAGCAGCCGCCCGGGGGTTCCGGCTCTGCGCTCGCTTTCGCTCGCTCGGCCGGGACGACAGCTCAGCCCGGCACCTTCTCCAGCAGCAGCTCCAGCGCCGTCTTCGCGAAAACCTGCATGTTCCCGAGCCGGTCGCTGCTCCCCGTCTCGAGCGTGATCGCGTGGGTCTGTGCGCCCGCCACCGCCATGCAGCTATGGCCGGCGGCGTCGCCGTAGCGGTTGCCGGTGGGGCCGGTCGCGCCGGTCTCCGATAATCCCCAGTCGGAGCCGAACCGCCCGCGGATTTGCTCGGCGAGCAGCCCTGCATAGATTTCGGTGGAGGCGCGGAGTCCCTTCATCGCCTCATCCGGAATGTCCATCAGGATGCGCCGCGCGTCGCGGGTGTAGACCACGGCAGCCCCCTTGAAATAGGCGGACGCGCCGGGCACCGCGAGCAGCGCCGCGGAGATCAGGCCTCCGGTCGAGGATTCGGCGACCGCAATCGTCTCCTTCCGCGCGATCAGTTTTGCGGCGATCTGTTCGGCGATGCTGACGAGCTCTTTCATCTTCTTCCTCAGTTGTGTCCGCAACTTCCGCCTCTCCCCGCAGGCGCGGCGAGCGCCCAACCTAGCACATCAGCCCCGCGCCTGCCGAGTTGCTTGCTTTGCACAAGCCTGCTTCAATGCGCGCAACAGGAGCGGCGCGGCCAAGCGCCCGGACTGAAGGAAACGTCATGGCGACATTGATCGCGGGCGGCGTCGATTGCGACCTGCACCCGGCCGTTCCGCATCTCACGAGCCTCCTGCCTTATCTCAACGATTACTGGCGCGACCAGGTGACGACGCGCGGCATGACCGATCTCGTCTCGCAATCCTATCCCACGCATTCGCCGATCTCGGCGCGTCCCGACTGGCGGCCGTCGCAGGGCAAGCCCGGCTCCAGGCTCGAGGACATGCAACGACAGGCGCTCGATCCACATCAGCTCGCTTTCGGCATCTGCAATCCGTTGTACGGCGTGCAGATGGTGTTTTCCGAAGACATGGCGGACGCGTTCTGCCGCGCGCTGAACGACTGGCTTGCAGCCGAATGGCTGGACAAGGACGCGCGCTTGCGCGGCTCGATCGCGATCCCCGTGCAGAGCGTGGAGAAATCCGTCGCCGAGATCGAGCGCTGCGCGCTTGACCCGCGCTTCGTCCAGGTGCTGATGCTCGTGATGGGCGACATGACGCTCGGCAAGCGCCTTTACTGGACGATCTATGCTACCGCCGAACGGCTGGGTCTGCCGATCGGCATTCATGCCGGCTCCGCCTATCACAATCCGCCGACATCGGTCGGCTGGGGCTCCTATCACATCGAGGATTATGTCGCCCAGGCGCAGGCCTTCCAGACACAACTCACCAGCCTGATCGTCGAGGGTGTGTTCGCGCGCCATCCGAACCTGAAAATGGTGATGCTGGAATCCGGCTTCACCTGGCTGCCGCCCTATCTCTGGCGGCTGCACAAATTCTGGCGCGGCATTCGCATGGAAACGCCGTGGGTCGATCGCGCCCCGCTGGAGATTGTGCGCAGCAACATCCGCTTCTCGCTGCAGCCGATCGATGCGCCGCCCGACCCGCACGTCCTGAACCGGCTGCTTGACCATATGCAGTCGGACGAATTGCTCCTATTCTCCACCGACTATCCGCATTGGCAATTCGACGGCAACGAAGCGTTGCCCGAGGGGTTATCGTCCGATCTGGTGCGCAAGATCATGATCGATAATCCGCTCGCGACCTACGGCCGCCTCAAGGAGAAGGTGGCGGCGTGATCCTCGAAAAGGATCATGCCCGGACTAAACCGGAGACGATGCCATGAACGTGCAGTTCCGCGATCTTCCCGAACAATCCGCATCGAGCGCCGCCAAGACCGCGATCGCCGATTGCGACATTCACCCGGCGCGCGCGACCAGGACCGAGCTGTACCCCTATCTGGCAAAGCGCTGGCACGATCATCTGCAAACCTACGGCCGCCATGCCTATCAGGGCATGATGGAAGGTCCGCCTTACCCGAAGGCGCAGCCCAACGCGTCGCGCCGCGATGCGTATCCGCCGGAAGGCGGCCCACAGGGTTCCTCGCTCTCTTTCATGCAGAAGCAGCATCTCGATCCCAACAATGTCGTGTTTGGCGTGCTCAATCCGCTCAACACCGGGCAGGGCATCCGCAACCAGGATCTCGCGGCTGCGATCTGCTCGGCGATCAACGACTGGCAGATCGAGAAATGGACAGCTGAGGACGCGCGACTGAAGGCTTCCGTCGTCGTCGCCAATGAGGATGCACCGGCCGCGGCCGCCGAGATCAGGAAGCGCGCGGGCGACGGGAATTTCGTGCAGGTGCTGCTGCTCAGCCGCAATGTCGAGCCGCTCGGCCGGCGCCGCTACTGGCCGATCTATGAAGCGGCCGAAGAGGCGGGGCTTCCGATCGGCGTGCATGCGTTCGGCTTCGGCGGCAATCCGATCACGGCGTCGGGTTGGCCGAGCTACTACATCGAGGAGATGGTCGGACACTCGCAATGCCAGCAGACGGACCTGGCAAGCCTCGCGCTGGAAGGCGTGTTCGAGCACTATCCGAAATTGAAGATGATCATGATCGAGGCCGGCTTCGGCTGGGCGCCGTCCTTGTGCTGGCGGCTCGACAAGGCCTGGCAGCGGTTGAAAAGCGAGGTGCCGCACGTGAAGCGCCCGCCTTCCGAATATATCCGCGAGCGAATCTACTGGACCACACAGCCGATGGAAGACCCTGAGCGGCGGCAGGACCTGTTCGACGTGATCGACTGGATCGGCTGGGACAAGCTCCTGTTCGCCACCGACTATCCGCATTGGGACTATGACGATCCCTCGCGCGTGCTGCCGCCCGGTGTGTCCGACGCCAACCGCGAGGCGTTCTATCTCGGCAACGCGCGGAAAGTGTATGGCGTGAGCTGACGGAGCACGGGTTTGATTAGACCGATTCATCCGCGAGCTCAGTTCACCTCTCCCTATGGGCGAGGTGATCCGGCCCGCCGCTATGGCTCAATCTATCCGGTCATGCGCAAATGACTCGCCACGTGATCGCCCCCGTGAGCGAGCTGCCGCCGGGCACGCGCAAATTCTTGACCGTCGACGATCGGCCGATCGCGGTGTTCAACATCAATGGCGAGTTCTTCGGCCTTCTGAACCGCTGCCCGCACCAGGGCGCGGCGCTGTGCGAGGGGCCGCTGATCGGGCTCGCACGGTCGAAAAATCCCGGCGAGATCGAATACACCAAACTCGGCGAAATCATCCGCTGCCCGTGGCATGGCTGGGAATTCGATGTCCGCACCGGCCAATCCTATTGCGATCCACGCCGCTTTCGCGCGAAGGCCTATCCGGCGCATGTCGAGCCGGGATCGGCCGTGGTGAAGGGACCGTATGTCGCCGAGACCATCAAGGTCGAGGTCGAAAGCGATTACGTCGTGGTGGAATTGTAGCCGCAAATTCGTCGTTCCGGGGTGCGTCGCAGACGCGAACCCGGGACCTCGATGTTGTCGCGCGAGGCTCGCCCTACCCATTCAGAACGCGCGGACCAGCAGGAAGAGACCACCGGCCGCCAGCGCGGCGCCGGCCAGGCGCGGGACGAGGCGGCCGGTCGGCACGACCTTTTCCAGGAGAACCAGGATCGCAAGTCCCGCAATCCAGAGCACGTTCATGACGCCGCCGACAAAGAGCAGCGCCATGAGCACCCAGCAGCAGCCGATGCAATATAGACCATGCTCGGCGCCGAGCCGCAGCGCGGCGAAAGGTTCCGAACGAAAGCCGCCATGGCTCATCAGGAAACCGAGCGGCGTCTGACACTGCTTCAGACAAGTGTCCTTGAGAGGCGACCATTGGTAAAGCCCGGCCGCAACGAGCAGGGCGCCTCCGAAGATGCCGCTGGCGCTCGCCATCATCGGGGTCAGCAGGGCAAGCCGGGTCAAAGCCCACTGCGCTGTGGTTGCGGCGAGACTGAAGGCGACCCAGGCCGACAGGTAGCCGGCGAGAAACCAGCCGGTGGGAGCAAGGGGACGGCCGCTCGCTGCCGCCTTGCGGCCGACGGTGGCATAGAGCAGCACCATTGGCGTCACGGAAGGCGTCATCATGCCGACCATCATCACCGCCCACATGATGAATACGAAGCCGAAGTCGGCAATGCTCCATGAACGGAAAGCGGGCTCGGCCGCGGCGCCCGCGCCAGCCATGTTCATGTCGGGCATGTCGCTCATGTCGCCCGACATGCTCATGCCCGGCATGGTCGTCCCGCCACTGCCGTCGTCGGCGGACGCGGGGACCGGGCTTGCCATCATGCTCATCTGTGGCGCAACCCACAGAGTATAGGCCCACGCCAGGACGGTGATGAGCATCAGCGCAGCAATGACAATGCCGCGGTCGCGCCGCATGACTGCGCTGACGGTTGTGTTGCTCTTTGCCAATCCAGCGGTGAGTTGGGCGGATTAGCCTAAGGCTTAATCCGCCGGCACTGAAGGCGGTACGAGAATATATCGGCCAGTTCGCCACAGAGCATGCGCCCGCAATGGCGGATTACGCCATCGCTAATCCGCCCTACGCGCTACGCGCTCCAATTGAACTGGTGCAGCGTGCCCGAGTCTCCCTGCCACTCGCGCAAGCCCGGATCAGACCATCGGCTGCCCTTGCTGCTGGCGAGGTCCATGCTGGCAAACTGAAATGCCGTTTGGGCAGCGGCGCCTTCCATCCGGGTCGCCTTTCCGTCCTGATCCTTCAAGGGGGTCAGCGTCGCTTGTCCGACACTTCCGACCTTGAGGAACGGGGAGTCGCCCCATCCGATCTCGATCTTGGTCGTCTCGGTGGGCAGCCACTTGCTGATTACGGCGCCCAGCAGCGCCTCGAGAAAGCCGCCCCTCTTGCCCCAGAAGATCGCTTCCAGTTCGCGGCGCTGTTCGGCGCTTGCACTCTCGTCGATGTACAAGCGAGCCGTCGCATTGCCGCCGAAGATATTGCCCGGCCAATCGGCGGTAAAAGCGACCTTGGTATTGCTGAGATCGACACCCTCGCAACTGCCGCGCTGGATGTCGAAACCGAGTGCGCCATCGCACCATCCCTGGTCCGGTACTCCGTCCGGACCGAGCCAGCACGGACACAACATCTTACAGCTACAGAGCTCCAGGCTCCGCCCGGAAAGCTGCCAGGCCATTGCTTCCTCCCTGTGGTAGTGCTCCCCTTCCAGTGTGGTATCTGCGGCAGAGCATCCTCCCAAAACGATCCCGGCACAACAGACGAGTTGGTGATGTCGTGGCGCAACTGGCATCATGCGGGGGCGGTCCGCCCTACGCGCTGCGCGCCGCTACTTCACCGCTTCGTACGCTTGCCGCTTGAACTCGACCGCAAACGGATGCGCAAAGCCCATCTCGCGCTGCGCCATGATAAGGCCCGCGGTGTTCTTCCCGGGCGAAATCCACCATTGGGTGCCTGCACGTCCGCCCCAGAAGATCTCGCCTTTCGCGTCCGGATGGTCGAACGCGGAGGGCTCCACGATCAAACCTCCTGCGAGCCCGTACCCCCTGCCTCGAATCTCTCCGGTCGCTGCAAAGCGCATCCACGTACCTTCGGGCAACTGGTTGGTCATCATCAGTTCGATCGTGTCCGGCTTGAGCAAGGTCGGGCCGCCCGGAAGCAGGCTTCGTATCAGCGCCACCATGTCCGGCAAGGTCGAGACCAATCCGCTGCCGCCGCTCTGCCTCGGGACGGGACGCAAGTATGCGTCCGGATATGGCGCGTCGTCGATCCGCGTCAGGCCGCCTTTCATGGGGTCGAGCGGGTCGGCCCCGGTATAATAGGCGACGAGGCGATTGCGATCCGTCACCACGAACCCCGTGTCCACCATGCCGAGCGGTCCGAGGATTTTCGACTGGAGAAACGCATCGAAGCGCTGGCCGCTGATCACTTCGACAAGGTGCGCCAGGACATCGGTGGCCACCGAATACTCCCACGATGTGCCTGGATGATAGGCCAGCGGCAGGTCGGCCAGCACGTCAATCATCTCCGCAAGTGTTGTGGCAGGGTTGATGACCTTTCGCTCGTTATAGGCGTTGAAGATCAGCGTCCCCGGGTCAAGGAGACCGTAGCTCAGCCCGGAACTGTGACTCATCAGATGGCGGATCGTGATCGGCCTTACGGCAGGCTCCGTCTGATCCAGCGACGTCGCGCCCGGACGCAGCACCCGGCGGTTCGCAAGCTGCGGAATGAATTCCTCGATCGGATCGTCCAGGCGGAAGCGGCCTTCCTCGAACAGAAGGAGCGCAGCGCAGGACGTGATCAGCTTCGTATTCGAGAAAACGCGGAAGATGTGGTCGGGCCGCAAGAGTATCTGCGCCTCCTTGTCGGCCCATCCAATGCATGTCACGTCGGCCAGCTCCCTGCCGACGAGCATTGCCGAGGAGAAGCCGGAAAACAGATACAAGTCGATGTAGCGCTTCATGACGGCGTGTGCAGGCCGGAAATCGTAACCTGTGGCCGTGACTGTCATGTCTTCCATGATCGGCCTCTCGTGCTCGCGACAACACGCCTGATGCAAAGCCTATCGCGCAGAGGGGCCATGCGCAAATTGCCCGTCGTGCCAATCTGCCGCATCCTGACGGCTTGCGCCGTCGGGCAAATCAGAAGCATCGTCCCGGCCATCCTGTCCCGGCACGAGGGGCGTATCGCGATCGTCACGACACGCGGGGCAGGTGGCGGTGGACACGAAGATGCTGGAGACGTGCGGCATCGACGTGGACGGCGAAGTCGTGTGGTTCTGGCACACCCTTGCAGGTGC
>CAYVVB010000268.1:0-2918 GCA_964454955.1 uncultured Bradyrhizobium sp. | reverse complement strand
TGAGATCGACGACCACGGGCGCGATCGCCTCGTGGCGCGAGAACACCAGGAGCTGGCGCGTGATCCGGCCGGCGCTCTCCGCCGCCTTCCCTATCTCCGCGAGACTGCCCCGCAGCGGATCGTCGCGGTTGTCGTCATGCTCCAGGCGCCGCAGCTGGACGCGGCGGATTTTTCCCGAGATCGTCTTCGGCAACTCCGTCACGAGCTCGATGCGCCGGACGCGCTTGAACGGAGCAAGATGCGCATGGAGATGCCTGAAGATCGAAAGCGCGGTTTCCGCCGAGCGCTCGGCGCCCGCGACCAAAAGCACATAGGCCTTGGGCACCGCAAGCCGGATCGGATCGGGGCTCGGCACGACGGCGGCTTCCGCCACCGCCTCGTGCTCGAGCAGCACGCTCTCGAGTTCGAACGGGCTGATGCGGTAATCGGACGACTTGAACACGTCGTCGGTGCGCCCGACGAAGGTCAGATAGCCCTCGTCATCGACAAAGACCACGTCGCCGCTGCGATAGAGCGCGCCGTCCGCGCCGGTCAGCTTGCCGTCCTCGCCCTGATAGCCCTGCATCAGGCCTGCCGGCCGATCTGCGCCGAGAACCAGCGTCACCTCGCCTTCTTTGGTGACATTGCCGTCGACGTCGGTGATCTGCACCCGATAGCCGGGCAGCGGCCGACCCATCGAGCCGATTTTGACCTTCTGGCCCGGCGAGTTGCCGGCAAGTGCGGCCGTTTCGGTCTGGCCGTAGCCATCGCGGATGGTCAGTCCCCAGGCCGCCCGCACCTGGTCGATCACTTCCGGATTGAGCGGCTCGCCGGCGCCGCAGACTTCGCGCAACGACACCTTGAAATCGGCAAGCCGCTCCTGGATGAACAGCCGCCACACCGTCGGCGGCGCGCACAGCGTGGTCACGCCGCAGCGGCCGATCGTTGCCAACAAATCCTTGGCGTCGAATCGCGGCTGATTCACCACGAACACGGTTGCGCCGGCGTTCCAGGGCGCGAAAAAGCAGCTCCAGGCATGCTTGGCCCAGCCGGGAGAGGAAATGTTCAAGTGAATGTCGCCCGGCTGCAGGCCGAGCCAGTACATGGTCGAGAGATGGCCGACCGGATAGCTGCGCTGGCTGTGCCGCACCAGTTTCGGTTTCGCCGTGGTGCCCGAGGTGAAATAGAGCAGCATCGGGTCGTCGGCCTGTGTCGGACCGTCCGGCTCGAAAGTTTCGCGAAAATCCGCCGCCTGTTCGAACGGCAGCCAGCCCTCCTCCGCGGCCGATGCGCCGACGACGATGCGCGCCAGTCCGGTGCCGCCCAATCCTGCAAATTTCGCAACCTGATCCTGGGTCGCCACGACCGCCCTGGCGCGGCCGCGCTCGAGCCGGTCGCGCAACTCCTCCGCGGTGAGCAGCGTGGTCGCGGGGATCACGACGATGCCGAGCTTCATCGCCGCCAGCATGGTCTCCCAGAGCGGCACGACATTGCCGAGCAGGAGCAGCAAATGGTCGCCGCGCTTAAGGCCCTGCGCGCGCAGGAAATTGGCGACCTGATTGGAACGGCGCGACAGGGCCGCAAAGGAGAGTTTCATCTGCCGGTCGCTGCCAGCATCGACGATCCAGAGTGCGGTCCGGTCGCGGCTGTCGGCATTGCGCGCGAGTTCCGCGTCGAACCAGTCCAGCGCCCAGTTGAACGGAACCGGATCGGGCCAGCGAAAACCTTTGACCGCCGCATCGTAATCGGTGCGATGTTTCAACAGAAAAGCGCGCGCTTCCTGGAAACTGGTCATCGTTATTGTCCTGCAAGACCGCGTACGTGCCGGATGATACCCGAAAAATCCACGCCGCCGTTTCCGGCCGCGTCGAACGCCTTGTAGATCTCCTGCGCGTGCGCACCCAGCGGCGTGGCGGCGCCCGCGGTCTTCGCCGCATCCTGCGCCAACGTCAGGTCCTTCAGCATGAGTGCGGCAGCAAAGCCGGGCTTGTAATCATTATTTGCCGGCGAAGCCGGCACTGGTCCCGGCACCGGACAATATGACGTCAGCGACCAGCATTGCCCCGAGGAGGTCGAAGCGACGTCGAACAGCGCCTGGTGCGAAAGCCCGAGCTTTTCCGCAAGGCTGAAAGCCTCGCTCACCGCGATCATGGAAATGCCGAGGATCATGTTGTTGCAGATCTTGGCGGCCTGCCCGGCGCCGGCCCCGCCGCAATGCACGATCTTCTTGCCCATCTTCTCCAGTACGGGCTTTGCCGTGGCAAAGGCCTTCTCGTCGCCGCCACACATGAAGGTCAGGGTCGCGGCCTTGGCGCCGCCGGTGCCGCCGGAGACCGGCGCATCGACCGAGGCCACACCAGCTTTGGCCGCAAGGGCATGCGCCTCTTTGGCGCTTTCGACGTCGATGGTCGAGCAATCGATGATAAGGGCGCCCCTGGTCATCGCAGGGAGCACCTCGGTCCAGACCGAGAGCACATGCCTGCCCGCGGGGAGCATGGTGACCACGACCTCGGCGCCTTTCACCGCGGAAACCGCGCCATCGGCGATTGCGGCGCCATCGCTCCTGGCCTGATTGCGTGAGGCCTCCACCAGGTCGAACGCGACCACCTTGTGCCCGGCCTTCACCAGATTGGCGGCCATCGGCCCGCCCATGTTGCCGAGGCCGATGAATGCGATGGTTGCCATGCCGTTTCCTCCCCTAAAATGCGCTGTCTAGTTGGCCTGATCGAAGACCAGTTCGTCGGCGCCGATTTCCGCGAAATAAGGCGCAAGCATTTCTGGCGTGACGTCCTCGATTGCAGCCGGCGACCATCTGGGATTGCGGTCCTTGTCGATCACCGCCGCGCGCACGCCCTCGCGAAAATCATCGCTGCGGAACACTTCGAGCGCGGCGCGGTATTCGCGCGCAAGGCACTCTTCCAGCGAGGATGCGCCCCGTG
>CAYVVB010000267.1:0-10368 GCA_964454955.1 uncultured Bradyrhizobium sp. | reverse complement strand
GGCGGGTTCACCGGCACCTATCTTTTCCGGGATTTTGTGCTGCAGCCTTCGGCAAAACTATATGCGCTGTGGGAAAATGACGGCGCCTATACCGACAGTCTCGGCATCGCCGAGCCCACCAACAGCTTTTCCACCGGCCGCGCCAGCGCCGGCGCCAAGGCAAGCCTTCCGCTGGAATGGAGCTCAGCGGCGGTTGCGCTCGCGCCCTATGCCGGAATCTACAGCGACTATTACTTCACCGGCAATTCGGCCACGGTCGCAGGCATTCCGACGACTGATCTGCTGCTGCAAGGATGGTCAGCGCGAATGACGGCCGGTCTCGACATGAAGTTCAAGGACGGGGGCGTCATCAGCCTGGGCGGTGAATTCGGCGGCATCGGCAGCAACACCTCGCTCTGGACCTATAAGGCGAGTGGCTCGCTGCCGTTCTAGCGCGACGCGCAGAACGGCAATCTCCGCGTCGCATGAGCCCGCTTCAGCGGGCGAGATGTTGAACTGCATCGACGCAGCATATCCTCGGCCCATAGCGTCCGGCGGTCCGGTAAGGGACGGTGGCTTTTCGATCCGTAGACCTCGATTTGAGGCAAGAGCCAAGGAAGAACCAAGGGAAGACCATGCGTTGTGTATCGCTTCCTGGCTCCAGGTGCTGAAGACATTGGGTTCGATTGATCCTTCGACCTGCTATCGGGCAAACCCCGTTTGGCGTCGGCGTACGCAGTTTGCAAGGGAGGTGTCCGCATGCTTGCAAGCCTTACTCTCAGCGGCTACAAGGTCCGCATTCTCGCGCGGTGATTTGCGTCGCCGGCATCGCGAGTGGTTGCCGAACCAATCTTCAAATCATTGAATTTGCTCGGCAATTCCCTTGGGGAATGGTGTAACGGTAGCACAACAGACTCTGACTCTGTTTGTCTTGGTTCGAATCCAGGTTCCCCAGCCAAACTCGGCAACCCAATCAATCGCTTGATCTGAACGGGCTCATTTTGGCGTACCGACTTTCGTCGGCATGCGCCCGGATCTTGACGGCCGCCTTGCCCGATGCCTCGGCTTTTTTCCGCCGGTGGCCCAAGCCGGTTCGCGAACTCCGCGCGGACGATTTCGTAGGCTCGCTGAGCGCAGTAGAACCCCAAGGCACAGCCGGCCGCATTTAATGAATACGGTGCTCTTGCGGGTGGGCCTATTCGGCGGCGCGCTTCATCTGCGGATAGGTGCAGTCGGCGTCGTTAGCAAACGGCGACTCGACGTTCGGCGTGACAGCCGTGAACGGTAGCCGCAGGGTCGTCCAGACGTCGACCAGCGATTCCACCAGATGCGCGATATGAGCATCGCCGTGATAGGGCGTCGGCGTGATGCGCAGCCGCTCCGTCCCTCGCGAAACGGTCGGGTAATTGATCGGCTGGATGTAGATATCGTGCCGTTCCAGCAAGAGATCGCTCGCAGCCTTGCAGGCCTGGGCATCGTTCACCATCACCGGCACGATGTGCGACGGCGTCACCATCACCGGCAGGCCGGCCTGGGCGAGCGCGTGCTTGGTCAGCCACGCCTGCCGTTGATGTGCCATGCGAAGGTCCGAGCGTGATTTGGCGAGCCGCACCGAATGCGCTGCAGCTTCGGCGACTGCCGGCGGCAGCGCGGTGGTGAAGATGAATCCGGCGGCATAGGAGCGCACCGCGTCACAGATTGCGGCGCTAGCGGCGATATAGCCGCCGACCACGCCGAAGCCCTTGGCGAGCGTACCCTCGATCACGTCGATGCGGTGCATCTGGCCGTCGCGCTCGGCGATGCCACCGCCACGCTCGCCATACATCGCCACCGCATGGACCTCGTCGATATAGGTCATGGCGTTATATTTTTCAGCGAGATCGCAGATCGCCTTGATCGGCGCGATGTCGCCATCCATCGAATAGAGGCTCTCGAACACGATGAGCTTGGCACGCTCCAGCGGCTGGGCGGCGAGCAACTCTTCGAGATGGGCCACGTCGTTGTGCCGCCAGACCTGGCGTTCGGATTTGGAGCGACGGATGCCCTCGATCATCGAATTGTGATTGAGCGCGTCGGAGAGGATCAGGCAGTTCGGCAGCAGGTCGGCGATGGTCGAGATGCCGGCGAGGTTGGATATCCAGCCCGAGGTGAAGACAAGCGCCGCCTCCTTGCCGTGCAGGTCGGCGAGTTCTGTCTCGAGACTCACGAGCGGATGGCTAGTCCCGGAAATGTTGCGGGTGCCGCCTGCGCCTGCGCCGTGGCGGGCTGCGGCGGCGCGCATCGCTGCAATGACCTCGGGGTTGACGCCCATACCGAGGTAATCGTTCGAGCACCAGATGGTGATATCACGCGCCGGACGGCCCTCGGGACGCCATATCGCATGCGGAAAGCGGCTGGCGTCGCGTTCGATGTCGGCGAAGACGCGATAGCGCTGCTCGGCCTTCAGCTTGCCGATAGCGTCTTCGAAGAACCGATTATAGGACATGACGGCACCTTCCCGCTTTAATCCGACTGTGCCGTCTCGAACGGCCTTGCTCCCGGCACTCTCTTCATTCGCCCTGGAACATCGGACAACTTTTATTATCCCAACAGGTCTTGGACAAGGTTACTTTGCGCTAGATCAATTTCATCTGCGCCCGGCATTCGCCCCGATGGCTTCTCTGGATGCTTCGACCCTCAACAGCAAGAACCTTGGCCAGGCCGCAGGCGGTTTGGAACCGCACTCATCGCTGGTGCCGCGCAGGGCAGCACCGCAAATCGACGCATGCAAGGCCGGCTGGTCAGCAATTCGTGGAACGTCCGCGGCCCCAGTCATTTGAGGCAGCGATCGAGGGAGGGAGCAGTCGCCGTGACACGAAACATCATCGCAGTCGTGATCGTCGGCGGTGCGACACCGGTTGATCGCCGGAGGCATCCTGTCGCCTATGCCCTCGTCGAACTGACACCTCCCGAGAGCCCGACGCCGCCGGACGGAAGCCTGGCGGCCGGTATGCTTGTCGCTGTCTTTGTCGCAGCTCCCCTACCCCGGTCCCGGCTACTGACGCGGAGACGTTCTCGGGCCGCACCTCTCCCGGCGGTTCCGCCGTGCGTCCCCTTTGCGACGACTTCCCGCTACTATAATACCTCTGCGGAACGCTCGACGGCGGGCGCCCAGGCGGCAGAGATGTTGCCGGGAACTGTGGCTGAAATGTCATAGGTGAATCCGGAGCAGCTTGTTAGGTATGACCTGATCAATTAAGTTACTTCAGTTTTTTCGGGGCTGGTTTTGGGGCTGGGGAGTGTAATGAAGCGGGCATATTTTGCCGTCGCGGGCCTTATTTTGGCCGCAAGTCCGGCATGGTCAGAGCCTTTTTCGATCAATGATGCGCTCAAGCAGGCCGTCCAGACGAATCCGGGCGTGGGCGAGGCGTCCGCGAACCGCCGCGCGACAGAAAGCGAACTTCGGCAGACTCAAGGCTCGCTGTTGCCTCAAGTTCGGCTCGATGCCCGCTGGGGCCCCGAGAAATTCGATCAGAGCGGGATCGTTACCAGCACGACCGCACAGCCGATCCCGACCGACAGCGGCCCCTGGCGGAACGGCTCGCAGGAATCGGTCGTCATCCGGCAGACCCTATTCGATGGCTTCGCCTCGATCCACGATATCTGGCGGCAGACCGCTCGCGTCAATGCAGCGGCGTTTCGTGTTCGCGAGCGCACCGAGCTGATCGCGCTCGACGCGGCGGAAGCCTATGTCGATGTGGTGCGTTATTTGCGCCTGGTGGCGACCGCCGAGCAGAACCTCGCAAATCACCAGAAGATATTTGAAAATGTGAACTCCCGCTTCTCGGGCGGACGGGCCGGTGAAGGCGACCTGGACCAGGCGCGTGAGCGCGTCGAATCCGCCCAGGCCGCGCTGGAAGAATTCCGGAAGAGCCTCGAGGATGCCCGGGCCAAGTATCGCAAGGTTGTTGGACTCGAGCCCGCCAACCTTCGTTTCCCCGGACCACTTGCAGGATTGCCGCCGACAAGGGACCAAGCCCTTGCGACAGCCATCCGGTTCAATCCGACAATCCAGGCTGCCCAGGCCGATGCCGACGCCGCGAAGGAGGCGTATCGGGTCACGGACGGCTCCTTCGTTCCGAAGTTTGCGCTGGAAGCGAGCGCGACCCACTTCGACAACACATACCCCTATACGGGTATTACCCATGAGGACTACAGCGGCAAGGTCGTGATGTCCTGGGATATCTTCCGCGGCGGACAGGACGCCTGGCACCGCTCGGAAATGGGCGAACGCTATGTGGAAAGCACAGCGCGGCACGCACGGTTGCAACGCGATGCGGTCGAATCGATCGACAAGGCCTGGTCTGCCCGCACCGTGACGGCGAGCCGGATTGCCGCGCTGACTCGGCAGCTCGAAGCCGCCAGGAAGACGATCGCCGCCTTCCAGAAGGAGTACGAATTGGGCCAGCGGTCCCTCGTCGACCTCTTGAATGCGCAAAACCAGTACTTCAACGCCTCGGTATCGCTGACCTCCTCGCGCGGCGTCGTGGTCTTTGCCGATTATCAGCTGCTGGCGGCAATGGGTACGCTGCTCGAGTACCTGAAAGCCCCGCCTCCGGTCGACGCTGCGCCGGTCGATCTGGTCGCGTTCAACATGCCCGCATTCCACGCTCCGACTTTCCGCTGGAAAGTCCCGCAGACCGGCTCCGAGCCGCTCGACGTTCCGGTCGGCGCGCCCGAGGCCGCACCTGTCAGGGCATCGTCCTACGCTGCACCCGAGCAAAATGCGACGCCGTTCAAGGATCGTTGGCCGGCCGGAACACCTTCCGCGAAGGTGCCCGGGGTCTCGGAATGGCTCGGGCAGCGGCCGAGCCAGAGCACATCGGGTTCGTTCAACGGCCGTGTCGGCGGGCTTGCATCTGACGCCGACCCCGGCAGCCCCGCTTGGTTAGCGACAGCCAACTCCGTGGTTTCAAGGTAAAGTCCGAAAAGTCGATAGGCCTGCTCAAACCGCCCGCATTTGCGGGCGGTTTTTTGCGCGCCCGCCGGGCGGCTGCACAGGGTCTTGCGCCCGGCGTCGTGGTTACAATTAATCGTTAAGTAGACAAATCGAACAAGCTAATGATTTATCTGGGAAACTGCTCTATTCTACAGGCTGCCCGGTCAGGTTGCTATTGAGCCGTCTGCTTAATTCAAGGCTTTGCATTAAAGGCTTTATACATTGCTCTTTCGCATGAAGAAGTCAGGAGGCGAGCCCTCGCGTCCTGAAAAGCTTGAGCTGTCCCACAAATCAGCCGGAGCGACAAAAGGGAGCGATCCCTTGGCCGACTCCCTGATGTTCCTGGCGGCCTATCATGGCCGCGCGGTGACCCGCGAGGCCTTGCTTGGCGGCCTGCCGATCACGGACGGGCGGCTGAACGTTGCACTCTATGACCGCGCCGCTCGCCGCGCAGGCCTCGAAACCGAAGCCGTCAAGCGCGAGCTTTCGGACATACCGGCACTGGTATTGCCGGCCGTGCTGATCATGCGGAACGGAACGACCCTCATTCTTCTTGCTTTCGACAGCCCCGGCAACACCGCTAAGGTCCTCGATCCATCCATCAAGGCTAACGCTACCCAGCTCCGTGCGCTGGAGTCGGTCGTCGCCGATTATACAGGGTATGCCTTCCTGGTCAGGGCTGCTGCAGAAGCCGACGCGCGCGCCGTCGCCGCAGGCACCCTTCCCCGCACTCATTGGTTCTGGTCGGTGGTGCAACCCCACTGGCGGAATTACGGGCACATCGCGCTGGCTGCACTGCTGCTCAATATTCTCGGGCTGGCGATGCCTCTCTTTACGATGAGCGTCTACGACCGGGTTGTCCCGAACGGAGCCATTCCGTCGCTCGTCGCACTCGCGATCGGCATGGGGCTTGCGATCGTTTTCGACCTGATCCTGCGCATGGTCAGGAGCAAGATGATCGACATGACCGGCAAGACGATCGACGTTGTTCTTGCTGCCAACATCTTCGAACACGTCATGGCAATCAAGATGGCGCAGCGTCCATCGTCGGTCGGCATTCTCGCCAATCAGCTGCGCGATTTTGACTCGGTCCGCGAGTTCTTCACTTCGGGAAGCGTGGTTTCGGCAACGGATCTGCTGTTCGCAATTCTGTTCATCGGCGTACTTTTCGTGATCGCCGGACCGCTGGCGTGGGTTCCTCTGCTCATGCTGCCGGTCATGATCGGCGTTGGCCTGGCTCTGCAGCGTCCCCTCAACCGCGCGATCAAGCGTCTGCAGGCAGAATCGGCCGCCCGCCATGGCGTGCTGGTCGAATCCCTCGCCGGCCTGGAAACGCTGCGTGCGACCGGCGGCGAAGCTCGCATGCAAACCGCGTGGGAGCGTTCCGTCGCGGCAACGGCCCGCTCCGGCGAAGCCGTCCACTTCTGGTCGTCGCTCGCTTTGACCAGCGCGACCGCGGCGCAGACGTTGACCAGCCTGCTGATGATCGTGATCGGCGTGTTTCTCATTTTGAACGGAAGCCTCACCGTTGGCGCGCTGGTCGCCGCGAACATGCTGGCGGGACGCGTTCTTGCGCCGATTGCCGGAATTGCAGCGGTGATCACCAGAGCCACGCAAACCTTCGCCGCGCTAAAATCCATTGATCGACTGATGGCCTCGGAGCGGGAACGCTCGCCGAACCGGAATTACGTCGCCAGAAAAATCGAAAAGGGCACGATCAGCTTCGAGAACGTCACCTTCACCTATCCGCAGGCGCCAGGCAAAGCCCTCGACAAGGTGACGTTCAAGATCCAAAGCGGCGAGCGCATCGGCATCATCGGTCGGGTCGGCTCGGGCAAGACGACTGTCGGCCGGCTGCTGCTCGCGTTCTACGAGACGCAGGAGGGCCGCATCCTCGTCGATGGCGTCGATTCACGGCAGTATGATCCGGCCGATCTGCGCGCCGGCATCGGCTTTGCCATGCAGGATACCGATCTGTTCTTCGGCAAGCTGCGCGACAACATCACGCTCGGCTATCCCGCCGCCTCCGACGAGGAGGTTCTGGCCGCAGCACGCCTCGCCGGCGTGGAAAGCTTCATTGCCGGACATCCGATGGGCTACGACATGCCGATCTCCGAAGGCGGCCGAAGCCTGTCGGGGGGCCAGAAGCAGGCGATCGGGCTCGCACGTGTTCTGATCCGCAAGCCGAAGATCCTGTTCCTGGACGAACCGACGGCGCATTTCGACATCCGCAGCGAGACCGAATTCCTGGAACGCCTGAAGGCGCTGGATCAGGGGCAAATGACCATCATCATTTCGACCCATCGCCTGTCGCTGCTCGGCATGGTCGATCGGCTCCTGCTATTCGATAACGGCCGGCTGATTGCGGATGGGCCGCGGGACAAGGTCTTGAGCCTTTTGCAGGGCAAGCCGGCGGCTGCTGAGCCTGTTGCTTCGCCAAGAGTCGTTCAACCCGCCGTCGTTCAATCCGCTGCCGCTCAATCCGCTCCCATTCCTCAGAAGTCCCATGTCAGCTGATTTTGCCTACGCCAACGACATCCGCGCCGCCGTTCAACTGCGAACGCCGCGGACGTCGCGAATGTTGCTGTGGACCTTCCTTGCCCTGTTCGTGACCTTTCTGGTCTGGGCTCATTTCGCGGTGCTTGACGAAGTTAAGCGCGGCAACGGCAAGGTCGTTCCCTCCCGGCAAATCCAGGTCGTTCAATCGCTGGAGGGCGGAATCGTCGACGACATCCTCGTCCAGGAGGGAGCGGTGGTGCAGCAGGGGCAAAGCCTGATGCGCATCGACGACACCAAATTCGCCGCGGAATTCGGCGAGATCAGAGAGCGACGGGCCGCGATGGCGGCTCGGGTGGCGCGCCTGGACGCCGAAGCGAGGGGGCGCACCGAGATCACTTTTCCCGACGACATCGAGCAGGTTGCTCCCGTTGCGGTCGCAACTGAACGAAGCGTCTTCAAGGCGCGGGCCCAGAAAGTCGCCCAGGACATCGACGTTCTCAATCAGCAGATTACGCGCCTCACCCAGTCGTCGGCCTTGCTCGACCGCGAGCTCACATTGACGCGCAAGCTCTACGACCAGAAAATCGTCCCTGAAATCGAAATGCTTCGGATCGAGCAAAAGGCTGCGGAAAACAAGGGCCAGATCGCGGAGGCAAATTCCAAGATCGCGACCACGATCAGCACGTTTCGCGCCCAGGCCGACGAGGACCTGGCGAAGTCACGAGCGGATCTGGCGGTTTTGGACGAGAACATCAAGTCCGCGCAGGACCGCGTCCGGCGGACTGATCTGCGATCGCCTGTGCGGGGTATCGTCAACAAGTTGAACGTCAATACGATCGGAGCCGTGGTTCAGCCCGGCGCCAGCGTCATGGAGGTCGTGCCCCTCGACGACACCCTGCTGGTCGAAGGCAAGATCAGGCCGCAGGATATCGCGTTCATCCGGCCCGGCCAGGACGCCGTCGTCAAAGTGTCCGCATATGATTCCTCCGTCTACGGCCACCTCGACGGCAAGGTGGAGCGGATCAGCGCCGATACGATCGTCGACGACAAGGGCGAAGCGGCGCAGCGCCCCGAGACGTATTATCGCGTGATGGTGCGAACCGATAAGAACCATCTGGGCGCGGACGACAATCCGCTTCCGATCATTCCGGGCATGGTCGCGACGGTGGAGGTCCTGACCGGCAAGAAGTCGGTTCTCGACTATCTCGTGAAGCCCGCGCGCACGCTCCGCCAGGAAGCCCTGCGCGAGCATTGAGGACCGGCGGAAGCATGTGGTTAAGACATGCTTACCCGGGAAATCTCAGCTTTAGCTACCTGAACAACCGCCGGTTTATCGCGTTGCGCGATGCCTTTTCCGCACGCGGAGGTTTTAACGCGGCTTAAGCCGCCGCGGTCGCAGTGTCGTCCCAACAACAACCCAGGAACGCAGACGCCCGCGTGGCGTTAGACGTTCCGGAGACAAGGGACGTCATCCATGCACCCGCATTTGCATTTGCGGGCGGCCGGCTCGCTCGCTTTGGCGGCGGCGCTCACTCTTTCCATCGGCGGCCCTGGTTCGACCGCGCGTGCAGCGGAGGCGATGGCCGACACGTCGATCGACGCGGCGCGAGCCACCGACGGTCAATCTGCGCGTCCCCCCGCCACCTTCTTTACGATCAACGGCGTGCTCGCCAGGCTCGATCGCCAGAGTGGCCGCGGACCCGATGCGATCCGTTTGGCAAAGCTTACTCCGCCCTCTCCCGTCGTGACGGATGCGCAGCCTGCGCCTGCCCTGGCGCCGTCCGTCGGTGAAGAACCGTTCCGTCTCTTCACCTTCCGCGCGCCGGATGGCGTGCTTTGGCGCAAATGGCGGGGGCTTGAAGCCGACATGGCGAAAGACGAGATCGTGCTCGATCGCTGCCGATCCGGCGCCGAAGGCTGTCCGTCGCATGCCGCGCAGTTCCTGCGGCTGATCGATGCCGTCAAGTCAAAATCCGGCCGCGCGCAACTGGAGGAAGCCAACCAGGGCGTCAACATGGCGATCCGCTATGTGAGCGATCTCGCCCAGTTCGGCGAGCTCGATCGCTGGAGCGCGCCGCTGGACTCCTTTGCCACCGCCAAGGGCGATTGCGAGGACTACGCCATCGCGAAATACGTTGCCTTGCGCGAAGCCGGCTTCCCGGAAAACGAATTGCGGCTGCTGCTGGTCCGCGACCGCAACGTCGGCCAGGACCACGCGGTCCTCGCGGCGCATCTCGATGACCAATGGCTGATCCTGGACAACCGCTGGTCCGAACTGCGGGACGATTCCGGCAGCCTGAACTTCACGCCCTTGTTCGCGATCAACCATGCCGGCGTCTTCCTGTTCGCGGCGCCCTATGCGAAGGCCCATGCGCTCGACGGCGAAGCCGACGCAGCGCCGGCCGCGGCGAGTGAGGACGCGACGGAATGGACCAATTCCGAGAGCAATGGCGGGAGCGGTTCGGGCATTGCAGCGCCGCTTTTCCTCTAGGATCCTTTCCCCAAGATCCATTCAACAAGACCTTGTTCCGCGCCCGGCGAGCCTGGAAAATTACGCGCGTTTTCCGAAAGCCGACGGGCAGCGCGACAGGTCTCGGAGATTGATGGATGCCAGCGAGCAAGATCTTCATTGCGGTGCCAGCCTATGGCGAAACGTTTTACACCTCGTGCGTCCAGAGCCTGTTCAAGCTCGGCGTCGAACTGGAGCGGCGCAAACTGCAGAGCAATCTCGCGACGGTCTCCTATGCGGATATCGCCGAAGGGCGAAACGTGCTGCTGACACACTGGTTCGACAAGACCGACGCATCGCATCTGCTCTTCATCGACGCGGACATGGGATTTGAGCCGCAGCTCATATTCGACATGATCGAGTTCGACAAACCGCTTGTCGGCGCGATCTATCCCAAGCGGCA
>CAYVVB010000266.1:0-5289 GCA_964454955.1 uncultured Bradyrhizobium sp. | reverse complement strand
GTCAACGCGCGCTCGCGCAAATTCCTTTTGCGCGTGGGCCGTGGGTGCAGCGGGCACCCGGTCTTCCCTGCGCCCTCCGTATTATTCGAGAGGGTAGAGCTGATGCAAAACTCGGACGCGAAGAGCGCCGCGAGAATGAGAACGCGTACCTCTCCACGCTTTCCCCGACGGAGGGTGGCTTGTTCCTGCTACACCGCACCCCAGAGCCATTCGACGACTTCTGCGATCACGTCGCCAAACAACAGAAGCACGGCGGCCCACACCAGCGCGGACACGAAATTGGCAATCTGAAATTCCCAATAAGGCATTTCGAAAATTCCGGCCGCGAGCGGCACCGAGGCGCGCAAGGGTCCGAAAAAACGGCCGATGAAGATGCTCGGCACACCCCAGCGACGCACGAAGGCTTCGCCCCGTGGCAGGATGTCCGGATAGCGGGACAGCGGCCACATTTGCGCAACCTGCTCCTTGTAGCGGAAGCCGAACCAATAGGAGAGCCAGTCGCCAAGCGCGGCCCCGACCGCGCCGGCGATCCAGACCGGGTAGAAGCTGATGCCGGTGACGCCGATCAGAGCGCCGATTGCCACCAGCGCGCCCCAGGCAGGGACCAACAGGGAAATGAAAGCCAGCGATTCGCCAAATGCCAGGACCAGTACGATCGGAGCGGCCCACGCCTCGTGGTCGCGCACGAAATTGGCCACGGCGCGCGCAAAATCTTCCATTTCCTAAAAGTGCCTCTCACGCCCCGTTCCAGATCAGGAACCTTGCTTTAGCGCCCCGGCCGGTAAAGAACAGTGCCGTCTCCACAACTTCAAGTCACAAGGACCGGCGTTCGGGATGGGCCATCACAGCCCTTGCACCGGCTGCCGTCACTTTTTAAGCCCAGCCATGGCATAGTCAGATGCCAATCGATTCGCCGTCGCGGTTGCGACGCACTATATGAAGATCTATGGCCAAATCACTGAAAGCTCTCGCTAAAACCAAAAGCCCCAACGACCTGTTCGCTGCTGCGGAGCCGAAAGGCCGTGCCGCGCCGAAGGCCGCGCCGCGCTCATCCGGCGGCGAAGCGGACTATACGGCGCGCGATATCGAGGTGCTTGAGGGGCTGGAACCGGTCCGGCGGCGCCCGGGCATGTATATCGGCGGCACCGACGAAAAGGCGCTGCACCACCTGTTCGCCGAGGTCATCGACAACTGCATGGACGAAGCGCTGGCGGGCCATGCCAGCTTCATCGAGGTGGAACTTGGCGCCGACGGATTTCTCACCGTGACCGACAACGGCCGTGGCATTCCCGTCGACCCGCATCCGAAATTTCCGAAGAAGTCGGCGCTCGAAATCATCATGTGCACGCTGCATGCCGGCGGCAAATTCGACTCCAAGGTGTATGAGACCTCCGGCGGCCTGCATGGCGTCGGCATCTCGGTGGTGAACGCACTGTCCACGCGGCTGGAAGTCGAGGTCGCGCGCGGCCAGAAGCTCTACCGCATGGTCTTCGAGCGCGGCCATCCCAAGAGCAAGCTCGAGGACCTCGGCAAGGTCAACAACCGCCGGGGCACGAGGGTCCGCTTCACGCCGGACCCGGAGATTTGTGGCGCCAAGGCCGCCTTCAAGCCGCAGCGGCTGTTCAAGATGGCGCGTTCCAAGGCCTACCTGTTCGGTGGCGTCGAAATCCGCTGGCGGTGCGCGCCTGAATTGCTCAAGGGCGTCGAGGATGTGCCGGCGGAAGCCAGCTTCCATTTCCCCGGCGGCCTGAAGGATTATCTCGCAGCCGCAATCCATGCCGACACGCTGGTGCATCCGGACATTTTCTCCGGCAGGTCCGGGCGCGTCGGCGGCCATGGCGGATGCGAATGGGCGGTGGCCTGGACGGCCGACGCCGACGGCTTCATCTCCTCCTACTGCAACACCATCCCGACGCAGGATGGCGGCACCCACGAATCGGGCATCCGCAGCGCGCTGCTGCGTGGTCTGAAGGACCACGCCGAGCGCGCCGGCCAGGGCAAGCGGGCCGCCAATGTGACATCGGAAGACGTGATGGCAGGCGCAGCCGTCATGCTCTCGGTGTTCGTGCGCGAGCCGGAATTCCAGGGCCAGACCAAGGACCGTCTGGCGACCGCAGAGGCGCAGCGCATCGTCGAGCAGGCGGTCAAGGACCCGTTCGATCACTGGCTGTCCGCCAACCCGATGCAGGGCAACAAGCTCCTTGATTTCGTGATCGAGCGCGCCGACGAACGGATACGTCGCCGCCAGGAAAAGGAGATCGCGCGCAAGACCGCAACTAAGAAGGCGCGTCTGCCCGGCAAGTTGACCGATTGCACCGACACTGCGGCCGAGGGGTCGGAGATATTCATTGTCGAAGGCGATTCCGCCGGCGGCACCGCCAAGGTCGCGCGCGACCGCAAGAACCAGGCCGTGCTTCCCCTGCGCGGCAAGATTCTCAACGTCGCCTCCGCGGGCAAGGACAAGCTGATGGCCAACGCCCAGCTCGCCGATCTCGTGCAGGCGCTCGGCTGCGGCACCGGCGCGCAATATCGCGAAGAGGATTTGCGCTATTCGCGCATCATCATCATGACCGATGCCGACGTCGACGGCGCGCACATCGCCTCGCTCCTGATCACGTTCTTCTACCGGCAGATGCCCCGCCTCATCGACGAGGGCCACCTCTATCTCGCGGTGCCGCCGCTCTACAAGCTGACGCACGGCAGCAAGACGGTGTACGCCCGCGACGACGCCGACAAGGAGAAGAAACTCAGGAGCGAATTCAACGCCAATGCCAAGGTCGAGATCGGCCGTTTCAAAGGCCTTGGCGAGATGATGCCGGCGCAGTTGAAGGAAACCACCATGGACCCGGCCAGGCGAACGCTGCTGCGTGTGGTGCTGATCGCCGACGACCGCGAAGGCACGGCCAGTTCGGTCGAGCGATTGATGGGCACCAAGGCCGAGGCCCGATTCGCCTTCATCACCGAAAAAGCCGAGTTCGCGGGCGACGAAATGCTGGACGTTTAGGCCGCGGCAACCATCCGGCGGAGATCGGCTTTCCATTCTCCCCGCCCGCGAGAGCCTCATTTTCACGCGTTTTCAGACGCTTAGCGAATCTCACCATCAGGCCACCAGCGGTCGTTTTCCGGCGACTGTGCCTGCCCGGTCACAGCATTTTGGGTCGAACGAGCTATATTGTTCGCAACATGCGCCGCCAGACGGTGTTGCGCGACGAGTTTTCGAGGCGGTCGGTTCGAACGTTTTAGATTGTTGAGGGATTGATGATGAAAAAGCTCCTGCTCGCCTTGTCCGCGGTCGTCGCGATTGCCGGTTCGGCGAACGCAGCCGATCTGGCCGCCCGCCCCTACACCAAGGCGCCGCCGGCGCCGGTCGCCCCGAGCTGGACCGGCTTCTATCTGTTCGGCGGCGGCGGCGGCGGCATCTGGAGCGCGAATACCAGCGTGCTCGACTCCACTGGCGCGTGCGCGCTCTGCGGCTTCAACCAGACGCAGGGTGGCGATGGCTGGTTCGGTACCGTTGGCGGCGGCTATGATTTGCAGTTCGCCAACTCTTGGGTGGCCGGCGTATTCGGCGACGCCCAGTTCGGCAGCCTGCGCGGGACCATTCAGGATCAAACCAACTTCCGTGCTGGCCGCGAGAAGATGACGGAAGCCTGGGCGGCAGGCGTGCGCGTCGGCTACTTGGTTGCGCCGAACGTGCTGTCCTATGTCAATGCCGGCTACTCCGGCTCTCACTGGTCGGGTACGACACTGTTTGACACGATCACAGGTGGTCCGGCGGGCTTCCACACCGACGGTTTCGACCGAACCGGCTGGTTTGTCGGCGGCGGCGTCGAGAACAATCTGGACATCTTCGGCATCCAGATGCCGGGCTTGTTCATGAAGACCGAGTATCGTGCCGCCTACTACGACACGAAGACCATTACGGAAGTTGACGACGCCAGCGGCCTCGCGAGCAACTCGATCACCTTCAAGCCTTGGGTTCAGACCATCAGCACCTCGCTGGTCTACCGCTTCAACTGGACCGGTCCGGTCGTGGCGAAGTACTGATTTCGTCGCCCGGCTTTCGGAACGACATCAAAGCCCCGGCTTCGCCGGGGCTTTTTGATTCGCGACGCGGAATTTGCCTGAGGTGCTTCTCGCACCAAGTGGCCGGGAACGTTTGGCTATCGAGATCTTTGACGCGCTGTTGCGTTGGTCTCAAAGCGGCTGTTGCCGAGCCTCGCGACATCGCCAAAGCCTGCAAACCCCAAAGTCCCCGGGAGACATCATGCGCCGTGCGCTTCTCATTATCGGGCTGTTGGCGCTCGTCACCGGCCTGCTCTGGATCGGCCAGGGCACCGGCGCTATCAACTGGCCGCAGACCAGCTTCATGATCGATCAAATCCAATGGGCGGGATACGGCGTTGGCCTGGCGGCGCTCGGACTGATCTTCATCTGGCAGGCCAAACGCTAGAATCTTGGAGTTGATCCGGCCATGACACAACGTCTGTTCGATCTCAAAGACAAGGTTGCCATCGTCACGGGCGGCAACGGCGGAATCGGGCTTGGCATGGCGCGAGGGCTTGCGGATGCCGGCGCAGCGCTCGCCATCGTCGGCCGCAATGCGGAGAAAACCGGGAAAGCCGCGGCCGATCTTGCGGCCCGCGGCGTGCGAGCAATTTCCGTTGTTGCCGACGTCACTGACAAGGGCGCCGTCACCGCGATGGTCGAGCGCGTGCAGCGCGAGCTCGGGCGGATCGATATCCTCGTCAACAATGCGGGCATCAACATCCGAAAGCCGCCGCACATTCTCGAGCTGGACGAATGGGAGCGCGTGATCGACACCAATCTCACCAGCGCCTTCCTCTGTTCGAGAGTGGTGTATCCCGCCATGAAGCAGGCAGGCGGCGGCAAGATCGTCAACATCGGCTCGATGATGTCGATCTTCGGCGCCAGCTTTGCGCCGGCCTATGCCGCGAGCAAGGGCGGCATCGTGCAGTTCACGCGGTCATGCGCCTGTGCCTGGGCCGCCGACAACATCCAGGTGAACGCGATCCTGCCCGGCTGGATCGATACCGATCTCACCAAACGTGCACGCGCCGAGATCGGCGGTCTGCACGAGCGAGTGCTGGCGCGCACGCCTGCGGCGCGCTGGGGCGAGATCGGCGATTTCGCCGGCATCGCAGTGTTTCTTGCGTCCCCCGCTTCCGACTTCGTCACAGGCACCGCGATCCCCGTTGACGGCGGTTATTCCATCGTGGGTTGAAGCGCCGCTCGGACCAAGAACTGCTCGCTTGCCCAAACAAAGAC
>CAYVVB010000265.1:0-11041 GCA_964454955.1 uncultured Bradyrhizobium sp. | reverse complement strand
CATTTAGGCGTCCGCGTTTGAGCGTCCGGTTTGAGCCCGAAAGCGGAAGCTTAGCGATTCACGCCGCAGGTCGCAGACGGGCCATCGGCTGCCGTTCACGATTGCGCCGGACGGGGCCAGCCTCCTTCGATGAAGGGCCTGTCGTCAACGCATCGATCCGGCTCGAGCCAGCGTAGAGCTTGATCTGGCTTCTGATCAGTTTCTTTCGGCCAGGCGACTACGCTAGCGAGCACAGTGCGGCTGGTCCGGGTTATACAAGATAAACAGCGTCATGTAGGTCATGTCGTTCGCGCGTCGGAGACGCCTCGAATCCAACCTTTCAATAGATCAATCATGGGCTATCGCCTGTCTCCGCACTTCCGGCCATTATCCATCCACCATGAACGGATAGCGATAATCCTTCGGCGCGTCGAAGTTTTCCTTGATAGCTCGCGGGGAGGTCCAACGGATCAAATTCCACGTCGATCCGGCCTTATCATTTGTTCCCGACGCGCGGCCGCCACCGAACGGTTGTTGACCGACGACCGCGCCGGTCGGCTTGTCATTTATATAGAAGTTGCCGGCACAGTTACGAAGCGTGATTGCGGCCTCTTCGATTGCCGCCCGGTCCGTTGCGAAAATTGCACCGGTGAGACCGTATCGGCTGGTATCGTCGATCGTCTGCAGGACGTCGCCGAACAGATGGTCGGGATAGCGCATGATCGACACCAGCGGCCCGAAATACTCTTCCGTCATGAATTCACACCAGGGATCGTTGACTTCGATCAATGTCGGCTGGACGAAGTATCCATCCGACTTGTCCATGTCACCGCCGGCGAGGATTCGAGCGCTTCCCGAATGCCGCACGGCCTCGACGGCGCGACGCTGCTTCAACCAGGACCTCTCATCGATGACCGCACCCATGAAATTGCGGAACTCGGCCACGTCGCCAACCGAAATCGTTGCGATTTCATCGCAGAGCCAATCGCCGACCTTTTTCCACATCGAGTCAGGTACGAACACGCGGGATGCGGCCGAGCACTTCTGGCCCTGATACTCATATCCACCGCGAATGATCGCTGCGACGAGCGCCGGCACGTCGGCACTTGGATGGGCAACGACAAAGTTCTTGCCCCCCGTTTCACCGACCACCCGCGGATAAGTCCTGTATCTGCCAGACTGCTGCGCAATGCGCTGGATGAGGCCGTTAAAGACGGCGGTCGAACCCGTGAAATGGAGGCCCGCGAACGCCGTATCGGCTATCGCCAATTGCGACACCTCATCAGCATCGCCGTATACAAGGTTGATAACCCCGTCCGGCAAGCCGGCTTCGCTCAATATCTCCATGATGTAATGCGCAGCGAGCTTCGCAGTCGCTGACGGCTTCCAAAGGACGGTATTTCCCATCAACGCGGGAGCAGTCGGCAGATTTCCGGCAATGGCCGTAAAGTTGAAAGGCGTTATGGCCAGAATGAATCCTTCGAGCGGCCGGTAATCAAGGCGATTCGACGATCCCTGGGGCGAAAGCGGCTGCTCGGCGCAAATCCGCTCCATGAACGACACATTGAAGCGCCAGAAGTCGATCAACTCCGCAGCGGAGTCGATCTCGGCCTGATGCACCGTCTTCGATTGCCCCAGCATCGTTGCGGCGTTCAAAATGTAGCGCCAGCGCGTGGACAGAAGGTCGGCTGCCTTGAGAAATACCGAGGCGCGCGCGGTATAAGACCAGCGCGACCACTCTTGCCTGGCGATATTGGCGGCCACGATCGCATCGGCAATCTCGGCCTTGCCAGCCAGATGAGCCTGTCCAATAACGCAGCGATGCGCGTGCGGAACAGTTGCCGCCTCTAATCGGCCGGTCCTGACTTTCTTTCCGCCGATCACAAGAGGCATATCAGCTCTCTCGCCGGCGAGTTTGCGCAAGACGCTCCGGATCTCCGAGCGTTCCGGAGAGCCTGGAAGATAATTCTTAACTGGCTCGTTCCGAGGCTCCACTGCGCGCGGGACGCGGTCTTCGGCGTGGGCGACATTGGACATGATGATCGACCTTTCAGGCTTCGATTTCGGCGCGGAACCCGGCCAGAGCCGCGCTCTTCGCCACTCTGTTGGAGTTGCGCAGGACTTCGCTCGGCTGCCGCCGGCGTCGGTTTGCCCGTAGTTGCGCAGAACCGGCGCGCCGGCGCCATTCCGCGTCCCTCTGCAGCTCGAGAGAAGAACGAGGCCTTGCGGGCCTCGCCTCCCTCCGTCTGCGCCGTTTGCCGGCGGGCTTACGGGACGATCGGCTGATGATAGGAGAACGTCATCATCAAGAGCGCGGCGAGCGTCAAGACAATAGGAAGATGGATGAAGAATTGCGTCGCCGTGTAGCCGACCAGGTCCTTGGATTTGAGGCCGAGAATCCCAAGCAGCGGCAACATCCAAAACGGATTGATGAAGTTCGGGAGCGTCTCGGCGATGTTGTAGACCATCACAGTCCAGCCGAGATGAGCGTGAATCTCGTTCGCCGCCTTCATGATATACGGCGCTTCGATGACCCACTTGCCGCCGGCCGACGGAATGAAGAAGCCAAGAACCGACGAATAGATTCCGACCAGATATGAGAACACGCCCGGATTCGCCGAAGCGCCGACAAACCAATGCGCGATCGTATCGGAGAGCGTCACGCCCTGCTGGTTCGGCACCTTCGTCAGCATCTGCGCAATGGCCGCATAGAACGGGAACTGCAGCACGACGCCTGACACGCTTGGCATTGCCTTAGCAAACGCCTGGAGCAGGCTTCGCGGCCGCCAATGCAGGAGGATGCCGATCAGCAAGAACACGAAGTTGTACGTGTTTAGGCCCGACATGGTGATGAGCGGATTGCCGGCCCGGAAGGTCTGCCACAGCCAACCCAACGCCAGGACCACGACCAGTATCGTCAGGATCGGGCTGTGCTCGAGGAAATCGCCCGGTCTCGCCCGCTTGCTGATTTCGATCTTGTCGTCATTGAGAGACACGCCAAGATCGTTAGCGGTTATTGTCTGCTGTGGGGCTGGAGCGGTGAAATAGCAAACGAGGGCCGACAGCACCGTCACCACGGCGGTCGTCAGAATTCCCTGCCACGTCAGGATCGTTTCCGAGAAGCCGATAACGCCCGTGATCGGCATGAGCGAGGCGGGAATGCTGGCCGCATTTGCCTGAAGCTGGGCTGCGGACGAGGTTATGCCAAAGGTGAACCCGCAACCGAGGCCGAGATAGGCGGCCGCTCCGGCAGCTCTGTAATCGAGCTTGATATCCTTACGGCGCGCGATCTCACGCACCAGAAGGCCGGAAAAGATGAGGCTGAGCCCCCAGTTGATGAGCGACAGAGCGATACTGAGAACCCCGACGAATACGACCGCGCCGCGCCCGGTAGATGGAAATGCCGCAAGACGCCGCAGAACGCCGGCCATGGCCGGCGACATGGCCACCACATAGCCGCCGATCGCGATCAATGCCATTTGCATCGTGAATGGAATGAGATTCCAGAAGCCGTTGCCGAACGCCTTGCTGACTTCGAGCGGAGAGCCCCCGTGCAGAATCGTTCCTGCGGCTACGATCACGACCGCAATTAGCACGAATACATATGCATCTGGAAACCATCGCTCCGCGAAAACGACCATCCGCTGCGCGAAGGCGGCCAGCAAGCCGGCGGGCGGCTCGTCAAATTTGGCAGTGCTGATCGTATCTGTCATCGTATTCCCCCTGTTGAGTAACGTTCGCAGTTTCCTTTACAAACCAAGAGTGAGCTCCGATAACGGCGCTGCCTGGCATGTCAGGCACATGGACGGATCCGCTGCACTTCTCCCGAAATGCACGACCTCACCTTTGACGATACGGACTACGCAGGTTTCGCACTGCCCGGCTCGGCAGCCGCTCGGCAGGGTGACACCTGCAGCGCGCGCGGCATCGAGAATGCTGCCCATCGACGGCGCCCAGTCGAAACTCGCACCGCCTGCGATGTGGATGCGCTGTTGGTGGAGCGTGTCGGGCACCGTTGGCGGCGAGACAAATGCCTCCGCGAAGATATCGAACGACGGTACGCCGGCGTGGCGCAGTTGCTCGGCAACTTCGCGGGTAAATTCCAGAGACCCGCACAGATAGACGAGGGGCCGGCTCGGAATCAGGGCAACGGCTGGCAACAGATCGATGCGGCCGGCATAGTTGTAGTTCTCGCCGATGCGGTCGTTCGCTCTCGGGGAAGAATAAGCCGTTACGCGCGTGAGATGCGGCAGGAGACTGTGCAGCTCCCGCAGTCGCTGCGCAAAGGGATGCTGGGCGCCGTTGCGGCAGCCGTGCAACAGAAGAATGTGTTGGCCGGCAGCCGCCCATTCGGATCGAGCCAACGCCTCCAGATGCCCAATGAACGGCGTGATCCCTATGCCCGCAGCAATGAATACGAGCGGCCGGCCTCCCCGTAGCGGCGGTGTGAAAATCCCCTGGGGCGCCGACAGAAGAACCTCGCCTTCTTGATCGAACGTGTGCAGGCGGTCCGATACGCTCTCCCGATTGCCGCGATGTCCCTTCTTCACGGCAATCGAGAGCGTTCGCTGGCCGGGGGCTCCGATGAGGGAATAGGCACGCACCTGTCGCTGCCCGGGTAGACGCAGCAGGACATGCTGGCCGGGACGGAAGATCGGCAGCGAAGCGCCGTCGCGCGGGGCCAATTCGAGGGCGACGACGTCATCGGCCTCGAGCCGCCGGCGGGTGACGATGAATTCCCGCTCTCCGGTCCAGCGCGGTCCGCCGATCGCGCTCTTCCGCAGATTGCACATCGTGGCGCGCAGCGGCACCGAACCGCTGACCGGATCGCGATCCCGATCGCTTAACGCATCGTTGATGTTCGAGGTGAGCGCACCGAACGGCGTTGTGGCATCCATGCCGAGAGGCGGGCAGTCTTCCCACCACCCAAATTCCGCCACGGCGACGCGATCGTCCAGCGCCCGGTCGATGCTCGCACGCAGCGTGGCCTGTCCGGATCGCGTCTCGATCGTCACCCAGTCGTCTGGCTCCACGCCGATCCTGGCAGCAAGGGCCGGACTCATGCTCACACGCGGATCGGGAGACCTGCTGCGCAGCGAGGCGACGTGCCGATATGAGCTGTGAACAAAGCGGGCATTCTTCGCCGTCGTGAGCACAAACGGAAACCGCGGGTCTGCTCGCTCGCTGAACACGCTCTCGGACGGCTCGACATGGCGCGCGATCGGCGTCTGACCATGCCGAAGGAGCAGCTCCGAATATATTTCGACACGGCGTGTCGGCGTGTTGAAGCCGGCAACCTTTCCCTCCCCCGCCTCGGCTTCATATTTTCGGTAGCGAAACGGCTGCGGAAAGCGCTTGCCGCCCGGACATTTGCGGAGTTGCTCGACCGTTGTTTGCAGCGGCGCAAGTTGGTAATTCCACCCGTCCTCGATGCTGCCGCCGAAAAACTGGGCGCCATGACCGAGCCGCGTGGCAAGTTCGGCGACGATGGAATAATCCGGACGGCATTCGCCGAGCGGCGCGACGACTCGCGGCCGGAACTGGATCGTCTCCACAGCCTCTTGCGCGATCTCAAAACCGATCTTAAGCGCGTCATGCTCCCACGGCATGCTCGCAGGCAGGACCAGGTCCGCGTTTTCAGCGGTCGGGTTCATGAACATGTCGACGTGGACGTGATAGTCCAATGCGCGGAGAGCATCTCTGTTGCTCGAGGAGTCGCCTTGGGTGACGACAAGATTCGTTCCGAAGCTCATGAGCGCTCGGACCGTGTAGGGCCTTCCGCGAAGCACTGCGTCGCGAAAGTCGCGCATCGTTATCCAGCCGTGCTTCGGTGGCCCGAGCGGAAGGTCGTCAAGGCCGAGCGCCTTCTCGCGTTGCGCCGGCGGCAGCAACTCGTAACCGTTCACGGACCGCGTCGGCGGGGGCACCGGGAAGACGTTTCCGCCCGGCGCGTCGCAAGCCCCGGTCATGGCATAGAGCGTGGCGATTGCGCGCTCGGTCTGCGTTGCGTTGGAGTGCTGCCCGACGCCCGTCCATGCGTGATAGGCAAGACGTGGCCGGTTTTCGAACAGGGCAAAAAATGACGAAATCGTCGCCTTATCCACCCATGTCAACGCCGCAACGTGGTCGAGCGTGTAAGGCGACGCTTCCGCAGCGAGGAGATCGAATGCCGTTGCGGCCGAAACGCTTTGTCCATCTTTCGCGGTCAGCGCCGCCCGTGCCTGCAGATCAATCGTTTCTGGCTCATCCAGCTTGTACGCGGGATCATGGGGCCGCGGTTGGCCGTCCTTGCCGATGACAACGAAGCAGTCGGTGGAATGGCTGGCCCAGATGTCCCCCGCGCGGATGAACCGGCCGGTGGCGAGGTCCACCAGAAATGGGGCATTGGTCCACATGAGCAGAAATTGCTCGTCGTACCCTCGAGCGCTGATGAGGTGCCGGATCGCCCCCATCGCGAGGGCGCCATCTGCCCCAGGGCGGATTCGCACCCAGAGGTCGGCGCATTGAGCCGAGCCTTCGAAGCTTGGATCAACGACGGCAATCCGCGCGCCACGCTCCCTGGCTTCCGCAATGCGTGTCGACTGAGCAAGCCAGGTGCGAGCCGGATTGTGCCCCCACAAGATGACGACGTCGGCACGCTCGAGATCGGGAAAGCCGATGCCGCGCCCAAAGGTCAGCGCGTGCGCATAGTCCTTATGCCAGCCGCAGATCTCGACGGCGTAGATCAGGTTTGGGCTGCCGAAGAGGCGTATGAACCGCTCGACCCACTCGAAGCTGTCGACCATCGGCGTGCCGCTTGGCGTCGTCACCGCGAACGCAACGGCTTCGGCACCGGACTGGTCCCGTATTTGCCCGAGGCGCTCCGCGACCTCGGCCAGCGCCTCGTCCCACCCGATTTCCACCCAACGCGGCTGCGATCCCCGGCTCGAGACGCGGCGAAGCGGCTTGGTCAGCCGGCGCGTGCTGTGCACGATTTCTGGCGCCGCGCGGCCCTTGGCGCATAACGCGTTGCCGGTGGGATGACCTACCAGGGGCTCGACGGCGACCAGGCGATCGCCATCCACCACCGCGATGGAGCCACATCGGGACCGGCACAACGTGCAATAGCCAGGTACGCGTCTCGTCAAAGTCGAGGCCCTGTGTAGCGCGCTGCAGTAGCGCGTGACACAGTACAGCAAAGCATTTATGGTGTGTCAACGGGTCAGAATCGCTAGACAGTGCCTTTGGGCAAGGCACAAGGATTCCGGGAATGGCTACAAGTTTACGCGAGCAGATCGTGCAACGGGTCCGCACGGAAATAATCGCCGGGCAGCACCCGCCCGGGACCATGTATTCGGTGCCCAGTTTGGCGGAGAGCCTCGGGGTATCGACCACACCGGTCCGGGAAGCGCTGCTTGAACTTGCCCGCAACGGGTTGATCGAGCCGGTACGAAACCGCGGCTTCAAGATCGTCGACCCGACATTGAAGGAGCTTCGGAACGTCTTCGACCTGCGGGAGGTCCTCGAAGTCTATGCGGCGACCACCGCTGTGACGCTGAAGGGATTCAAGTTCGACGAACTCGATCACCACGCCAGGGACATAGCCCGCGCCGTGGACGAGGGAGATGTCGCACTCTATCTCGAGGCCGATCGGCGGTTTCACCAGCTTCTCACTGACGCGGCCGACAATCCGCAGCTGACCCAAATGGTCATGGCACTACGTGATCACATGCGTCTCTACGGGATCAATTCGCGGGGAGGCCACCAGCGACAGCAGGAATCCGTGGCTGAGCACTTTACGATCCTGAAGTTGGCCAAGGCGGGCAAAGTGGACGAGCTGGTGAAGGTGCTGCGCCACCATATCCGGTCCTGGGAACCGATCTTCCTCGAAGCGCTTTCGCGCAACTCGGAGCGCGGCATCAGCCTGAGCCATAGCGCACGTTGAAACGACTGACCCTGACCGAGCGCATGCATTCTGCAGCCGGCTCTGCATCCGCCGACGAAATTGATTGCGCTAGGACGAAGATACGGGCTGGCACTGTCGCCGACTTCACGGGCTGCCTTGCGGTTCCAGGCCCCCCGAATGTTGCCGACCCCCCTAATGGTCAAACGATCGCACCAGCTCACAAAGGCAAGTTTGGCGGCTGAACAGTCGAAGAATGAGCCCCATCACACGAATACACGCATACGCTGATACTGTGCGTCCGATGTTCTTCAGCGCACAGCTCCGCCTCGCGAAGAACAGACGTTGCCCGACGCCATCGCCGGTCCCCGCTTCGGGTCAAATCCGGCATCACCGAGGACGCTTGGCAAGCCCGATCTGCGCTCGGTAGCGGACCTGACGCGTTCGGGCGGCTTGGTCCGGCTCGGGCCAAGAACCGACCTAAGCTGCGTTGCCAGCTAAGCGGCGCTTTGGGCTAGGAACTGGCATGGAGGCACTGCGCCGAAAATGTCCTAGCCCGCCCGACGGAGAAGGGACAGTTCCGCTGCATCTCTTGACCGCTCAGAAGCGGATACAAATGCTCTTATAGGTGATTAGCCGTGACTGCGGAGCTCGTCAGAGGCGGCCTCTTTCGAAACCTCCCTCCTCCGAGAGACGATACCCAACCCCGTGCTCACTGACCAATATTCGAGGCTGTTTCGGATCGCCCTCGATCTTACGCCGCAACTTACGCACCAGAATCCGGAGATAGTGCAAATTATCTAAGTGCGCCTGCCCCCAGATGGCCTTCATGAGCAGACGGTGAGTGACAACATTCCCTCCTTGCTGCGCAAGTATCTGAAGCAGCCGGTACTCCTTCGGGGTGACCGAGACGCGTGTTTCGTTGCGATAAACTGCACGATTGGTGAGATCGATCTTCAATGTGCCGGCTGTGAAGACGTGCTCCCCCTTTGCAGTTCGGTTGTGACGCCGCAGGGCAGCCCTCGCACGAGCCAGTAGTTCGGCCATGCTGAAAGGCTTGACGACATAATCGTCCGCGCCCGCTTCCAACAATGTCACCTTGTCGGCATCGTCGGATCGGACAGAGAGAACGATCATCGGCACCTCGGACCGGGCCCGGATGCGTTTGACCACTTCATGTCCGGGCACGTCGGGCAGATTGAGATCGACAATAACGAGATCAATATTTCGCAGAGTGGCGGTGCGCACGCCAGCTTCGCCCCTATCCTCTTCCAGCACTGTGAAATTTTCGATCGCGAATCCGGCCTTGAGGAAGCGCCTTACATGCCCCTCGTCGTCGATGATCAGAACCACCGGAAGATTTTCAGTCATCGGCCGCGGTGTCGCCTGAAGGTTGCCTTCGAATCGGAAAATCGATCGATACCGTCGTACCGCGATCTCGGCCGTCGCTCACGGCGCGAACGTGCCCGCCGCAGCTCCCAGCCAGCGCCCGCGCTATCCATAGGCCCAGCCCGGAGCCGGAGAGGCCGCTGGTGACCCGCGGATTCCGATAGAAGCGCTGGAATATCAGTTTGTCCTCGCCCGGATCGAGGCCGGCCCCGCGGTCCGTGACCTTGATCTCGATGCCGGCCGGCGTACTGACGATTTCTATATCGATCGGCGCCGTCGGCGGCGAATATCTGGCTGCGTTCGAGATGATCTGACTGAGCGCCCGCTCGACGAGGGCCTGATCGACGAATATTAGCGGCAGATCGTCCGGAATCTCCACCTTGAGAGTCCGGCCAGACAGGGCGTCGCGATTCCGGTCCAGCGCACAGCTCACGACATCCTCCGGGTCGACCCAACTCGCGTTCGGCCGCAGGCTTTCGGTGCTGATGCGCGTGGCATCGAGCAAGTTCTGGATGTCGCCATTGAGTCGTTCGGCCTCGTCGCGCGCGATGCGGACAAGCGAGGAGAGGGCTTCGTCTCGCGCGACGACGGGCGACTGGCTAAGCACCGATGTCGAGCCGACGATCGCGGCCAGCGGCGTGCGCAGTTCATGCGACACCGAACCGATCAGCGCGTCGCGCAAGTCCTCCGCCTCCGCGCGCATCTTGGCCCGGCGCACCGCAGCGCCGAGGTGGCCCGTCACGACCGCAACAAGGGTGAACAGGACTAGGTCGACGACCTGGTCATAGCTGGCGACGAGAAAACTGTAGATCGGCGCGTAGAAGAAGAAGGCCGAGGCGCCGACGCCGGCGATGGCCGCGCACACCGCAGGGACGATACCCCAGCGCGTCGCAGCCACTAGCACCGGGATCAGGTACAAGACGGTGATGTGGTTCAGCTTGACGACGAGCAGGCCAGCGGCGATCACCCCCGTCATTGCCGCTACCAGGAGAAGAGACAAGACGACACGAAGCATCTGCCGTTGCGTGGTTTCGCGATTCATAAAGCACCGACACGGCCGGGCGCGGTCCGGAAGCTGCCTACCGCGATATCATCCCGGCTGCCGCGACGTCCATATCTGCCGCACGGCTCTGAATTCGCGGGCCTTCTTTACGCGCCAAGGATCGCCGCGATCAGAATGGTTGCGCCCAGGGCAATGCCCGTGACGGCCGCCAGCGCAAGACACTCGCTCGCGAAGGACCGTCGCGCCACCCAATCGCCAAGCGCGGGCCTGGCCAGCGGCAACCATAGGCTTGCCACGCTCAAAACCAGCAGGAGGAGACCAAGGGCGGAATGGGACATGGCCGGCGCGATGACTCAGCGGATGATCGCCGCAAGAGCCGATATGGCACCCAGGACTGCGAAGGTGAGATAAGCCAGCCAGTAGAGCGTGATCGTTTCCCTGCCGCGGAAGAGCGGCCGCTGCGAACGCGCGCGAACCGTCTCGTAGCCCAACATCGCGGCGGCGGCCGCCAGCAGGGCAAGGGCAATCGCGGCAAGCGCCAGGTTCATTCAGAGCGCCCAGTTAGTTACGACAAATGCCCCGCCGACAACGAGCGCAACCAATATGACGAGCGCGTAGAGTTGGCCCACGGCCCAACATTCATGATCGGGATGTGGTGCGCGTCCGCGGCATTTGAGCGGCCGACACGAACATTGCGACGGCGACGCCGACGAAAACAAGTCCCACGATGAAGGTCACAGAAACGAGTCCCCCGTCCGCCCTCTCGCAGGCCCGGCCCTGGCGTCCGT
>CAYVVB010000264.1:0-20644 GCA_964454955.1 uncultured Bradyrhizobium sp. | reverse complement strand
TGGCGCGGTGAGCGCTTCGGCCCGCAGCCGCTGGTGTCGGGCTTCGACACGCGGCGGCTGGTGACCGACATCTGCGCGCAGGAGCGGCAGTATTCCTGGCAGCTCATGAACCGGAAGATCGCGCTCAAGGAGCTCGCTATTTCCGGCGCCGAATTCAATCCGTCGATTCGGGAAAAGCGCAGGCTCGGCTTCCTGCGCGACATCCTGCTCGGCAATCATTGGCTGGTGAAGGAGATGGTCGATCACTGCGACGATTTCGTCACCGCCAACTCGCTACCCGAGCTCGTCGACAAGATGAACGCGCTGCAGGGAGATTCTGCAGTCGATCTCGGGGCGGTCGAGGATGCGGTGATGCATTATGATGCGACCATCGCCCGCGGCGAGAGCCTGATGAACGACGAGCAGTTGCGCCGCATCGGCTACCTGCGCCATTACCGCGGCGACCGCGTCCGCCTGTGCAAATTCCAGCCGATCAACGATGCAAAGGCATTGCCGCTGATCGCGGTTCGTGAGTACATCATCAGCCGCAAGAGCCTCGGCGGCATCCAGACCGATCTTTCGAGCCGGGTGCTGGATAGCGCTGGCCGGCCGATCGAGGGGCTTTACGCGGTCGGCGAAGCCGCGGGCTTTGGCGGTGGCGGCATGCACGGTCTGCGCGCCCTGGAAGGGACGTTCCTCGGCGGCTGCGTCCTGTCCGGCCGCATCGCAGCCGCAGCGATCGACGGCAGAACGTCTTTTCTATAGGTCCAGGGCTATCGCATATGAGCGTCATCTCTGGCACCGTCATTCCGGGATGGTGCGCAGCACCAGACCCGGAATCTCGAGATTCTCAGGTGCGCAATTGCGCACTCGCCCTTCGGGCGCCCCGGAATGACGGAGCTGGAGATGACGCGCAGATCGCGCTTTGGAAGGATGACGAGGGCAACATGAAAAGAACCGGGGCCTGGCTCACGGTCTACGCACTGGAGCAGATCGGAGCGCGCTTCACCTTCGGCATTCCCGGCGTGCATACGACCGAACTCTACGACGCGCTGAACAATTCGAACCGCATTACCCAGGTGCTGGTCACGCACGAGGGCGGAGCGTCGTTCATGGCCGACGCGGTGGGGCGGCTCACTGATTCCATCGGCGTGCTGACGGTGGTGCCCGCGGCAGGGCTGACGCATGCGGCGAGCGGGATCGGCGAGGCCTTTCTCGATGGCGTGCCGATGCTGGTGATCTCGGGCGGTCCGCGCACCGATACGCCGCATCGCTATCAGCTCCACCAGATGGACACCCACAAATTCATGAGCGGACTGACCAAGGCGACGTTCCGCGTCACCCGCCATGAGGAGGTCGTGCCGACGCTGTTCGAGGCCTATACCATCGCAACCTCCGGCGAGCCGGGGCCGGTGTTCGTCGAACTGCCGGTCAATATCCTGCTGCTGACGGACGAGGTGGCGGAGCTGCCGCAGTTTCAGCCCGCAAAGCCGCCAGCGATCGACGCGCCGGCGGAGATCGCGCATGCGGCCGATTTGCTGCTCGCCGCCAAGCGCCCCTGCATCTTTGCCGGATGGGGCGCGCGTGATGCGAGCGTCGAGCTGGTGGAACTCGCCGAGTGGCTGGAAGCGCCTGTTGCGACGACCTTGCAGGGTCTTTCGGTCTTTCCAGGCAACCATCCGCTGCATACCGGCTTCGGATTCGGCGCCTCGGCGGTGCCGGCGGCGCAGAACGCCTTCAAGGATTGCGACTGCATGGTCGCGATCGGCACGCGATTCGCCGAGATCGCAACCGGCAGTTATGGCGCCGATGTGCCGGAAAACCTCGTCCATATCGACATCAATCCCGCAGCTCTCAACGCCAACTATCCGGCCAAGGTCGCTATCGCCGCCGACGCCGGCGCGGCGCTGAGAGAGCTTCTGGAGGCGCTTCAGGCTAAAGCGTTTTCAAGCGAAGTGGACACCGGTTCGCGTCAAGAAAACGCGTCAAGCCAAAAGGCCAAAGGGCCGCGGAAGGCGGAGCGCGCGATCCGCGAGCAGATCAGGAAAGACAAGGCTGCCTATCGCAAGAGCTGGTACCGCAACGATGCGAACGGCCTGGTCAATCCCGCGCGCTTCTTCGACGAATTGCGGAAACAGATGCCGGACGACGGCATTCTCGCCATCGACGATGGCAATCACACCTTTCTCACCGCCGAGCTGATGCCGATCCATGCGCCGAAAAGCGTGATCCTGCCGACCGATTTTAACTGCATGGGCTATGCGGTGCCGGCGGCGATCGGCGCCAAGCTGTCGTTCCCCGACCGCTCGGTGCAGGCGATCGTCGGCGACGGCGCCTTCATGATGACCTGTATGGAGATCGTCACTGCCGCGTCCAACGGCCTGGGGGTGATCTATTACGTCTTCAACGACGGCGAACTCGCGCAGATCGGCCAGGCGCAGTCGATTCCTTATGGACGCAAGCCCTGCACGAGCATCGGCAAGCTGAACATCGAGGGCGTGGCGCTCGCAACCGGCGCGGCTTACGTGCCGATGAACGACAACAGCGAGATTGCCGGCGCGATCGGCAAGGCCCGGGAGATCGCCGCCACCGGTCGGCCCGTGATCGTCGCGGTGCGGATCGACTATTCCAAGCGCACCGCTTTTACGCTCGGCACGGTGAAAACCAACTTCGGCCGCTTTCCGTTAAATGAAAAGCTGCGCTTCCTGGCACGGGCGGCCGTGCGGCATGTGGTGGGTTAGTTAGAGCAGCGCGACGTCAACTCGTCGGGCAATCGCCCGTGCTGACGGGGTACAGGACGCATGATGACTGTCGCGGGCGCGTATAGGAGAAGTCGCTCAAGTTGAATCCGGCCTTGTTGAGGACATAGCCGATCACCGGCTGGTATTTATAGGTGACACTGGAATAGATCACGTACATGCCGTTCTGAAAGGCGCAGTTCTTGGTGCCGTCGGTCTGGCTCGTGCTGCCCTGGCACGGGATGAGCCCGGACGGAATGTCGGGAAAGGGCGTTCCCGGTGCAAGCGGCGCCGACAGGCTGCAGGTGTTGGTGCCGGTGTTGGGGGTGCATTGCACAGACCATTGCACGCGTGCCTGCCCGTTCGGCAAGACCAGCAACTCGATGATGGTCTGCTGCTTGAGGTCGGCCGGGTCCGTCGAGTAGGGGGACAGGATGCCGGTCGAGGCTGCAAAGAAAGTGAGGAGGTCAGCATCAGCCACCGACGTCGACCGCGACGTCAGGTCGGACAGGGTATGCGCCATGATCTCGACCTTGCGATAGACGGTGATGCCGTTGGTCACCTCGATGACGCCGAAGAAGAGAACCAGCATCATCGGGAGGATGACGGCGAACTCGGTCGCTGCGATACCGCTGCGGTCCCGCATGAGACGCGCCGCAAGACGAGGTACCCGCCGCCATGCCTTCATCTTGCGTGCCATGGTGTATCCTGCCTCGATACCGATCTAGTTCGTGATGTGCGCCGTCTGGAGCGAGCGCTCGAACATTGCCTTCAGGGCATTGTTGATGTCGTCGGGCGTATTCGCCGTGTAGAAAAAGCCGGGTGACGCGCAGGCCTGCAGGCTGGGCGAAATCTTCGGGATATTGTTGTTGGCATAGTCATCTTCGTCGCCGGCAAACGAGGCGTTCACCGGGTCGATTTTCTGGTAGGGAATGTAGAGCACGGCGATGACGATGCCGCGGTTCTTGAGCGGCGTGCAGACGGTGCTCGGATCGATCACGGTTGCGTGGTTGCTGCCGGACCAACCGCCGTTCGGAACGCCTTTGACCTGAGGGTCCTGTGCGCCGTCGGTGATGAGGAAGACGTAGGGCAGCGTATTGTTGGCGTCGCTGCCGCTGCCGACGCTGGTGATCAGGCTGTTTATCGACGAAAACGCCGTATCAATATGGGTGCCGCCCGAACCAAGGCTTGAATTTGTATTGGTATCAAGCAGTGCGGCAAGGTTTGCCGCGGCGTAGTTGATCGTACTGGAATTGCCAGGATCGCCGTTGATGCTGGCGGTCAGCGGAGAATAATTCGAGTAGAGATAGCGGATGAACGGATAGAGCCCGATCCGGAATTGATCTTGAACCTTTTCGCTGCTGTTTGCAGTGATGAAAAGTTGGGTCAGCGCGTAACCGACCGCGTCGAGGCGCAACTGGATGCAGTCATCGGTTCCTGCGGTCGGGCAGGAGGAAACGCGCGTGAAGATCGGATCCTTGGGATATTGGGTGCTGGTACTATAAAACGCCTGCGGCTGGGCAACCTGCGTCGTTTTCGTACTTGCGCTCGTATATTTGTATGTAGGCAGTTTGCCGCTATGGTTCGCGAGAAGCTTCTTGTATGCGGTCTGGCTGATGCGCGAGATTTCATAGCCCAGGCAATAATTGCCGGTCGGATATTTCTGGGTCACACTGGCGCCCGAAGGTGTGTTCGGAGACGGATCGATGCAGGCGCTCTGCGAGAGTTGACTCAGCGGCGGCTGCGAAAAATGACACGCCAAGGTGCAGCCCGTGGGATACTGGACATAGTTGTCCGGATTGACCTGGGAAAGCCGGGTCTCTTCGTCCGGGGTCGACGGCAGGCCCATCGAGCCGGAAACGTCCAGCATCAGATAGAAATCGAGAAACATCGGTAGCTGGCCGGCCGCCTGCGACGAGCCGGTCACAGTCAGCTTCGGATAGCCGAGCAGAGTCACAAAGTTCGTTGGCACATCGGCGCTGAAGGTGACCTTGGATGTGATGCTCGTGACATTCTTGGTGACGTCGGCTGTGACGTTCAGATTATTGAATCCGGTGATTTGATAGACATTCGCATTGAAGATGTTGGTGGCGTCTTGAACGCCGTCCGACAGTGATCCCGTGGACCCTATTTTCCCCGCCTGGAGATAGGCTGGCGCGCCCTGGGCCACCGCGCCGACGGCGGCCGCATCGGCGGCGCTCTGCAGCTTGGCCTTGACCCGCGTTGCGATCGAATAATCGACGGCGCAGCCGACGGCTGCGAGAAGGGGAAGGGCCGCGACGGCAAAGATAACCGCGAGGTTGCCGCGCTCGTCGCGGATGAAGCTTTTCAAGAAATCAAAGCGGATGCAGCCCATTGCCTTGCCCTGGTTTCAGCCACCATTTGGATTGGGCCAGACTATGCAGGCGCCTTCTTAAACGAGGTTTAACCTTTGTGCAGACTCTCGGGCCAAACGGCGCCCTATCGGTCATAATCGCGACCGGATTCAGCATCCATTAACCATCTTCGTTGCCGCAAGGCGGCTGTCATGCCGACGATGCGGCTCTCGCGGCGCGGTTCGGCTGCTCGGCGTTATTCTACGTGGAACCGGGTAGTTCCGATCTTGCGCAGGTCATAGGCCGCACCATCTTCCTCCCGCGGCTTGGCAACGGGAGGGATCGATGACGCAACGTGTCGATTTCGCGAGCGAGGCATTCTTCCGTGATCCCGGCGCGGCCGTTGCGGAGCTGCGCGCGTCGGGGCCGGTCGTTGCGACGAGGTTTCCAATCGTAGGCCGGGTGTGGGTCACCACGACTCATGAGGCCGCGGCCCGCGTCCTGAAGGACTCGTCGAATTTCACATTGCGCAAGGACGACGGGACGGTCGTGGGCCTTCGCTGGTGGATGCCGCGGTCCGTCACCTTGCTCGCCAACAACATGCTCAACGCCGATGAGCCGGATCACACGCGCTTGCGCGGCATCGTCGATGAAGCCTTCCGCCGTCGCGCTGTGCTCGGCATGGAGCCGCACATCGACGCCATTGCCGATCAACTGGCCGGCGAATTGTTCGCAAACGGCGAGCCGGCCGACGTGGTGTCGCGCTTCGCCGGCATCCTGCCGCTGGCGGTCATTTGCGAACTGCTCGGCCTGCCGCAGGCCGACCGGCCGCGCTTCATCGCCTGGGCCAAAACGATGTCGCGGCTGACGAACCCGATCAGCTTCCTTCTGATGAGCGCCGTGACCGGCAAAATGCGGCGTTATTTCGAGGAACGCCTCGCGTACGCCCGCGCGCAAGGCGGGGAGGGGCTGATCGTGGAGCTTGTTCGGGTCGAAGGCGAGGGCGGCCGCATCAGCGGCGACGAAATGGTCTCGATGCTGTTTCTGCTGCTGCTTGCAGGTTCGCAAACCACCGCGCATCTGATCAGCGGATCGACCTTCGAGCTGCTGAAGGATCCGGCGCGGCGCGATTGGCTCGCCGCAGATTGGGGCAGGCTCAATCTCGCGATCGAGGAATTCCTGCGCTTCGTTTCACCGGTCCAATTCTCGAAGCCGCGGTATGTGCGCGAGGATATCGAGCTCGAGGGCGTACAGTTGAGAAAGGGCGACAAGGTCATGGCCATGATCGTGGCCGCGAACCTCGATCCGGCGGCCAATGGGCATGCCGAGCGGCTCGATCTCGAACGGCGGCCGAACCGGCATCTTGCGTTCGGCACCGGAATCCACTTCTGCCTCGGGCACCAGCTCGCACGCATCGAGGGAGCGGCTGCGCTGCGGTCGCTGTTCACGCGCTGGCCGAAATTGCGGCTTGCGGCAAAGCCTTCCGACATCCGCTGGCAGAGGCGCCCCGGCCTGCGGGCGATCGCGAAGCTGCCGGTGCTGGCGGGGACGTAACCGCTGACGGAAGGGGCTGCCGGAATGATCTCAACTCGCTGCCGAGCAAGTGCCGCCGCCGTAGGGCTCGTTCCGGAACGCGGCGGTCGCGGTCAGCCGCTGTATGTTGCCAGGCAGGTTCGAGGGATTCCAGCCGAGCCCGGTGACGAACAGCTGCCACGGGTAGAACAGCTGCACCTTCATCACCTGGCACGCGGTGCCGGGATCGTATTTGATGTTGTCGCCGTTTTGGAAATTGCCGTTGTTGTCGATGTCGCTGCTGGTGCTGAAGGACGAGAACGACGCTTGCGGCTCGACGTCGATGGAGATTTTGCCGCAGTTGAGGAGAGCCGGCACCTGGCTGCAGACGTAGCTGGCAAATTGCGCCTGCGTGTAGGGGACATAGTTGTTCTGCCCATTTCCGGTCATGATGACCCGGGCCGCGTCTTGCGTGACGGTTTCCAGCACTTGGCCGGCCAGAAACTTGATTCCGGTCTCCAGGATCGCAAACAGCAGGGCAACGAAGACCGGCGCGACCAGCGCGAATTCGAGCGCGGCCGATCCTTTCCGGTTGCGTCCGAAGCGGCGCAGCAGGGGCGAGCGTGAAGCGGCGGATGTGGCGGACGACGACATCGGGCAATCCTGGAAGCGGCAGCGTACCTGTTGCCTCCAGACCTAATGGAAACTGATTGTTGAAATGTTTCGCGCCACCCGGCTACGGCCGACCGCACCGTTAGGACAATGTTAACCGTCGGGGCGGCGAGTTCGAACCGGGGCGGCCACGCCGCCATTGCTGGTCTCGCGTCGGCCGAACCGGACGAGGAGTCGGCTGCTCCATCCCTCACGGCTGCCAGGCCTGATTCGCCCGTCGCGTTATTGTGCCGCATGCCGACGGGTTGCGTTGTCGGGCAAATCAAATCCATGTTTCGCGCGTCCCGCCTCGATGCAGAGGGGCGATCGCGAACGTCACGAACGTGAGGCGGGATGCGGTGGACGCGTTGGTGCCGAAGACGAACGGCGCGTGATGCGGACGGCGAAGTCGTGTGGTCCTGGCACGCCCATGCAGGTGCTAAGTAGGTGACGATGCTTTGCGTCGCGCTTACGACGGTGGCAAACGCTGGCTCACCGGGGAGAGCTCGAAGTAAGCCGTAAACCACTGCGCAGGGAAGGCCGGAGTGAATCCGCCTGTACCTGTGGTCAACGCGCGCTCGCGCAAATTCCTTTTGCGCGGGGGCCGTGGGTGCAGCGGGCACCCGGTCTTCCCTGCGCCCTCTGTTCTCGAGAGGGCAAGATTCCTGGCACAACTCGGGTGCGAATGGCGCCGCGAGAACGTCGATTCATGGCCGCCAACGGGTGTTTGGTAGCGTCGGGAGCCGCGTCGGCCGGGCGCAGAGTGGCAAAAAGCCTGCAAAAACCGCTAAAAAGGCCAACAAAGCTGTGCAGAAGGCTCTTCCCCTTTGCTGGGTAGTTTAATATCCCCAACGGACGAATCAGAGGAGACACAATGGCTACCCAACTGTCCAAATCGCAGCTGGTCGAGAAAATCTCGACCACAACCGAACTTTCCAAGCGCGACGTGAAGAACGTCTTGGATACGCTGACCGATGTCGGTCACAAGGAACTCAAGAAGAACGGCGTCTTCCTGGTGCCGGGTTTCGCGAAGTTCGTCGTCGTCAAGAAGCCGGCGACCAAGGCGCGCAAAGGCACCAATCCATTTACGGGCGAGGAAATGATGTTCAAGGCCAAGCCGGCGCGAAAGATCGTGCGGGCACGGCCGGTTAAAGCCGCGAAGGATGCAGTCTAAAAGAAAGGCCCCCAATCGGGGGCCTTTTGTTTGGGTGTCTCCCCCGCAAGGAAAGCTCGCCGGCCAACCCGGCGAGTTTGGTTGTTGGGGCTTGCCGCTGCGGGCTGCTCAATCGCGTCCAGCCAGATCCTTGACCTGGTCGATGAGTGCCTTCGCGCGACCGCCGAGGTCCTTTACGGCGCTTTCATCCACGGACTGTTCGTTGAACGCCGCAGCGTTCAGTACCGTCTTGATCTGGCCCGCAAGCTGGTCACGTTGAGCGGTGATCTGACCGATCTGGTTCAGATAGCGGGCGTAGTTCTTGTCGGTGCTGGTGACGGACCGGTTCGCCCAGACGAGGCTGGCGCGACCGAGCTCGCCCTTCGGCGCGTTGAGCTGCTTGAATGTGGCCGCAAGGTCGGTGAAGTGTTCGCGCTCCTTGTGGATGCCCTTCGGCAACGCCTGCTCCTGCATCCACTCCGCGATGACGCGGCCTTCGTGGACATAGTCGTCCTTGAGGCCAAGCAGTGCCATGACCGTCGGCCGGACGTCGGCATGGTCGGTGAACAAGGCGTCATCGCGGCCGAGTCCCTTGACGCCGGGGCCGGCGAAGGCAACCCAGGTCTGGGTGATCTGCTTCTGGAAGTCGCCGTGGTTCCAGGCAAAGCCGGGAGCCTCGCAGACGATTGCGGTCGGGGTCGCGCAGCCGTTGTTGTTACCCGTCTCGAAGAAGTAGTTGTCGTTGCCGAAGATGGTGAACGACGGCGTCCGCTGTGGGCTGAAGGTGACCATGTGCAGCAGCTTCATTTCGGCCCGGTCAGCCAGCAGCTTCGACATTTTGTCGGTGTTGCTGGTGATCGGGTTGGTGGCAGTCAGTGCGTCGACGTCATGCTCCATGGTCCGGGTGAGCGCGGCGGTCGCAGCCGGATTGGTGTTGATGTAGACATTGGGCGCATCGTCGCTGTGCACCAGGAACGGCGAGTTGTTCATGCGCTGCTGGAGCAGGAGCTTGTCAATCGAGACGTCGATCTCGCCGACGTTGTTGTAGGTGCAGGGCGTGGTCACGCCGTTGCAATTCGCCGGGCTGGGCGGGCCGCCGACGAAATGGTCGTTTTCATCCGGCACGACGACAAACAGCGTATTGGTCTCGTCGATGCCATCCTTCTTGAGGCGCGCAAAGAACTTGCCGAAGGCCTGATCGTAGGCCTTGAGCGCCGCGACATAACCGGCCTCGCCCGGACCGTAGGCATGGCCGTTGTTCGGGGTGGGAGGTGCATTCGGAATGTCCAGACGCTGCGGATCGTGCGCATCGGCAATATAGGTGTAAACGACCTGAACACCGGCTTCGAGCATCTTTGCGGCATAGCCGAGCGAGGCCGTTGCCGAAGGATCGAAGTTGGTGGGAAAGCCCGGCTTGTTCGAGAAGGGATCGGTGATCACCACGCCGTCGAGGTCCTGCACGAAAGCACCCGCGCCCGGCGAGATCACCGGCTGCACGTTGATGTTGCCGAAAAGCCCGGAGAAGCCCGTGTAACCGCCGGGCTCATCGGGCAAAAGATCAGGCTTCGCGAAAGAGTTCTTGCACAGCGGGCTGCCCTTTGCGCAGTGAATCGCGATGCCTTCATAGTCCTGCGTCGCCGCGCTGGAAGCGATGGTCGCACCAAAGATGTTGGCGATGTCCGTCGTGTTTTCGATGGCAAGCCCATTCAGGGAGAAGGCGCCTACATCGCAGCCGGCGCGCGTGAAGACGGGCCAGGGAGCCGGGGCGTTCTTGCCGCTCTCATTCACGAGGACGGGAAGGTTCTCGCCGACTTCAGGATGGCTCTGCGCCGTGGTCGTCGTCCAGTAGACAAAGGACGTCTGGAAAACGGCCGACGAACCGTCCGCCTTGAAAATCCCAAAACTGTTCGAGATCGGACTGCCGTGACGATCGCCATAGACGCCCGTCAACCCCGTGAGAATGTCGTCGGCCGTGTGGGAGATCAGCGGAGTGAAGTGATTGCCGCTGATGACGCCCTTTCCTTGCATGAAGTTCAACAGGTTCGGCACCTGCTCGAGGTCGGACGGCACGTTCGGATTGTCGCGCCTCAGGTGCACGTTGTCGAAAACAATATAGACCACCCGCTTGATCTTGCCGCCCGGCGAATTCAGCTGGCAGGCTGCGGATGCTGACTGCGTCGTACCGATCAGCAGCAAGGCAAGCGCCGACGCGCCGCAAAATGCTTTCAGTAGCTTCATCGCTCTCTCCTGAATGCCGGCGCAGGTTGAGGGTGAGGAAACGTCGCCGGCCACTGCCGATCTAACGCGGCGGATGTTGCGAGCGATTGACGCGCGCATGACGCCTGCGCGGCGTCGCATGTTGCGAACAAATTCGTCTGGAGAGAACGCGGCTGAATTCAGTGATGGTGTTGTCGGGCCGACACAGCCTTAAGGCAGTCCCGGCGCCCAGAGCAGAGCGAGACGCTGCCCTTCCGCGATCTGCGCGGGTGACATCTTCGAGGCAACCGCATTGCGAAGGCGCAGGAAGTAGTCGCGTTCGTGCCTGGACGCGCGCGCCGCCGCGAGGTTCAGCCATTTGTAGGCGAGGATGAAGTCCTGCGGCACGCCGTGGCCCTTGTCATACATCAGCCCGAGCATGCATTGTCCGAACGGATTGCCGCTGATCGCAGACTCGATGTAGAGGTCGCTGGCCGCCACATAGGCCTGCGGTGCGCCAAAGCCGTTTTCATACATGAAGCCGAGGAAGGCCTGCGCCCTGGGGTTTCCCCGCAAAGCCAGTGGCGTCAGCAGCTTGACCACTGCGATATAGTCGCCGCGCACGTAGGCGGCGTTGGCGCGCGTCAGCGCATCGGCTCGCGCGGGCGCGCCCGGCCACGAGCAGATGGCGAGGAGGGCGAGCGTCGCAGCGGCCAGACGCCGCTTGCCGGATTGGCGCTGGAACGGTGCGAGATCAGCGCACAGTGTGAACCACCAGATCATCGGTGCTCGCTCCCACGCTGCCGCGCAATTTCGACCGCAATTCTTCGGCGATGTGGTGCGCGTCCGTGCCATCGCGGATGATTTGCGGGCGGATGAAGATGATCAGCTCGGTCCGGGTGCCCTTCTTGTCCTGGTTCGAAAACGCGTCGCCAAGTCCCTTGATCTCGTCGAGAAGAGGAATCCCGTTGCGGCTTCCGTCCTGCTCCTCGCTGATCAGACCGGCGAGCAGAACGGTCTGCCCGGTGGACACCGAGATCGAGCTCTTCACCCGCCGTTCCGAAACCGTCGGCGTGAGACTCTGGGCCGTCACCGGTGTGACGTTGCTGATCTCCTGCTCGACGTCGAGCCTGACGGTGCCGTTGACATTGATGCGCGGCGATACGCGCAGGATGATGCCGGTGTTGCGATAGTCGATCGTATTGACGACGGTATTGCTGGTGGTCAGCACCGTGGCGCTGCCGGTGGACACCGGCACGACATCGCCGACCTGAAGCGTGGCCACCTGGTTGTTGATGACGACAAGCGACGGGTTGGAGAGCACTTTCACGCTGGTGACCGAATGCAGGGCGTCGAGGATGGCGTGCGGGTTCGCCTCCGATCCGACCAGAAGGTTGAAGCCGGGAAAGACGCGATTGATGAGTGCGCCGGTTACGGTGCTGGCCACCGATGCGCCGGTACTGTCCGTCGTCGTGGTGGTCGTCGAACTGGGCGCCTGTACCGATTGCGTGTTCAAAGCTGAACCGAGACCATTCTTGGTCAGGTAGAACTGCACACCGTAGGAAAGCTCGTTGGTCAGCGTGACTTCCGCGATGGTCGCATCGATCGCCACCTGCAGAGGCGCCTTGTCGATCTGCTGAAGTGTGGATTCGATGATGCGATAGTTTCCCTGATCGGCATAGATCAGAAGCGTATTGTTGACCGTGTCCGGGGTAATGCGGACATTCTGCATCAAGGGCTGTCCGTTGCTGCCCACGGCGTGGCTGTCGGGCGCTCCGCCACCGTCGCCGTTGGCGGAATTTGCTCCCGCCGACTGTGACGAAGGGCCAAACCCGGATGTTGCGCCTGCGGCACTGCCCGACGGCGTGCGGGAGGCGAAGCCGTTTGGCGAAGCTGAAGATTGCGAGTTTGCGTTCAACGACAGACGGTCGGCGGCGGATCCGCTTGCGCCGGAGCCCGGCGCCAGTTGGTTCTCGGCGCTGTCGAGCGAGGCGGATGATCCGCCGATGAACATGTCTGTCAGCACCTTGGCGACCTGGCGGGCGTCGCCGTATTTCAATTGGTAGACGTGGACGCTGTTGCGCGCGCTATCGGCGTGATCAAGCCGCTTGATCCAGGTCGCGGCCGTATGCAGCAGGGCCGGCTTGCGGCTGACCACGAGAATGGCGTTGAGCCGGCTGATCGGCTGGAATTTGACCACGTTGGCGCTGAGACCGCTGTCGCCGGAATCCATGATCTTCTCCAACTCGGCGATGATCGGTTCGGGAGCGCTGTTGGAGACGGGATAGATGCCGACCGATTGGCCTCGCATCCAGTCGACATCAAAGCTCATGGCGGTCTCGACCGCGCTGCGGCGTTCTGCGCCGGTCCCCTGAATCAGCAGCAGATTCCGGGTTGGATCCGCGCGAACGCTGCCGGGCTTGGTGGCAAATGAATCCATGAGCTTCAGGATTGTCTGCGCCGACACATATTGCAGCGGCACCACCGAAACCCCGTAGCCCGGCTCGGGACTGGCTGCGGCGGCATCGACGCGTCCGGCGCCGACCGCATCGCCGAGCGGCGTCAAGCGGTAGCCGGCGGTGTCACGGACCAGCACGACGCCGCTCAGGCGCAACGCACTTTCGAGCACGAAGATGATATCGGACTTGGCGACCGGCCGCACAGACACCAGGCTCACGGTGCCCTGGACGCGCGGGTCGATCGTATAGCCGGTGTTGAGAATGTCGCCGAGTACCACCTTGGCGACTGTTGCAACCGGGGTGTTTTCAAAATTGAGATCGTAGCCGCTGCCGCCCGCCACCGGCTGCGCCCGCACGTCGGCGACATCAGATATTTCCGTTCCCTCGTAGACCGCCGCCCGGCCGCGCTGGCCGACATTGCCCTGCGCACCGTTCACGTTTTGCGTTTGCCGCGGCAGAATGTCGAGAGACCTGACCTTGTCGAGCACGTCGATGTCCGACGGAGCCGTCGTTCCCACCGTTGCGGAATTGCACGAGGCCAGAAGACTGATGAGAAAGAACGCGGTGGGGATCGTGAAAATGCCACGTGCGGCCGCCCGGGATCGGCCCTGATTGCCCACACGCACCATGTCCCTGCCGATCCGACTTCAGATACTCAAACTGCGGATCGTCGCGCAAGCGCGATCCAGGCGAGCTTGCATTCCCACCGAGTAAAGATGCTGACAGTCATTAGCGCCGCTCTTTGATGGATTGATGACAGGCTTGTTATCGAGCGCCGTTTGCATCGTCCGGCTTCGTACGGGTGTCACATTCCGGATCGATAACGCCTCTGCGGCGCTGATCGGACTAGCTGCGCCCGTTACCCCGCCCGAAGCAGCCACGACTGGAAGGACGCATGACCGGTCAGCAGTCATTGCAGTTCGTTGAGCATCTTCGACGAGCCGGCCATCTCAAAGCGTCGGATGCGGGAGAGGCCCTGGACACGATTGCGTCCGGCGGATCTCAAGCCAATGGCCAGCGCCGATCGCAATCCGCGCCGCAGAACAAGATTTGGGAGCTGACCGACCTTTCGCCCGGCGATTTCGCCGATGAGGCAGCGCGCTTCTACGGCTGTCAGCGGGTCACGTTGCAGGACATGCTGCAGGCGACGGCGTTGGTCGCAGCTTTCTCGCCGCGCTTTCTGCGGGAAACACTGGTCTTCCCCCATGAAGCCGCCGATGGCGGCATGGCGCTCGCGGTCGCAGACCCGGCCGATCTGGCCGCACAGCGCGCGGCGGAAATCGTGCTCGGGCCGGGTATCGCCATCAAGATAGCTGCATTCGACGATCTTGCCACCGTGCTCGATCAGCGTCTGGCCGAGAACGGCCCCGAGGCGCAGGGCGAGGCGGAGGGGTTGCCTCGGTTGCGTGAGGACGACGTTGAAAGCCTCCGCGATCTCGCCAGCGGCGCGCCTGTGGTGCGCGCGGTCAACGATCTTCTGGAAAAAGCCATCGAACTGCGCGCCAGCGACATCCACATCGAGCCGTTCGCCACGGGCCTCGTCGTGCGCATGAGAATTGACGGCCTGCTGCGGCAGGTCTCGGCGCCCGCAGGCGTCCTGCCCCAGGCGGTCATTTCCCGCATCAAGATCATCGCAAGCCTCAATATCGCCGAACGGCGCCTGCCGCAGGACGGCGCGGCGCGGCTGCGCGCCGGCCGCGCCGATATCGACATCCGGGTCGCGATCATGCCGACGCAGCACGGGGAATCTGCCGTGATCCGTATCCTGCCGAAGGATCGCGGGCTGCTGGTGGTCGAAAAGCTGGGCTTTTCAATATCCGACGAAACAAAATTGAGACGGCTGTTGAAGCTGCCGCATGGCATGATCGTCATCACCGGGCCGACCGGCAGCGGCAAGACGACGACGCTCGCGACCATCCTGTCGATCCTGAACGAACCGATCCGCAAGATCCTCACCATCGAAGATCCGGTCGAATACGAGATCCCGGGGGTCAACCAGTCGCAGGTGAAGGCTGCGATCGGTCTGACCTTCGCCAGCGCGCTGCGTTCCTTCGTCCGCCAGGACCCCGACGTCATCATGGTCGGCGAAGTGCGCGACTCCGAAACCGCGCATGTTGCGGTTCATGCGGCGCTGACCGGACATCTGGTGCTGACCACGCTGCACACCGAAACCGCTGCCGCCGCAGTGCCCCGGCTGCTCGATCTCGGCATCGAAGGATATTTGTTGCGCTCCACGCTGCGCGCGGTCATCGCGCAACGCCTGGTGCGCCAGCTCTGCGAGCGTTGCAAGTCGCCGAAGGAGTTGAGCGAGAACGATCTGACCGAGGACCCGCGGCTCGCCACGCTCGGCTTCAAGGTCCGTGATTCCGTGCACATGCCTTGCGGCTGTGAACGCTGCGGAGGCACCGGCTATCGCGGCCGTTTGGGGGTGTTCGAGGTACTCGAACTCGACAACGAGCTGCGTGATCTGATCGGCGAGCGGACCGATGGCCTGAAGATCGACCAGACCGCGATCCGCAACGGCATGACGACCATGCTGGACGATGGCATCGCGAAGGCCCGCGCCGGATTGACCTCGCCCGCGGAAATCCTCCGCGTCACCACCGCCCGCTGAGGTGAGCCGTGCCCAATTTTCGCTACCGCGCGCTCACCCAGAACGGCGAAATCGTGCACGGCACGATATCGGCGCCGACCGTGACGGAAGTTGCGGCACGCATCGAATACTTGCGTTTGCTGCCGATCGAAACCGTCGAAGAGAAGCGGACTGTTGCCGCGTCCGGTGGCTTGGCTTTCCTCAACCAGCCGGGCCCGGCGGAGGTCACGGTCTTCACGCGCGATCTCGCGCTCCTGTTGAAGGCCGGGGCACGCCTTGACGATGCGCTCGAATTGCTGGCGAGCGACGCCGATGTCGGCCGACTGCGCCCGGTCGTCGGAAAATTGCGCGCGGCGCTTTTGAGCGGGGACAGCTTCGCGGAGGCGCTCACCGCGCATCAGACGCTGTTTCCACCGATGTATGTGGCGCTGGTCCGGGTCGGCGAGGTCTCGGGAACGCTCGATCAGGTGCTGGAGATGCTCGGAGCGGAGCGTCTGCGGGCCGAGCAGATGCGCCGCAAGCTGACCGATGCCATGCAGTATCCGCTTTTCGTACTGATAGCGGCCATCTGCGTGATGCTCTTCTTCCTTATCTTCGTGCTGCCGCAATTCTCCTCGGTGCTGCAGGATTTTGGCGCCAAATCTGACACCGCGCTGAGCTCGTTCATCCGGCTCTCCGACTTTGTCCGTGCCAACGGGACCGCGCTGTCAATTGCCGGCGTCGCACTGGTCATAACCGTCTGGATGGTGCTGCGCCGGCGCGAGGCGAGGGCGGCCATCGTCGGCGCCGCAGGGCGCATACCGGGGCTCTCCGGCGTCTTTCAGTTTCATCGAACGAGTCTGTTCTGCCGGAATTTGGGCGTGCTCCTGGGCAGCGGCGTCAGCTTGACCGCGACCTTGCGCATCCTGGTCGACATCATGGCGGTCACCGGCAATGGGCAAACCTGGGCGGCCGCCGCGGATCGGGTCCGGCACGGCGGCAAATTGTCGGAGGCGCTGTCGGTCTCTGGCAGCCTGCCGCCGATGGCGCTGCGGATGCTGCGGCTCGGTGAAGAGACCGGGCAACTGCCGACGCTCGCAGGCCGCGTCGCCGAATTCTACGAGGCGAAATTGCAGCGCAGCCTCGACCGCATCGTCGCCGTCATCGGACCGCTCGCCGTCATCACGATCAGCTCCGTCGTCGGAGGGCTGATCGTCTCTGTCATGACCGCGCTGCTCTCGGTCACGCAACTCGTCGGATAACCAGGGAAATGATCATGCCCAACAGAACCCGTGCCAGAACCTCGAGCCTGTACACCCGGAAATCCGGGGCGCGCCCGAGCGAGCAGGGCTTTACCTTGGTCGAAATGCTCGTCGTGATCGCGATCATCGGACTGATCATGGGTCTGATCGGACCGCGCGTCCTCAACTACCTGAGCGAATCGAAAGTGAAGGCGGCGAAAATCCAGATGCAGAGCTTCGCCAGCGCACTCGATCTGTTTAATCTCGATGCCGGCCGCTACCCCTCGACAGCAGAGGGGTTGGCCGCGCTCGTGCGCCCCGCGCCTGGCGTTGCTGCCTGGAACGGACCGTACCTGAAGGGCGGTAACGTTCCTAACGATCCCTGGAGTCACCCTTACATCTATCGCGCGCCCGGCGAGCATGCCGCCTTTGACATCATTTCCCTGGGCGCGGACGGCCAGGAAGGGGGGAGCGGGGTTGCAGCCGACATCTCCCTGGACACCATGACGAGCGCCAGAAACGAATAGAGCAACGAATAGAGCTTCCAAGCCATGGACGAGGCTCGCGTGGGCGGCTTCACACTTCTGGAGATGGTGTGCGTCATCGCAATCATCGCGATGGTGGCAGCCATCCTGTTGCCGTTCGTGCCGCGCCATACCTCGCGCTCGAGGCTGCAGGCCTACGCGCTCGAGGCCGCGACCTTGCTCAAGGCCGATCGTAACGCTGCGATAAGGCAGGACACAGACGTTTCCACGTTGGTCGATACGCCGTCGCACGCGATCCGATCCGGCGCTACTGCACAGACAATCCGCATTCCCGACGACGTGCGCTTCGATGCGCTGCTGCCGCGGACTTGCCGGCGGCGCGCAGCGCTGTCCACCATCAGCTTTTTCGGCGATGGCATGTCCTGCGGTGGCGCTATCACGCTGGCGCGCCTCGATACGGCTTACGAAATTCGCGTCAACTGGCTGACGGGAAGGATCGAAATTGTCGCCCATTAAAGGCTCGCCGATCGACCGGCCGGATGCCGGATTCACCATCCTCGAGGTGCTGGTCGCCCTTGCGATCGTGGCGGTGTCGATCGTTGCGATCGGATCGGTGATGTCGACCAACGCCCGCGGCGTGCGGGCGCTGGAAAATCACGTTGCGCTGATTCAGACGGCGCAGACGGTGCTGACGACCGCCGCATGGCCGCGCAAGGACATTGCGCCGGGAAGCCTTGCGGGGCAGCTCCGCGGCTATCGTTGGCAGGTCGACATCGCACCTGTCGGGGGTAGCTGGGATCCTGGCGACGCCGACGTCGCATGGGTCCCGGAACTCGTCAAGATCCACGTCCGCTCGCCGAGTGGCGGGGCGGTCGATCTCGCAACCATCCGCCTGATGCAGAGGCCGCACCAGTGATGGCTCGCACCAACGAACAAGACGGTGAGGCCGGCTTTACGCTCATCGAGGCGCTGGTCGCGCTGGCGCTCACCGGTCTCGTGCTGTCGGCGCTCGCCACTCTCACTGCACAGTTTCTGCCAAACTGGAATCGCGGCATCGACCGTATCCAGAACAGCGAACTGGTCGGAACTGCCATGCAGCGGATCGCCGCCGACCTCGCTGCCGCCGAATACGTCCCGCCCAGCCGCGACATGCGTAAGCCTCTGTTCGAGGGCTCGGCGCTCTGGGTGACCTTCGTGCGCACGGCGCTGGGCCCTAATGCCGGCGTCGGGCTCGACTTGGTGCGGATCGGAGAAACCACCGATCAGGGGCATCTCGTCACGGTGCGCTCGCGCGGCGCATTTGCTCCCATCCCGCTGGGAGCCTCGCCATCGGAGCAACTTCATCTCTCAGATCCCGTGGTGCTGTTGCGCGCGCCGCTGCGCCTGGTCTTCGCCTATGCGGGTCCGGACGCGGTGTTTCACGACGAGTGGCGCGATGCCGACAGGCTGCCTTCTGCGATCAGACTGACGGTTCGCGACGCGCGAAGCGGGAATATCCTTTCGGTATCGACGGTCACGCCGGTTCACGTCGATGCACCTGCGACCGCTGCCAAGTCCGACGGCGCACCAGACGATGCAAAGGACGGCGCGAAGGATGACGGCAGCGCTGTGGCGGGCCCGCGCAAACTGGGTGGCTCATGATGGCCGGAGCAATCCGGAGCAATGCTGCGGCTTCATCGGAACAGGGCTTCGTCGTCGTCGCCGTGCTGTGGTTGCTTGCGACGCTGGCGCTGCTTGCCGTCATCTTCTCCGTCTATCTTTCCAATTCGGCGCGCGCACTCGCTCTCAACGACAGCGCGCTGCAGACCGAGGCGCTGGTCTCAGCCGGCGTGGAGCTTGCGGCCTATCGGTTGCGGCTGGGTGGGGAGGAAGCTCGCCCCTCACAAGGTGAGTTTCACGTCCGGCTCAACGGTGCCGATCTTGCGGTGTCCTTCGTGACGGAGGCGGCGCGGGTCGATCTCAATGCAGCACCCAAGGAGCTTCTTGCGGGCCTTCTGGCCGTGCTCGGCGCGAGCCAGGATGACGCGAAGGAGGGCGCCGATCGTATCGTCGCCTGGCGGACCAAGCCAGATTCGGGGGACGGCGCCAAGGAGGACGCACTCTATCGCGCCGCGGGGCGCTCCTATTCGCCGCGGCAGGCGCCATTCGCGCATGTCAACGAGCTGGGGCTCGTGCTCGGGCTCTCGCCGGCACTGGTCGAACGTGCGCTGCCCTTCGTCACCGTGTTCAGCGGCGCCTCCGGCGTGGATGTGCTGGTCGCCGCGCCGGAAGTGATCGCGGCACTACCCGGCATGACGCCGCTGACCTTGAAGCAATTCCTGAATGACCGCGGCGCGCTTGCGAACGACGCTACCGCGATCGCGGCTGCGCTGGGCGGCGCGAAGGACAATGCGACGGAGCAAAAGAGCCAAGCCTATCGAGTCCTCGTGAAGGTTCGCCTTGCCAACGGCCGCGTGAGCACATCCGAAGTCGTCATCGGCCTGCGTAGCAAAGAGAGCCCTTACAGCGTTCTGTCATGGCAGAGCAATGTGATCGTAAAGCCGCGGGCACGTCTGGAGTTTTGACTCGTGATGATATCGGAGCTGAAAGAGCTGTTCGAGGTGTGGATCGTGGCGGTTACCGCCGCGATTCGTGCGGTTGCGTCACGAATCGTGCCTCAGCAGCGTATCCAGTTGGTGGAGGGCGATGCCAATTGCTTCGCCGCGCGCGTGGTATCGGGACGGAAGGGGCCGATCCTGCCGCAGGCCGAGTTCCGGCTTGCTTACGGACGCCCCGAGCCGGGACTGCCCGAAGCCTGGCGCGCGGCGCTGCGCGGCAGCCGGATCGATATCATGATGCGCCCGGACAATGTGCTGTTACGCACGGTGGATTTCCCCAAGCAGGCCGCCGATTTCGTTGACGGAATGGTTCGCGCGCAGATTGACCGGCTGACGCCCTGGGTGGCGAGCGAGGCGCTGTTCGGTATCGCGGCTCCGGTTCCGATCGAGAACGAGCGGATCGCCGTGGCGATCGCTGCGACCTCAAGACAGAAGATCCAGCCGCTGCTCGACTTTGCGGCCGATTGCGGTGCCGCTTCGGTTGCAGGGCTTGTCGCGAGCTCCGAGGCGGAGCATCCAGCGACACCGATCGAGCTGTTCGAGCAGCGGCTGACCGGCAGTGCCGGTGGTCCCGTGGACGTTGCACGACTGCTGCGGATGACGCTGCTCGGCACAGCGCTGGCGGCGGCTGCCTCGCTTCTGATCTCTGTCTATGTCGGAAACCTGCTGTCTGCCGAACAGCAGGAGCTTCAGCGGAAAATCGCGCAGCGTCGCGCCTCGTTGCGGTTGAACCAGCCCAACGATTC
>CAYVVB010000263.1:0-25541 GCA_964454955.1 uncultured Bradyrhizobium sp. | reverse complement strand
GGCCGTCTTCATTGCGCAGGAGGTTCTCCAGCAGCACCTTCATCGAGTAGGGCAGCTTCGAAATCCCCTTCAGACCATTTTTCTCCGCGGCGGGCAGGCTGTAATAGAGATAGGTCTTGCCGCCGACCTTGAGGGTCTTCTGGCATTTGAAACTGTCGAGAGAGGTCATGCGAGGAAATCCCAGTTGTCCGTTATACCCAGTTTTTGGGGTATTATAACACCGTAGGCCGGAGCTGGCCCGGTGGGTCGCAGCGATAATTGCATGCTGCGTTAAGTTCGGGCTTATAGAAGCTTTCTAACGTCACCGCCACACCGACAATCATCCTGCAGCGGGATCGCACCTATGAATTCCGCCGCGCTACTCCCCAAGATTTCGACTGGGATTTCGAGGGCTCGCGAAGAGGCACAATGCGGCTTTTGGCAAGCAGGCTGAACTGCGTGCGCGGCGGGCGCGACGTATTTTCCGATCTTGATTTCGAGACATCTGCCGGCGAACTCCTGGCAGTGACCGGTCGCAATGGCTCGGGCAAGACCTCCCTCCTGCGGCTGATCGCAGGACTTCTCGCGCCGGCCGGCGGCGCGCTCACGCTCGAAGGCGGCGATACTGAACTAACGCTGAGCGAACAGGCCCACTATGTCGGCCACCGTGACGCGCTGAAGCCTGCGCTCAGCGTGCTGGAAAACCTGTGCTTCTGGCGCGATTTTCTGGGCGGCGAGATTTGTGACGCGACCGAAAGCCTAAACGCGGTCGGGCTCGATCACGCCGCGCATTTGCCGGCGGCCTATCTTTCGGCCGGGCAGCGGCGCCGCCTGTCCCTCGCCCGATTGCTGACGGTGAGACGGCCGGTCTGGCTGCTGGACGAGCCGACCACCGCGCTGGATGCAGGCGGCCAGGCCATGGTGGCCGGCCTGATGCGTGACCATCTGGCGCGAGGCGGCCTGATCGTGGCGGCAACCCACGGCTCCCTTGGGCTGCCGGCGAATGAGTTGCGGATAGGAGGCAAACCATGACCGCGCTGGCCGCCCTGATCCGGCGAGACATCAGCATCGCCCTGCGCGTCGGCGGTGGCGCGCTGATCGGCGTGTTGTTCTTTCTCACGGTGGTTGTGCTGATGCCGTTTGCGGTCGGCCCCGACCTCGCCCTCCTGACGCGACTGGGACCGGCGATCCTCTGGCTGGGCGCACTGCTGGCGAGCCTGCTCACCCTCGACCGGCTATTCATGGCCGATTCAGAGGACGGCTCGCTCGATTTGATCGTGATGGGTCGGGTCCCCCTGGAGTTTGCGTGCGCTGGCAAGGCGTTGGCGCATTGGCTGGCCGCGGGCCTGCCCTTGGTCGTGGCAACCCCGGTGCTGGGACTCCTGCTCAATCTCGACATGCCCGCAACTGGAGCGGTCGCCCTGACGTTGCTGGCGGGGACTCCCGCGCTCACCTTCACGGGCATGATCGGGGCGGCGCTTGCAGTGACGCTGCATCGGGGAGGCCTGCTGCTCGCCGTCCTGGTGCTGCCCCTGTCGATTCCGGTGCTGATTTTCGGCGTCGCCGCTTCGCAAGCCGCAATCGCCGGCCCATCTTCGTTCGGCGCACCATTTTCGATCCTGTGCGCGCTGTCGCTGATGAGTTTCGTGGTCGGGCCGTTCGCCGCCGCCGCAAGCCTGCGGCACGGCTTGGATTGACCCGGCTGGATCGGTTGGGCCGGATTGATACCGATCAAATCTTGCCGAGCGACCTTATGCTGATAGCCTGCCAGGGCTATCGTTACTAAACGGATGCCATGACGCTGATCGACCTCGCCAACCCGAGCAAGTTCCTGTCGCTGACGGCGCGGCTGCTGCCGTACCTGGCAGCGGGAACCGTCATCGTGCTCGCCGTCGGCCTCTATCTCTCGGCAGCCGCGCCGGACGACTACCAGCAGGGCGCAACAGTCAAGATCATGTTCATCCACGTCCCGAATGCCTGGCTGTCGATGTTCGTCTGGGCCGTCATGAGCGCGTCCGCGCTGGGCACTCTGGTGTGGCGGCATCCACTGGCCGATGTTGCCGCCAAGGCCGCCGCGCCGATCGGGGCCAGCTTCACCTTTCTTGCGCTGGTGACGGGCTCGCTGTGGGGCCGTCCGATGTGGGGCACCTATTGGGAATGGGATGCACGGCTGACCTCCGTGCTGATCCTGTTCTTGATGTATCTCGGGCTGATGGCGCTGTGGCGTGCGGTGGAAGACCCCTCGCGGGCCGCGCGCGCCGCCGCGGTGCTGACCCTGGTCGGGGCGCTGAACCTGCCGATTATCAAATTCTCGGTCGACTGGTGGAACACGCTGCACCAGCCCGCATCGGTCTTCCGTGCGGGCGGGTCAACGCTCGACCGCGCCTTCCTGATTCCACTCCTGGTGATGGCAGTCGGCTTCACGCTGCTGTTCGTCACGCTGCATGTGGCCGCGATGCGCAACGAAATCCTGCGGCGGCGTGTCCGCGCCCTGCAGATGATGCAGGCACGCTCCGCCTCAAACGACATCGGCGCGGCTTCGCCCGCCTCCCAACCGGCGTAACGCAAGATGTCGCTCGGTCCCTACGCCTCCTTTATCGTGACCTCCTATCTGGCCGCCGCCCTGGTGGTCACGCTGCTGATCGCCTGGATCACCATCGACTACCGCAGCCAAAAGCGGCGTTTGCGTGAACTCGAGGAAAGCGGCGTCGTGCGACGTTCCGGGCGCAGCGCAACGGAGATGAAATGAGCGAGCAGATCACCTCCGAAGCCCCAACCCAGCGCCGCTCCTGGCTGATGGCGCTGCCGCTGGTCGCCTTCATGGCGCTGGCCGCACTGTTCTGGTTCCGGCTCGGCGACGGCGATCCGTCGCGGATTCCTTCCGCTCTGATCGGCCACCCGGCCCCACAGACGGCGCTGCCGCCGCTGCAAGGCCTCCTGGACAACGGCGCACAGGTGCCGGGGCTCGATCCCACGGCCTTCAAGGGCAAGATCAGTGTCGTCAACGTCTGGGCATCATGGTGCGTGCCCTGCCACGACGAGGCGCCGCTTCTGGTCGAGCTTGCCAAGGACGACCGGCTGCACCTCATCGGCATCAACTACAAGGACGCGCCCGACAACGCCCGGCGCTTTCTCGGCCGCTACGGCAACCCGTTCGCGGCCGTCGGTGTCGACGGCAACGGCCGCGCCGCGATCGAGTGGGGCGTCTATGGCGTGCCGGAGACGTTCATCATCGGCCGCGATGGCAGGATCGCCTACAAGCTGGTCGGCCCGATCACGCCTGACAACATCAACGGCGTGCTCAGGAGCGAGATCGACAAGGCGGCCAACGCGGGAAGCTGATTTGGTTTCGTCATTCCGGGTTCGATGCTGACGCATCGCCCCGGAATGACGAGCTAACCCTTACTCACGTCGCCCGCTTCGGCGTCGCTGGCCTCCAGCGAAACCGGCTCCGCGTGATAGCGCTTGATCAGCGGCATCTGCGTGATCGCAAACCCCATGGTCAGCGGGATCACGCCGAAGGCCTTGAACGCCACCCAGAAGTCGGTGCTCTGGGTGCGCCAGATCGCCTCGTTCAGCAGCGCCATGCCCAGAAAGAACAATGCCCAGCGCGCGGTGAGTACCCGCCAGCCGCGCGGCGTCAGATTGAACATCTGGTCGAACATGATGGCGATGAAGGAGCGGCCGAACAGAAGGCCCCCGCCGAGCACGGCGGCAAACAGGCCATAAATGATGGTCGGCTTGACCTTGATGAAGGTCTCGTCATGCAGCACCAGGGTCAGCGTGCCGAACACCAGCACGACAATCCCGGTGACCAGCGCCATGACAGGCACGTGGCGGGTGACAAAATACGATGCCGCCATCGCCGCGACGATCGCGACCATGAAGGCGCCGGTCGCGGCAAACAGGTGGAATTTGGCGTTGACGATGAAAAACACCAAGAGCGGGCCGAGCTCGGTCGCCAGCTTGAACAGGGGGTGCGGCTGAGTCTTATCCATGTCGTGCCTTCTGTTGCGGTCGAAAGCCGCCGAGCCGGAGATCGGTGTTCGAAAGCGCCGCCATTCCTCGGCCCTCGGGCGGCGGCGTCGATGCCCCGCACGAGCGGAGCGCAAAGAATCTAACCTTCGATCCCTGCGATTGCCCTGGCAAAATCCTGGGCGGTGAATGGCGCGAGATCATCGACGCCCTCGCCGACGCCGATAAAATGGACCGGCAATTTGTGCTTTTCGGCGAGCGCCACCAAAATGCCGCCACGCGCAGTGCCGTCGAGCTTCGTCATCACGAGGCCGGTCACGCCGGCTGTGCGGTGAAAGGCCTCGACCTGCGACAGCGCGTTCTGGCCGACGGTGGCATCCAGCACCAGCAGCACCGCATGCGGCGCCGTACCATCGATCTTCCTGATGACGCGCACGACCTTTTCCAATTCGTTCATCAGCTCGGCCTTGTTTTGCAGCCGGCCCGCGGTATCGATCAGGAGCACGTCGCGCTGCTGCTCCCTTGCGGCGCTCAGCGCAGTGAAGGCGAGGCTCGCCGAGTCCGAACCCTGGGCCCCCGCAATCACCGGCGATCTGGTGCGCTCGCCCCAGATTTTCAGCTGCTCGATCGCGGCAGCGCGAAAGGTGTCACCCGCGGCGAGCATCACGCTGCGGCCTTCGGCGGACAATTTCGCTGCGAGCTTGCCTATGGTGGTGGTCTTGCCCGAGCCATTGACCCCTACCACCAGGATCACGAACGGCTTCTTCGCCGCATCGATGACAAGCGGTTTTGCGACCGGCGCGAGCACTTTTTCGACCTCCGACGCCACGACGTTCTTCACCTCATCGGCGCTGATCGCCTTGTCATAGCGACCGCTCCCGACCGCATCGGCAATGCGGGCGGCGACCTCGGTTCCCAGATCGGCACGCAACAGCACGTCCTCGATGTCGTCGAGCATCGCGCGGTCGAGCTTGCGCTTGGTGACGAGGTCGGCGACCGCCGATCCAAGCGAGGCGGAAGTGCGCTTCAGCCCGTTGGAGAGCCGCCGCCACCAGCTCAGTTTGGGTGTTTCTGTGGTGGTGTCGTTCATGGTGGGTGTGTTAGCCGTTCCCGGTCACAAACAAAAGTCTTGTGCTTTTCATGGATGTCCCCGAACTGACGGCCGAAGAAATCCAGGCGCGCGTACTCCATCGCGACGGGCTGATGCTGGTCATCGACAAGCCGGCCGGCCTGCCGGTCCATCGCGGACCCAAGGGCGGCGCGAATCTGGAAACGTCTTTCGACGCGCTGCGCTTCGGACTGCCGCGGCCGCCGGTGCTCGCCCATCGGCTCGACAAGGACACCTCGGGCTGCCTCATCCTGGGCCGGCATCGCAAGGCAACGGCGTCGCTTGGGCTTTTGTTCAAACATGGCCGGATTGCCAAAACCTATTGGGCTGTCGTTGAAGGCGGACCCGCCGAGGACGAGGGCATTATCGATCTGCCGCTCGGCCGGCTGAATGAAGAGCGCGGCTGGTGGCAGAAACCGGATCCGAACGGTCAGCCGGCCATCACCAGATGGAAGGTGCTGGGCCGGGCCGACGGCCTGGCCTGGCTCGCGATGGAACCGGTGACCGGCCGCACTCACCAATTGCGCGTGCATGCCTCGGCCCAGGGCTGGCCCATTGTCGGCGACAACATTTACGGCAATGGCCCGCGCTTCGGCGAGCCGCGGCTGCATCTGCATTCCCGCGAACTGGTGATTCCGATTTCAAAGAACAAGGACCCGGTGCGCGTCACCGCGCCGGCACCGGGTCATATGCATGAACGGCTGCGCGCCTGCGGTTGGAGGGGGGAGTAGTGCTGCAACCCCGGCCGTCATCATCCGCGAACGCGGACGATCCAGTATTCCGGAGACGTTGGAGATTCCTCAATAGGCCGCAGCGAACTGGGTCGCCCGATCAAGCCGGGCGACGACAGGGGAGTTCTAGGCCAGCAGTCGCATGCCATCATGGCCAACGATCGCGAGCCGACGCACCGCACCCGGCGCCTTGCCGGAAATTGCAACCGGCAGATAGTGTTCAGTCCGCCCCAGCGTCGCGCTTTCGATCAGCACATCGCGCGTCGCGCCGATTTCCGACTCCAGCCGCCGTCGCAGCGCCGCCTCACCCGCCGCCCGCAGACGCCGGGCGCGCTCCTTGATCGTCCCGCTCGACACCTGCGGCATGCGCGCGGCCGGCGTGCCGGGGCGCGGCGAATAGGGAAAGACGTGCAGAAAGGTCAGCCCGCACTCCTCGACCAGGTCGAGCGAGCGCGCGAAAGCCTCTTCGGTTTCGGTCGGAAAGCCCGCGATGATGTCGGCGCCGAGCGCGATATCGGGGCGCAAGCGGCGCACCTGTGCGCAAAAGCCTATCGCATCCGCGCGTGAGTGACGGCGCTTCATGCGCTTGAGAATCAAATCATCGCCCGATTGCAGCGACAGGTGCAGATGCGGCATCAGCCGTTCGTCATTGGCGATGACGTCGAGCAGATCGGCATCCGCCTCCACCGAATCGATCGATGACATCCGCAGCCGCTGCAGCTCCGGCACATGCCGGAGGATTTGCCTGGCGAGCTGGCCCAGCTTCGGTGCGCCCGGCAGATCGGCGCCGTAGCTCGTGAGATCGACGCCGGTGAGCACGATCTCGGCATGGCCGCGTTCGACGAGCGCACGCACCTGCTCGACGACGGCGCCCATCGGCATCGAGCGTGAATTGCCGCGGCCGAACGGGATGATGCAGAAGGTGCAACGATGATCGCAGCCGTTCTGCACTTGCACGAACACCCGCGGCAGGGCGCTCTGGAAACCATCGAGCAGGTGCGGCGCCATGTCCTTGACGACCATGATGTCGCTGACTGCGATCTTCTCGCCTGCCGCGACATCGAAGGCTGCACGCGCCTTGCGCCAGGCCTCACTCCGCATCTTGTCGTCGTTGCCGATGACGCGATCGACCTCGCCCATGCGAGCGAACATCTGCGCCTGCGTCTGCGCCGCGCAGCCGGTGACGACGATCCGTGCATCGGGGCGCTCGCGCCTCAGCCGCCGGATCGATTGCCGCGCCTGCGCCACGGCCTCGTTGGTCACCGCACAGCTGTTGATAACGATGGTATCGGAGAGCCCGGCCCCCTCCGCCTCGCGAGCGATGACCTCGGACTCGAAGGCATTGAGGCGACAGCCGAAAGTGATGACCTCGACGCCCATCGGACTCACGCCACGTTCGCGAACAGCGCCGGGTCGAACCGTCCCTCATATTCGAAGGTCGCCGTACCGGTCATCAGCACGTGATCGTCACGCTCGCGCCATTCGATCGAGAGATCGCCCCCGGGCAGCGCGATGTCCACGACCCGGTTGACGCGCTTGAGTCGGGCCGCCGCAACCGCGGTGGCGCAGGCCGCCGAGCCGCAGGCCTTTGTCAGCCCCGCTCCACGCTCCCACGTGCGAATGGTGATGTGATCGCGGTCGACGATATGAGCCAGCGTGATGTTGGCGCGCTCGGGAAAGATCGGATGGTTTTCCAGGAGCGGGCCGAAGCGGCCGAGATCATAGGCGTTGACGTCGTCGACCCAGAAGATCGCATGTGGATTGCCCATGCTGACGACCGACGGCGAATGGAGTAGCGGCGCATCGATCGGCCCGATCTGCAATTCGATGTAGCGCGTGTCGCGAAACTCCTCGGCAAGCGGAATGTCCTGCCAGCCGAACTTCGGCGCGCCCATATCGACAGTGTAAAGCCCGGGCGAGGACCCCTGCCAGCAGTTCAACAGCCCGGCCTTCGTCTCGAACGCAGCGGATGTCTGCCCGGTCGCCTCGAACAGCCGACGCACCACGCATCGCATGCCGTTGCCGCAGGCGCCGGCTTCGGAACCGTCATTGTTGTAGATGCGGATAAAGGCCTCGGTGCCCTCGAGGCGCGGCCTCTCGAGCACCATCAGCTGGTCATAGGGGACATGCGCGGCCACCGCGCGAGCGTCGGCGGGCGTCGCGGTGCCCTTCGCGTCGCGCAGGTCGACGACGACGATCTCGTTGCCGATCCCGTTCATCTTGGCGAAGGCGTGGTTGGCGAGCGCGCTCATGAAAATATCCAATTTGTGCCCGTCTTATATGGCGAGTGGTGAGCCATTGACCAGCCCGCAGGGCCGATGACCCATCTGTTATGGGACGAAGCGCAGTTTGCCGTGTTAGACAAACGTGCTGCGACGGCCCGTTTGCCGGTTCTGGAGAATACCGAATGAGTTTCCGCATGTTTCGCCTCGTTCTGGCGGCGTTGGCGCCGGCCCTGCTGGCACTGGGGGCAGGCCAGGCGCTGGCGCAGTCGCTGCCCGCAACACCAGCGCCCGCCGTTTCCCCGAGCCCGTCGCCAGGCGCGAGCCCAGCCCCGGTTGCAAGTCCGGCGCCCGCTGCAAGCCCCTCGCCTGCGCCCGCAAGCCCGCCGGCCGCCGCTCAGACGCCAGCGCCCGGCGCTGCCGTGCAGACTGCCGATCCGTTCGGCGAAGAGATCAATCTCGATGCCAAGAAGGTCGTCATCGCCAAGGGCAGCGCCAATTGGGATACAGCCTTCGACACGCTGATCGATTCGCTCAAAGCCGTGGAGACCCAGCTCGATAAGCAGGGGATCAAGCCATCGGGCAATCCCATGATTGTCTACACCTCCACGGACGATAGCGGTTTCACCTTTCTCGTCGAAGTCCCGGTCGATCAGGACCCGAAAAATCTCGGCAAGGACATGAGCATGGGCAAGTCGCCGGAGGGCAAGGCGTTGAAATTCGTCCATCGCGGCTCCTACGACAACATGGACAACACCTATGAGGCGATCACCAATCACCTCGACGAGAAGAAGCTGGAAGCCAAGGACACCTTTATCGAGGAATACACCACCGATCCCCTGAAGACCGCCGAAGATAAATTGGTGATCAACGTCTATGTGCCGCTGAAATGAACGCGATCAAGTACGGCTTTGCGACGGCTGCCGTTGTCGCAGCCGCCTTCCTGCCAGGCGCCCCCGCATTGGCCCAGTACGACCTCCCGCCCGCGATTTCGGTCACGGGCGAAGCCTCGATCCCGGTGACGCCGGATCTTGCACAGCTTGACGCCGGTGTTGCCTCCGACGGCAGGACCGCGCGCGAGGCTTCGGAGGCCAACAATGCGGCGATGGCCAAAGCGATCGCGGCGCTGAAAAGCGCAGGCCTGGAGGACAAGGATTTTCAGACCTCCCGGCTGTCGCTGCAGCCGCAATACGCGGCGAACCGTTCCGGCCCCTCGGCAATCACAGGCTTCCGCGCCAGCAACCGGGTGAGCGTCAAGCTTCACGACGTGAGCAAGGTTTCGAGCGTGATCGATGGGCTGGTCAGTGCCGGCGCCAACGACATCGGCAATGTCGGCTTCACGGTTGAGCATGCGTCCAAACTGCTCGATGAGGCCCGGGAAAAGGCATTCGCGGACGCAAGGCGCAAGGCCGAGATCTATGCCAGGGCCGCCGGCGTGAGCCTCGGCACGCCGCTTTCCATCGCCGAGGGCGGCGCCCCGGCGCCGGTGTTTCGGGCCAAGATGATGGCCCCGGCAGCGATGCCGATGCAGACATCGACGCCGGTTGCACCGGGCGAGGAGACGTTGTCCGTGACTGTGAACGTCTCCTGGGCGATCAAGGCGGCGGCGCAGTAGCTGTCGTCCCGGCCCGGCGCTCTCTCGTCCGGAGCGACAGGATCAAATCTCCCACACTTGTCCGGGTTTGAGCACGGCAAAGCGCTCGCGCGGGATCCCGACTTCATCCAGCGCCTCGGCAAGGGCCAGCGCCGGCGCGTCGATTGCTTCGTCCGTAAGCTGGAACGTGCCGTGGTGATGGGCCAGCGCCTGCTCGGCGGCACAATCGCAAAGTGCCTTCACCGCGTCCGAGGGATTCATGTGCTGGTCGCGCATGAACCAGCGCGGCTCATAGGCGCCGATCGGCAGGATCGCGAGCCGGAGCCGCCCATGCGCTTCCGCGACGCTGCGGAAATGTTTGCCGTCGCCATAGCCGGAATCGCAGACGACGTAGATTTTGCCCGCCGGCGTCTCCAGGACGAAGCTCGCCCACAGCGCACGATTGCGGTCGAACAGCCCGCGTGCCGACCAGTGCCGCGTCGGCACCAGTGTCACCGCAACTTCGCCGCCCAGTTCGACGCGGTCGTGCCAATCGAAGCCGTTCGCCTTGATCGCTGCATCAGCCGCTTGCATGATGAGGTCGTTGCCGAGTGGGGTGATCACGCGCGGCGCGAATGTTCTGGCGAGCCGCGATAGTGTTGCGACATCGAGGTGGTCGTAGTGGCCGTGCGACACCAGTACGACATCGATGGGCGGCAGCGCCTCAAACGCAATGCCGGGAGGGTTGTGTCGCCGCGGCCCCGCGCGGACAAAGGGTGAGGCCCGCATCGACCACACCGGATCGACCAGAATGTTCAGGCCTGACGCCTGAATCAGCCAGCTCGCATGGCCGACAAAGGAGAGGCGAACCTTTCCGCCATCGACACGCTGCGGCGGCGTATCCGAAAAAGGACTGTCGATCCATTTCGGCCATTTCGCACGGTTGCGGCGGCCGCCGAACTGCCAGCGCAGCACCTCCCGCAAGGCCTTCGGCGGCGCCCCGTCAGGATCAAAAAAATGCTCTCCGTCGAAATGATCGGACTTGGGCCCGGAATAGATTTTGATGCGGCGGGTCATTTCGCCTCGATTTACGCAAAAAAGGGCTTTTCGGCGAGTGGCCGAGCGGTAGCCAAATCGGTACGGAAATCCCACATCCCGGCAAGTTTCCTTGACTTTCCGGCCCTCCCGGGGTTTAACGCGGCCGTTCATCGGAAAGTGTCATCTTTTCGAGCCGCCGCCCGGTCCCAAGAGGCCGGAGGTCAACGCCCGACAGCGCTGTGCGCCCTCGGGCGCGAATGTGTTTGGAACATGGGAAGACGGCATTGTTCGACAATCTGTCGGAAAAACTTAACGGCATTCTCGATCGGCTGACCGGGCGCGGCGCGCTGACCGAAAAGGACGTCGACGCCGCGATGCGCGAGGTGCGCCGCGCGTTGCTGGAGGCCGACGTCGCGCTCGAAGTGGTGCGCAGCTTCACCGAGAGGGTCCGCGAGCAGGCGGTCGGCGCCACTGTTGTGAAGTCGGTGACCCCCGGCCAGATGGTGGTCAAGATCGTCCACGATCAACTGGTCGATACGCTCGGCTCCGATGGCCAGACCATCGACCTCAACGCCGTACCCCCGGTTCCGATCATGATGGTCGGCCTGCAGGGCTCCGGCAAGACCACCACCACCGCAAAGCTCGCCCGCCGCATGACGCAGCGCGACAAGCGCAAGGTGCTGATGGCATCGCTCGACGTCTACCGCCCGGCGGCGATGGAACAGCTCGCCGTGCTCGGGCGCGATCTCGACATCGCGACGCTGCCGATCGTGGAAGGACAGCAGCCGGCCCAGATCGCGCGGCGGGCGCTGGAAGCGGCCAAGCTCGGCGGCTACGACGTCGTCCTGCTCGACACCGCCGGCCGTACGACGCTGGATGAAGAGATGATGGCGGAAGCAGCCGCCATCAAAGACGCCACCAACCCGCATGAAGTTCTGCTGGTCGCCGATGCGCTGACCGGCCAGGATGCGGTCAATCTCGCGCGCGCCTTCGATAATCGCGTAGGGCTCACCGGCATCGTGCTGACTCGTGTCGACGGCGATGGCCGCGGCGGGGCGGCGCTCTCGATGCGCGCGGTCACCGGCAAGCCGATCAAGCTGATCGGCACCGGTGAAAAGACCGACGCGCTCGAAGATTTTCACCCCAGCCGCATCGCCGGCCGCATCCTCGGCATGGGCGACGTGGTGTCGCTGGTGGAGAGGGCCGCGGCCTCGATCGATGCGGAGAAGGCCGCACGCACCGCGGAGCGGATGCGCAAGGGGCAATTCGACCTCAACGACATGCGCGAGCAGCTGAGCCAGATGGCGAGCATGGGCGGCATCAGCGGGCTGATGGGCATGATGCCCGGCATCGCCAAGATGAAGAACCAGATCGCCGCCGCCGGCATCGACGACAAGATATTGAAGCGCCAGGTCGCGATTATCGACTCCATGACCCGCGACGAGCGGCGTCACCCGGATATTCTCAAAGCCAGCCGCAAGAAGCGCATTGCGGCCGGCTCCGGCCAGAGCGTCGAGCAGGTCAACAAGCTCCTGAAGATGCACCGGAACATGGCCGACGTGATGAAGGCCATGGGCTCGGGCAAGCGCGGCCCGCTCGCCGGCATTGCGCAGGCGATGGGCTTTGGCGGCGGCGGAATGCCCTCGCCCGACCAGATGAAGGCGCTTGCCGAGAAAGCGAAGGGCGGAGGCGGTCTGCCACAGGACCTGCCCAACCTGCCCAAGGATCTTCCTGCGGGTTTGCGCACGGGCCTGCCGAACCTGCCGGGGCTCACCGGCCTTTCCAGCAAGCCGAACCTGCCCGGGCTCGGCCTCCCGCCAGGGAAGAAGAAATGAGGATTCTCGTCATTGCGAGAAGCGAAGCGACGAAGCAATCCAGAGCCGCATTCGAGACTCTGGATTGCTTGGCTTCGCTCGCAATGACGGAAGAAACGCCACCTGATTTTCGAAGTTAACAGGAGAACCTAATGTCAGTCGTCATCCGCCTCGCTCGTGCGGGCACCAAGAAGCGTCCGGTCTATCACGTCGTCGCCGCCGACTCGCGCTTTCCGCGCGACGGCCGCTTCATCGAGCGTCTCGGCTACTTCAATCCGCTGCTGCCAAAGGACAATGAAGGCCGGCTGAAGCTCGACATGGAGAAGGTCAAGGCCTGGCTCGCGAAGGGCGCGCAGCCGTCGGACCGCGTCATGCGCTTCCTCGATGCCGCGGGCGTTGCCAAGCGCACCGTCCGCAACAACCCCGAAAAGGCCGTGCCGCGCAAGGAGCGCAAGGCCAAGGCGGAAGCCAAGCCGGCGTAAGGCCTGCCCATGGGCGCGGCCTCGCTGATCTGCGTCGCCCGGATCGGCGCTGCGCACGGCGTGCGCGGCGCCGTGAAGCTTTGGACCTTCACCGAAGACCCCTTTGCGGTGAGGCGTTACGGACCGCTCTCGACCAAGGACGGCACACGCCAGTTCGAAGTGTCGCAGGCGCGCGAGGCGAAGGGTCATCTGGTGGCGCAACTGAAGGGCGTCACCACGCGGGACGAGGCCGAGCGGCTGAACGGCCTAGAGCTGTACGTCCCGCGCGAAAAATTGCCGGCGACGGACGACGACGAATATTACCACGCCGACCTGATCGGGCTTGCCGCGGTCACCACGGCGAACCGACCGCTCGGCCGCGTGGCTGCCATCCATAATTTCGGCGCCGGCGACATTCTGGAGATCGCGCCTCCGGACGGCGCACCGACCAGGCTGCTGCCGTTCTCCAATGCCGTGGTGCCGACGGTCGATATCGCCGGCGGGCGCGTCGTGATCGATTTGCCGCAGGAGGTCGAGGACGACGGACCCGACGCCGCCTGACTCGCCAAGCTCAGGCGCAGCGGCGTAGTCTCTCCACATGTCGTCCCCGCCAACGCGCTTTCGCTCGGCCGGGACGACGGAAATCGGATCAATGGCAATGCGCGACACCCACAAAGCCTGGCGGCTGCACGCCTACAATGATTTGCGGTTCGACGACGTCGAGACGCCGAAGCCCGCAGCCGATGGCGTGCTGGTCCGCGTCGAGGCCGGCATGGTGCTGTCCTATACGGACCGGGTGCTGTCGGGCGGCGTGCCCTACAGCCTGCCGCCGATGCCCTTCGTGCCCGGCACCAATGCCATCGGGCAGGTGATCGCGACCGGCGACAACGTCACCCATGTGCAGAGCGGCGACCGGGTCTTCCTGAGCCCGCATCTGCGCGGCGATGTGCCCGACCGCGAGCCGCCGCAAATCCTGATCGGGCTTACGGCGATGGCCACGACGGAAGCAGCGCTCGCGCTGCAGGCCCGCTGGCGTGACGGCGTATTCGCCGAGATCGCCCATTGGCCGGCAGCCTGCGTGACGCCACTGTCCGGCCTCGACGACAAGCCGGCAGCCGAGTTGATTGGGCTCGCAAAACTGATCGTGCCGTTCGGTGGCCTGCAGCGCAGCGGCCTGCGCGGCGGCCAGACCATCATCATCAACGGTGCGACCGGCTATTTCGGCTCCGGCGCAGTCATGCTGGCCGTCGCGATGGGCGCCGGCCGCGTCGTGGCGATCGGGCGCAAGCAGGCCGCCCTCGAACAATTGCGCGAAATGTTTGGCCCGCGGGTGATCCCGGCCGTCGTCAGTGGTGAAGGCGCCGATGATCTTGCAATCGTCCGCCGCGCCGCCGGCGGCGGCGCTGATGTCGCGCTCGATCTTTTGGGCAACGCGAGGAGCACATCGACCACGCTGTCGAGCTTGCGCGCCCTCAAGCGCGGCGGACGCCTGGTGCTGATGGGCAGCGCAGAGGTGCCGCTGGAACTGTCGTTCCGCGAGATGCTGGCCAATGACTGGGAGGTGGTCGGCCAGTTCATGTACGACCGCACCGCCCCTAGTCAGCTCGCCGCGCTCGCGAGCGAAGGCCTGCTCGACCTGAAAAAGATCGTGGTGACGCGCTTTCCGCTTGCCGATTTCCTCCGCGCAGTCGAGGCGGCCGCCTTGATGCAGGGACTTGATCTCACGGCCGTCCTGCCCTGAGCTGGATGCAGATGACCGAGACCCTCAACATATGGCGCGCAACCGTGCTGACGCTGTTTCCGGACATGTTTCCGGGGCCGCTTGGCGTCAGTCTCGCCGGCAGAGCGCTGGCCGCGGGCCTCTGGGCCCTGGAGACGCGCGACATCCGCGACTCCGCCACTGACCGCCATCGCAGCGTCGATGACACGCCGGCGGGCGGCGGACCGGGCATGGTGCTGCGCGCTGACGTGCTGGCGGCCGCGATCGATGCAGCAAATGTCGGCCCAAGCCGCCCGCACCTGTTGATGAGCCCGCGGGGTCGTCCATTGACCCAGTCCCTCGTGAGAGAGCTTGCGGCGGGGCCCGGTCCCCTGATCGTCTGCGGCCGGTTCGAGGGAATAGACCAGCGCGTGATCGAGGCGCGGAACCTCGAAGAAATATCGATCGGCGATTATGTGCTGTCCGGCGGCGAGATTGCCGCCATGGCACTGATCGACGCCTGCGTGCGGCTCCTGCCGGGGGTGATGGGCAAGGCGGAATCGGCGGCGGAAGAAAGCTTTTCTACCTCCTTACTCGAATACCCCCAGTACACCCGTCCGCAGCTTTTCGAGGGTCGGGCGATCCCGGAGGTGCTGACCTCCGGCGATCATGCGAAGATCGCGGCTTGGCGGCGGGGGCAAGCCGAAGCGCTGACCCGCGCCCGGCGGCCGGATCTTTGGACCAGAACGGACCATTCGGGCGACGGCACAAAAAACACGACAGACGGGTGACAAACGGCTGCCTTTGCCTTATAGGAGCGCCCAATCCGAGAAGTCGCAGGATAGTAGGACGACCGCGCAGGCCCGCGCTTTACCGAAAGCCGCCGGGCGCGCCGCCGATGGAGATTTAGCCGTGAACCTGATTCAACAGCTCGAAAAAGAGCAATTCGACAAGCTTGCCGCCAGCAAGGAAATTCCCGATTTCGGTCCCGGCGACACCGTCGTGGTCAACGTCAAGGTGGTGGAAGGCGACCGCACCCGCGTGCAGGCCTATGAGGGCGTTTGCATCGGCCGCTCCGGCAGGGGCATCAACGAAAGCTTCACCGTGCGCAAGATTTCCTATGGCGAAGGCGTAGAGCGCGTGTTTCCGGTGATGTCGCCGATGATCGACTCGATCAAGGTTGTGCGCCGCGGCAAGGTGCGCCGCGCCAAGCTCTATTACCTGCGCAGCCTGCGCGGCAAGTCGGCCCGCATTGTCGAGAAGCAGGACCGCGCCACCGCCGTCGGCGAGTAAGGCCGGATCTCCTCACGATCCAAAAGCGCGGGGCTTGCTCCGCGCTTTTTTGTTGTCTCCCTGCGGACGTCGTTCCGGGACGCTCGCAACAGCGAGCGAACCGGAATCGAGAGGTTGCCGCGAGATTCCGGGTTTGGTGCCATCGCACCATCCCGGAATGACAGAGGAGTCCAGCGACGTTCGCGGCAGACGCATATCGCGCTTCCAAAGTCGCGTGTTATATAGGGACCGAATGATCCTGAACCCGACCAGCCTGACCAGCGCCCGCGTCGCACCTATCGTGATCGACGATCGCTCGCGCCTGCCCGGCCGCTTCTTCGGGCGCTTCGCGACATCGGCGACGTCGAAGCTTAGGCGCGCGTTCTGACGCCGCGCTTTTCTCTCATTTTTCGGCGCGTTTTCGCGCCTGCCGACCCATCAAGATTCCTGTCCGGAGCTTACGCTCATGTCCAAACCGACCACGCTGTACGACAAAATCTGGAACGACCATCTGGTCCATGAGGCCGAAGACGGCACCTGCCTGATCTACATCGACCGCCATCTCGTGCATGAGGTGACCTCGCCGCAGGCCTTTGAGGGCCTGAGGGTTGCGGGACGGAAGGTGCACGCACCGGAGAAGACGCTCGCAGTGGTCGACCACAACGTGCCGACCACCGATCGCACCAAACCCAATCCGGACCCTGAAAGCATCGAGCAAATCCGGGCGCTGGCCGACAACGCGAGGGACTTTGGCGTCGAATATTACAACGAGTTCGATAAGCGCCAGGGCATCGTGCATGTGATCGGCCCGGAACAAGGCTTCACCCTGCCGGGCACCACCATTGTCTGCGGCGACAGCCACACCTCGACCCACGGCGCGTTCGGCGCGTTGGCGCACGGCATCGGCACATCCGAGGTGGAGCATGTGCTCGCCACGCAAACGCTGATCCAGAAAAAAGCGAAAAACATGCGCGTCAGCGTCGACGGCAAATTGCCTGAGGGCGTGACGGCCAAGGACATCATCCTCGCCATCATCGGCGAGATCGGCACCGCGGGCGGCACCGGCTACGTGCTGGAATATGCCGGCGAGGCGATCCGTTCGCTCTCGATGGAAGGCCGCATGACTGTCTGCAACATGTCGATCGAAGGCGGCGCGCGTGCCGGCCTGGTCGCGCCCGACGAAAAGGCCTTCGACTTCCTGCGCGGCCGCCCCAAAGCGCCCAAGGGCGCCGACTGGGATGCGGCAATGCGTTACTGGGAGCGGCTGCGCTCCGACGACAACGCGCCTTTCGACCACGAGATCAGGCTGGATGCGGCAAAGCTGCCGCCAATCGTCACCTGGGGCACCTCGCCCGAAGACGTCGTGTCGATCACCGGCATGGTGCCTGATCCCGACAAGATTGCGGACGAGGCCAAGCGGCTCTCAAAGCATCGCGCGCTGAAATACATGGGGCTGACGGCCGGCACGAAGATCACCGATATCAGGCTCGATCGCGTGTTCATCGGCTCCTGCACCAACGGTCGCATCGAAGATCTGCGCGCCGCGGCGAAAATCGCCGAAGGCAAGAACGTGAGCGCCCATGTCAACGCGATGGTGGTACCGGGCTCGGGCATCGTGAAGGAACAGGCCGAAGCCGAAGGTCTCGACAAGATCTTCATCAAGGCCGGGTTCGAATGGCGTGAGCCGGGCTGCTCGATGTGCCTTGCCATGAACCCCGACAAATTGAAGCCGGAAGAGCGCTGCGCCTCGACCTCGAACCGCAATTTCGAGGGCCGCCAAGGCTTCAAGGGCCGCACCCACCTGGTCTCCCCGGCCATGGCCGCGGCCGCGGCGATCGCCGGACATTTCGTTGACGTGAGGGACTGGCGGTAGCGCCCACCGCTCTCCCTAAATCGACGTATTTTGGCAAGGAGTCGTTAAACAAGCGACGGCAAACTGAGGCTGACCGCGAGCGTCTTCGGCGCAAGGATCAGCCATGGGCAACAAGCCTCAATACGTCGACTTGATCGGCGAAGCGACGCGGCAGAACCATCGCCGCCGCGTCAGTCGCATCCACGAGCCTGTCGTCGACAAGGTGGAGGAGCCACCGGAGCGAAAGCTCCTCAGCAACTGGCCACCCGCCCGGATCGCCCAGTGGCGTGAGGAAACTCTGACGGCCTGGAAGCTCGTGGCGAAGTCCTGGAAGTTCAAGGACTGGGGTTGACTGGCCGCGGGCGCTAGCCCGGCCGCCAGTAGCAGGTCATGCGCGGCACGATCACCGTGCCGCTCGGGCGGAATTCCTGCACATAGGTGGCATTGCATTCGCGCACCGCGTTCGCCCCCGGGAAATAGCGCGGGTAGACCTCGGGCACGCCTTCGTAGTTGGGGTAAACGCGCAAGCGAGCCGGCGGCCGGCGCAAGCGGCGCGGCGCTGGCTCAACAGGCGGCGTCGCCTGCGCGAGCTGAACGCCGGAGCGCGCGCTTTCCGCCAGGCTCGGCGCCGTCGGCACAGCGACGGCGCTCGCCAAGGCCACCAACAGTGCCGCTCCGAATCGCGTCATCGCGCCCATCCAGATTTGTCCCTTCGTTAAGATGTTCTAGCATCGGTGATCGGTCCCAGCCAGCCCCGTCACAAAGCCGGATGCAGAGCAGCCAAAGGCGCGCTAAACAGAAGCCATGTGGACCGCCCTGAAAGCGCCCTCCCTCGCCGACATGGAAGTGGTGGCGCACGCCCTGTTTGAACGCTTGCCCAAAGGCTTTCGTGACCTCTGCGAAGGCATGATCATCCGCGTCGACGACTTTCCGACTGACGAGGTGCTCGACGAGATGGGGTGCGAGACCGAATTTGACCTGCTAGGCCTGTTCCAGGGCGTCGGACTGCCTCACCAGAGCAATCAGGACATCGCCCGCCTGCCGAATATGGTCTGGCTCTACCGCCGCCCGATCCTGGACTATTGGGCCGAGCATGATGAGACGCTGGGCGACATCGTCCGTCACGTGCTGATCCATGAGATCGGCCATCATTTCGGGCTCTCCGACGACGACATTGCCGATATCGAGGCCGGCGCCGACGAAGGCTGATCCAGGCATTTCTGCCTTTATTATCGGCCCTGTTCGCGATAAACCACACGCCTGCCCTGACGAGACCGGGAACTGCATTGATGGAAAAGTTCACCACACTGGAAGGCGTCGCCGCGCCGCTGAAGATCATCAACGTCGACACCGACATGATCATCCCCAAGCAGTACCTGAAGACCATCAAGCGCACGGGGCTTGGCAAGGGGCTCTTCTCGGAACAGCGCTACAAGGACGACGGCAGCGAGAACCCGGATTTCGTGCTCAACAAGCCGTCCTATCGCAACGCCAAGATCCTGGTTGCGGGCGACAATTTCGGCTGCGGCTCGAGCCGCGAGCACGCGCCTTGGGCCCTGCTCGACTTCGGCATCCGATGCGTGATCTCGACCTCGTTCGGCGACATTTTCTATAACAACTGTTTCAAGAACGGGATTCTGCCGATCCGCGTCTCACCGGAAGATCTTGAAAAGCTGTTCGACGACGCCGAACGCGGCGCCAATGCAACGCTGACCGTCGATCTCGCCAGCCAGGAGATCCGCGGCCCCGACGGCGGCAAGGTGAAGTTCGAGATCGACCCATTCCGCAAGCATTGCCTCATGAACGGACTCGACGATATCGGGCTGACCATGGAGAAAAAGGCCTCGATCGACGCCTATGAGGCCAAGGTCCAGCGTGAGCGCGCTTGGGCCTGACCGCTTCCCGCTTTTGGTTTGACGCGTTTCCTCCACGCGAGCGACTCGGGTTATGTCCGGGGCTGGTTTCGCTTGAAGCGCGCGGCGTAGTTAGGTGACGCATGCTGCCGGACGTCGCCACCTTCTGGCATGGCCCGCTGGATCGACTGCGGCAGACCTGTCTGAGGTCGCAGGTCGCGGCAGGGCACAAGGTCACCGTCTACAGTTTCGATCCGGTCGCGGGGCTGCCCGAAGGCGTGAGCAACGCCGAGGCCGAGGCCATCCTGTCGCACGCCTTTGCAGAGAAGTTGCGCCCCGCGCAACCTGACGGGAGCTGGCGCGATTGGACCATCCTGCAGTTCAGCGATTTCTTTCGCATGCGCCTGATGGCGCAACGCGCCGGCCTCTGGCTCGATGCCGACGTGCTGCTGCTCAAGCCCGTCGAGATTGATCCTGCAAAACCCTATTTCGCCTGGGAGCGACCGCGCCAGATCGGCAATTCGGTGCTCTATTTGCCGCCGAACGATCCGCTCGTGACCGCCTTCGAGAAGCTGATGGCACAGGACGAGCTGACTCCGGATTGGATGGCGCTGCGGCACCGCCTGACCTTTGCGCTTCATCGCCTGAGCGGCAAGTCGAAGCGCGCCTCCGACATTCGCGTGGCGATCTATGGCCCGGCCGCCCTCACCGCGCTCGCCGCCCGCCACAACGAACTGCAATATGCGCTGCCGAAGACGTCATTTTATGCGGTGCACTGCGAACCGAAGCGCTTTTTCGAGCCATCGGATTTCTTGGGCCTGACCGTTAATCCCGACATCATCGGGCTGCACATTTCGCCTAAAGGCCGCGCCAAACAGCCGCCTTGTCCCGGCAGCCTTTTTGCCTGGGCCGTGGAGCGATTTGGCTCGCACTGACGAGCAGGCGGGCAGCGGCCGAATCGTTTGATCCAGCGCAATACCCTTGCATTTCGTCCGTGCTCTATCGTCACATGGAGGTGTGCCATGAATGCATACAGCAGTCCGTATCCGCGTCTTGAGCTGTTGCTCAACACATTCAGCGCGTGGCTCAGGCGTCGCCGCGAGATGAACGAGATGCGCCAGCTCGAGCAAGGCGAGTTCGACCGTATCGCCCACGATTTGCAGGTTTCTCCCGACGATCTCGACATGATGGTTCGGCAGGGACCGCACGCCGCCGACGAATTGCCGCCCCTGCTCAAGGCGCTTGGCATCGACGAAGCCGCTCTCGCAAGTGCAGAGCCGCTGCTCCATCACGACATGGAGCGCGTCTGCGCGATGTGCCGGCACAAGCGGCAATGCGCCCGCGATGCCGCCGCCGGCACCATCGCCGCGCACTATAGGGACTATTGCCTCAACGTGCCGACGATCGACCAGCTCAAACAGGCGGCCTAATCACTCCTGCATACAAGCGGCCCTATCCCCTCATCCTGAGGAGCTTGCAGAGCAAGCGTCTCGAAGGATGAGGCCACCATCGGGGCTTCAGATGGCGCTGACGCGCCTCCTCACCATGAGGGTTTTGGCGCGTATCATGCACCGATCGCGGCAATCGCATCGGCGATCGCGATGGTGCGCTTGGCCATGTCGGCGTGCAGCCGCTCCACCATCTGCCCGTCAAGCTGGATCGCACCCCGCGAGGCGTTTTCGGGCAGCTCAAATGCCGCAATGATCCTGCGCGCCTGCGCCACCTCTTCGGGGGGCGGCGTAAAGATGGCATTGCAGGCCTCGATCTGGCCGGGATGGATCAGCGTCTTGCCGTCGAACCCGAGATCGCGAGCCTGCCGGCACTCCGCCGCGAAACCTTCGACATTGGAGAAGTCGCTGTAGGGCCCATCGAGAATCTCGATGCCGCACGCCCGTGCCGCCAGGATGCAATGAGTGATCATCGGGATCATGGTGGCGCGTCCCGGCAGCATCTTGATCCGGGTTTCTCGCGAAACGTCGTTGGGTCCGAAGACAAAGCCGACAAGTCCCGTCCTCGCCTCACGCGCGCTCGCCGCAAGCTCTTCGGCGTGCAACACCGAGCGCGCGGTCTCGATCATCGCCCAGACCGAAAGCGAGCCGTCCGCGCCGATCTCCGCGAGACGCGCGGCAACGCTCTTGAGGTCGGCGACATTTGAAATCTTCGGCACCAGAATGCCGTCCGGACGCGCCTGCGCCGCCATGGCGATGTCCTCTCGCCACCAGGGCGTATCGAGGGCATTGATCCGGACTAGGACCTCGCGCTTGCCGAAGCCTTTGGCCGCAACGGCCTGCGCGATCTGCTCGCGCGCCTTCGCCTTGGCCTCGGGCGCAACCGAATCCTCCAGATCGAGGATGAGCCCGTCGGCCGGGAGGTTGCGCGCTTTCTCCAGCGCCCGCGCATTGGATCCCGGCATGAACAAGACGCTGCGGCGCGGACGGGTCATGGGCTCGGTTCCTTTGATCCAGAGTTTTCATCGAAGGCCTGGAACCGAGCCGATATCACCTTGCCTGCCTGTTCGAAAGGCTTGTTCCGGCTGGCCACCTGTGGTTATGCGGATGGCATGATCTCGTTCCCGAAAAGGCTGCTCGAGGGCTATCGCGCATTTCGGTCGCAGCGGCTTCCCACGGAACAGAGCCGCTATCGCGAATTGTCCGAGCGCGGCCAGTCACCTGAAGTGATGGTGATCGGCTGCTGCGACTCCCGGGTGTCGCCGGAAGTGATCTTCGACGCCGGTCCCGGCGAGCTGTTCGTGGTGCGCAACGTCGCCAACCTGGTGCCGGTCTATGAGCCGGACGGCGGCGCACATGGCGTCTCAGCCGCGCTGGAATATGCAATCAACGTGCTGCACATCAAGCACATCGTGGTGCTGGGTCACGCCCAATGCGGCGGCATCCGCGCCTTCATCGACAAGATCGAGCCGCTGTCGCCCGGCGATTTCATCGGCCGCTGGATGGCCATGTTCGTCAAGCCGGGCGAAGTGGTCGAGCAGCGCAGCCACGAGACCATGCAGGATTTCACCGTGCGCATCGAGAAGGCGGCGGTGTTCCGCAGTCTCGAGAACCTCATGACGTTTCCATTCGTCCGCGCGCAGGTCGAGGGCGGCCGGCTGCAATTGCACGGCGCCTATTTTGGCGTCGCGGAGGGCTCGCTGTTCGTGCTCGACAAAGAGGCGAAGGAATTTGCGAGCGCTGCGGGTGACCCGCTCCCGTAGGGCGGGTTGAGCGCGAAATCCACCGTTCGCACCGAATCAACAATGTTGATGGGTTTCGCGTCCAGCGCTCCTACTCCTCGTCCTTGTCCGCCGCATAGCGGTCGGACAGCGCCAACAGCAGGGCCGACGTCACGAACACCAGATGCACGCCCACCAGCCATGTCATCCTGGTGGCGTCGAAAGCAACGTCGATGTTCATGAAGGCCTTCAACACCTGGATCGCCGAGATCGCAACGATGGAGGCGAGCAGCTTCTGCTTCAGCCCGGAAAAACCGACCTTGGTCATCCACGCGGGCCAATCCGGATGGCCACCGGCATCGATCCGCGAGACAAAGTTCTCGTATCCCGAGAACACCACGATGAGGATCAGATTGCCGACCAGCGCGACGTCGATCAGGGACAGGACGCCGAGGATAATGTCGGCTTCCTTCGAGCCGGGCGCATGCAGCATGAACTCCCACAGCATGCTGACGAATTTGAGAAACAGCACGGCGAGGCTGACGACGAGGCCGACATAGAATGGCGCCATCAGCCAGCGGCTGTTGAACACCACGGTTTCGACGGCTCGCTCGATCCCCTTCAGCACAGGATTCTCGTGACGGGGAGCCGGCTGATCGGACATGTGGTTCCGGCCCTCTGCCCGACTCTCAGGCCGCCTTTTTCTTGGCGGTGAGCAGCTTGCGGTTGATCAGGCACTCCGCGATCTGCACCGCGTTCAGCGCCGCGCCTTTGCGCAGATTGTCCGACACGCACCACAACGCCAGGCCGTTCTCGACGGTCGCATCTTCGCGGATGCGGCTGATATAGGTCGCGTCCTCGCCGGCCGCCTCGTAGGGCGTGACGTAGCCGCCGGGCTCCCGCTTGTCGATGACGAGGCACCCCGGCGCCCTGCGCAGGATGTCGCGCGCCTCGTCGGGCGTGATCGGCTTCTCGAACTCGATGTTGACGGCCTCGGAATGGCCGACGAACACCGGCACGCGCACGCAGGTGGCGGTCAGCTTGATTTTGGGATCAAGAATCTTCTTGGTCTCCGCCATCATCTTCCACTCTTCCTTCGTGTAGCCGTCCTCCATGAACACGTCGATCTCGGGGATGACGTTGAAGGCGATGCGCTTGGGGAATTTCTTATTGATCAGCTCGTCATTGGTGTAGACGGCCTTGGTCTGCGAAAAAAGCTCGTCCATTGCGTCCTTGCCGGCGCCGGAAACCGACTGGTAGGTTGCGACCACAACGCGCTTGATGGTGGCCGCATCATGCAAGGGCTTCAGCGCGACCACGAGCTGCGCAGTCGAGCAGTTCGGATTGGCGATGATGTTCTTCCTGGTGAAGCCGCTGGCTGCATCAGCATTCACTTCCGGCACGATCAGCGGCACGTCCGGGTCCATCCTCCAGGCGGAGGAATTGTCGATCACAACTGCGCCGGCCGCGGCGATTTTGGGCGACCATTCCTTGGACACCGCTCCGCCCGCCGACATCAGACAAATGTCGACATCGGAGAAATCGTAGTGCTCGAGCGCTTTGACCTTGAGGGTCTTGTCGCCGTAGGAGACTTCGACGCCGACGCTGCGGCGTGACGCCAGTGCCACCACCTCGTCGGCGGGGAATTTGCGCTCGTCCAGAATACCGAGCATTTCCCGCCCGACATTGCCGGTCGCGCCGACCACTGCGACTTTGTAACCCATCGTTCACTCTCCGACGAAAAATGCCTCGCCTCGGCCGAAGCGCATAGGGAAGCGGCAGCGCTTCTATGCGAGAAACGCCCACAACACAACGTTAGCATGCCGCACGGGCGTTTGATGCGACCGCCTTTGACGCGATCCTCTTCTTGGGCCGATTCGATCAGTTCCCCCTTTTCGACCAAAATCCATCCCGCGCTGACAAGTTTTGGCGATGAAGTCTGCGCGACCGTGGCGCGCCTGTTCGCCTATGTGGGCACCTTGGCGCTGATCGCCATCCTGGCCGTGCATTTCTGGGACCAGTTGCCGGAGATCGCTGCCCTCGAGGATGCGCCGAAGCCGGGCTGGACGGTGGCTGATCGCTCTCTCCCGGCCTTTGCCCTGAGTTCGATCGATCCGGGCGAAAAACCAGTGGCTTACGCCATCCTCCAGCACGCCGCAGGCGGCCGCAAGGACATCTTCCGGTGGACCGCCGGAGGCCAGCGCCCCGTTGCCGAGCTCGAAATCTACCGGCCGGGCGGCGAAGCCTATTCGGCACTGCCTCCGCCTGCTGATCTCGCCTTGCGGATGCCGGCCGGCGGGGACCTTGAGGCGGCGGGCGTGATCGACAGCAAATTCGGCATGGTTGGGCTGCTTCGCCGTTCGAATGGTCGGGACGGGGCGGGAGGCTGCCTCGGCTTTTTCAAGGAGGTCGCCGATCCCTTCTTGAGGATCTCCGGCTGGACCTGTCGCGGCGACAACCTGCCGGCGAGACGGGCCTCGATCGCCTGCATGCTGGACCGGCTGACGCTGTTGGGTGGGGGAAATGAGCCGAAAATGATCGAATTGTTCTCCCGCGCCGGGTCGGGGCACCGGAGCTGCGGCAACTTCGCGGGCTCGGCCGCTGCGGACGACTGGATTACGGAAGCGGATAATCCGCACCTTCGCGGCGCGCTTTGAGCCGGCCAGATGGCATTGACTTGCCGCAACTTTCTCCCACAAGGGCGCATTATGTTCCCAACTGTGGCCGGATTGACCTTGTGGCGATCTGGGGCCACCGGATAAAGTGCAGATCAATCAGAGAATTGGCGAGAAGCC
>CAYVVB010000262.1:0-12261 GCA_964454955.1 uncultured Bradyrhizobium sp. | reverse complement strand
AGGCCGCGGCGACCGCCAGTCTGAGTGGAGTTATGGCGGCCCCTGATGCCAGGTCCTGCAGCAATCGATCGCGCAGTACGCTCGCAAGTCTGCTTTCCGCTCCGGCCTGTACATAGACATATTCGCCAAGGAAGCATTGCTGAGCGAGTGCGCAGGCAAAGGCGACTACATCATCGTCGATTTCGCCACTATCTTCACCCTGTTCACCTGCAAGTCGCAGCAGCTCGGCCCGCGCATATCCCAATATCACTTCAAGTTGCACGCTTCGCAGCGTTGTCGCTTCCATCGCACAGCGGAGGAAGAGGTCGTTTGCAAGCGGGAGGATGCTTTCGGTGCCGAACAATTCGAGGTTCGTTACCGGTAGCGGCCACTTGCCGGCAATCCGTCGTACGTACGTGGCGATGGCAGGACTCTGGAGGATGAAGGCGACGGCCTTCTCGTCCATGCCGAACGCAAGCGCTTTGCTGAAATGCGCGATCGCTTTGGTGCGATCACCCAGCGCCTGGTACGAATTGCCGACATTGTAATGGCAAGCGGCGTTCACCTCGTCCGCAGCAATCGCTTTCGCGAACATCTTCACTGCGATCCGGTGATCGCCGGATGCCTGCGCCATCAGGCCGAGAAGATTCAGGCTCTGCACATGTGCCGGCTCGCGCGCGAGAATCTGACGGCAAGTCTCTTGCGCTTCGTTGATGCGACCCACCTTGTACGAACGGCTTGCATCTGCGGCGAGCTCGACAATACTTACGCCCGCCGAGGCAATCACGTTCGGCCTCCTTGCGGACTCGTCGCGTCGCTTGTTGGCCGCACGTCGCTCTTTTCGGTTCATGTTCCGTCGGGCTGATCCAATCTGTAAAACGCCGCCGAACAGCATACCGAAAAAAGGCAGCGGTTTTGGGGCTGCGCATCAACCAACCGTGCCGCGACTGACACTTCCGCAGCCAAGGGCCGGCAGCCGAGATAGGTGCTTTGCCCTGGAATGGTGTATTCAATCGCCTTGTCAGCGTGAACGAGCGCTTCCGGGGTCATCTTATGTCATCTGCTGCAACCCTGCTTTCACAGTCATTCTTCCACGGCACGCGAGCCGATTTGAAACCCGGAGACCTGATCGTCGCCGGTTATCAGTCAAATTTCACGGACGTTGGGCCGCTGTCCTGGGTTTATTTCGCGGCGACTCTGGACGCGGCGATCTGGGGCGCCGAGTTGGCTGTCGGTAGCGGACACGAACGGATCTATGTTGTCGAGCCAACCGGGCAGATCATGGACGATCCGAACCTGACGGATAAAAAGTTTCCCGGTAATCCGACACTTTCATATCGCTCCCGCGATCCGCTGCGAGTGATTGCCGAAGTGACGAAGTGGCAAGGGCACTCGCCTGAGCGGCTACAGCAGATGAAGGAGAATGTCGCCCGCGCGAAGGCGGAAGGTGTCAATATCATCGACTAACTTGACGGGGATCAGGCCGGACCGCCTGCTCGAGCGCGCGATTCAGACATTGCCGAGTGCGCCAAGCCGTGATTCAAGCGCCCCGACTGAAGGGGCCGGATCATGCGCTGCGAACTCTCCGCGCCCTAGTTGAGGCCAGCGACGGCGCCGACGACTGGCCTCAATTCCTGCGCGCCTCGAAACACCATTCCCAATGCAACGTAGAGGATCACCCCCAGACCGAGGTAAGCGATCCAGCGGTATTTGTGCAGCAGGCCGGCAATGAACCTCGCGGCAAGGCCCATCAGGAGGATCGACAGGCTGAGACCAAAAATGAGGACCACCGGGTGCTCGCGTGCGGCGCCCGCAACGGCCAGGACGTTGTCGAGCGACATCGAAAGATCGGCGATGATGATCTGTCCTGCCGCCTGCGCCAGCGTCTTGCGAGGGGCAGAGCCGGCGACCGTGCCGTCAGCGTTGATATCAAGTCCGGTCAGGGCCTCGACGGCGTCTTCCTCCTGGCTGTCGGTCGCGCGGAGTTCACGCCACATCTTCCAGCATACCCAGAGCAGCAGAACGCCGCCCGCGAACAGCAGCCCGACGAGTTTGAGGAGTTGCGTGGTGACTGCGGCAAACATCACAAGCAAGGCGGTTGCGCCGGCCATTCCCAGGAAGATCGCCCGTGTCCGCTGCCCCTCCGGCAATCCGGCCGCGGCCATACCCACCACGATGGCATTGTCGCCGGCCAGCGACAGGTCGATCATCACCACCTGAAAAAGCGCGGCAAGCGAATCGGGCGCAAACAACTCCGTCATTGCGTCAGGGAACCATCGAGAGATTATCGAACCAATCGAGCACGTGCCTGGGATTGCTCATCATCCCCGCAGCGAGCCAGGTGAGCGTGAATGCGTAGGCGATATTCCAGATCGTTGAGTCTCGCGCGTCACGATTCGCCTTTGTGAAGACCGCGACCATGGCGGCACCGCCCGCAACCACCAGCGACAGAATGCTGAGCACGGGGGGCACCAGCGGCGCGGGAATCAGGAGGAGAAGCACGAAGGCCGATGCTGCAGGGATCGCGAACAGGCCAATCAGGCCGCGGAGCCGAAGCGGCCCTCCGCCGGCGAATTTGCGTTCATATCCGTTTTCCATTCTCCCGAGAGCCATCGGATGCTCCATTGCCGGCGCGCAGGCCTGCGCCATCTGGCAGGATGCAGGCTCCGTCGAGAACCGCGCACCGTACTCCGTTCACAATAGGAGCGCGGTCCGACGTGGGTATTCGTACTGATCGGGTGGTAATTCTACGGGGTCATTCGCCCGAGGCGGATGGCCTGGCGCACCAATGCGGCAACGCTCTCGGCCCGCATCTTCTCCATGACCTCGGCGCGATAGCTATCAACCGTTCGCACGCTGATGTTGAGCCTGGCCGCGATGGCCTGGCTGGTGAATCCGTCAGCCACCAGATCGAAAATCTCGATCTGGCGCGGCGTCAACCGCGCGAATCGCGCGTCGAGCACGCTTTGCGCGCGCTGCGAATCCAGGTGCTCGAAGCTGCGGGCAAGCGCGCGATTGATCGCCGCAATGAGCTCCCTGTCGTCAACCGGCTTTTCGATGAAGTCCTGTGCTCCCGACTTGATGGCCGCCACCGCCATCGGCACATCGGCGTGACCGGAGATCAGGACCACGGGCGTTGCGATGCGGCGACGGGCCAGTTCTCGCACCAGCCCTATGCCATCCGTGCCGGGCATCTTCACGTCCGCGACAATGCAGCCCGGCTCCCGCTCGTCCGTCGTGGCGAGGTACACGTCGGCCGACTCATAGGCCTTCACCGCATATCCGAAGACGCCGAGCATCTCGCTCAATGCGTTTCGAACAGAGGCGTGATCGTCAATCAGAAAGATCGTCGGAGTGGCCACGTCAGCCCTCCCCCGATTGATCGAGCGGCACCGAAAAGCGGAACTCCGTTGCGCCGGGTTTGCCGGAATGCAGCCACACGCGCCCGCCGTGCGCTTCCATGATGGAAGCGCAGATCGAAAGGCCGAGTCCCAGGCCCTCTTGCTTTGTCGTTGTCAGCGGATCGAACAGGTGAGCTGCCAGCTCGCTCCCGATGCCGGGCCCATCGTCCAGCACACCGATCTCGACACGCGGCGGTGCTGCCTCGCGGCGGGCCGCGACACGAACCTGACCCTGCGATTGTCCCGCCCCGGCAATGGCATCGACGGCGTTGTGCACGAGGTTGAGCACGACTTGCTCCAATTGAACCCGATCCCCCCGCAAATCCGGCAAATCGGCAGGCGCGTCGAGCTCGATGCGAACATGCCTTGCGGATGCTTCCGCCTGGGCCAGAGTCATGGCTTCTTGCAGCATGTCCCGCGTATCGATCGCGCCGACATGAGGATGCCCGCGACGAATGAAGTTCCGCGTGCGCCGCAGGATGTCGCCGGCGTGGTCGATATGCGTCAGCATGGTCGTCAGGTTGCTGTCGGCCCGGGACAGATCGCCGCCGGGGGTGCGCAGGAGTTGTTGCGCGGATCGCCCAAGCGCCCGGGCCGCGGTCATGGGCTGGTTGATCTCGTGGGCGAGCGTCGACGCCATTCCGCTGACCAGGTTCAGGCGCGCGACCTGTGCCGCTTCCGACTGCCGTTCGGCAAGACGTGCCTGGGCATCGCGAGCAATCCGATCGGAGGTCCTGCGTTCGCTGATGACGACGCCGACGATGAGTCCGGTCACCGTCAGCACCAGCAGCAAAGTCTGGAATTCGGTGAAATCGCCTGCGTCGTATCCAAGGACGTGCAGGAGCCCGATGAGGCTGAACTGGGTCACGGCCAGACTGAAGCAGGCGCCGTCGATGCCATGGCGAACGGCGGCGATGACGACCGGAACGAACAACAGGTAGAACAGCCTGAATCCGTACGCCTCTTCGCCGCCGACGATCAGCCAGAGTGCGCCGCCGATGAGGCAGAGATAGAGCGCGCTTTCCGGGGCGAGCGAAAGCAGGCGAGGTGCGTCGAACCGCTTCCGAACTCCGAACCGCAGCAGGAGCGGCGTGACCACGGCAATGCCGATCATGTCCCCGATCACCAGCGGACGCGCAACCTGCGCGACATCACCGGCGTCGAACTGGCCGACGGCGAGCAGGAACGCGCTTAAGAGAACCGTATTGAGCACCGCTCCGGCAAGCCCGGCCGCGAGCAGCATGAGAACATCGCGAAGATGGGTGAGCTCCGCATCGATCCGAAAACATCGCTGCATCAGTGCGGCCACCGAGGCGTAGCTCAACGCCGTGATCGCGGCCACCCCAATGTCGATCCGCCAGTCGACGTCGTTTTGCAGGACGAAGGTCTCGGCAATGACCATTCCCGCAAACAGGATCAGTCCGCTCAGAGGCCCGCCGCGGACCATCAGCGCGAACGCCACTCCAAGGCCCGGATCCCACGGCGTGACCGGCAGACCCTTGTGAAGGTGAATGAAGCTCGCCCATTCGAGAATGACGTAAGCCGCCAGGTACAGGACGGCGACGGCCCATCTCGAAGCATGCTCCGGCAGATGGAGCCCCAACCATTCCCTTTGCAATGCGCGCGTGGGCATTTCGCTCTCTGGCAATGGGCCTCAGCCGGCGATCCTCGGTTGCGACCGGGAAGGCCATTGAAAGCCATATCGGCCGATCGCCGGCACGCTGATCCTTGTGATAGCGCGTCGCTTTTTAAATGTCCAAGTTCGAGCGTGAAGCCCCCGCAGGTCCCAAGGCCAGCCTCCATTGAGGACCGGAACGCTCTGCGTGCCCAAGAGCGATGCGGTGGTGGGCACGGCGCCAAGCGCGCCTTTGCCCACGCTGCTGTTCTTTGCAACCAGCGCGCGCTCTCGCCGCTGCCTCTCCCCGTTCTTACGGGGAGAGGCACGAAGTCAGGATCAGTTCGGCATCACGTAGGCATAGATCCGGCCACGCGACACCGGCGCTTCGCGCACGCGGTTGCCGTTGTTGCCGGAAATCATGACCGGATTGCCGCGCCTATCGACACCCGTGATGATGCCGACATGGCCGCCGCCGTGCCGGCTCATCACCGCGATCGCGCCGACCTGCGGTCCCGACACGCGATGGCCGTAATGGGCGAACGAGGCGGCAAGATCAGAACCCGTGCCGCGATGACCTGTGCGCTCCAGCACCAGGTTCATGAAGCGGGCACACCACAGGCTGGCGCGGCTGGTCGGGTTGCCGCCGAGATAGCGGCGCGCCTCGGCGACGAGGCCCGAACCACCAAAGCCGCCCGACATCGCAATGCCGCTCGAGGCGCTGCCCGAGACGACGCTGGCTTGTGTCGCATCGGATCCGTGCCGATGCAGCCGCGCCACGCTGCGCTCAAGACGCGAGCTGTGTGCGAAATGCCGGACGTGGTGGAAGTGTCTCCTGACCAGGTAGCTGGCGTAGCGCCCATGCGCATGTCGCCCCAGGCTGTGATGATGATGATGAGACCTTGCCGAAGCGGGAGAAGATACGGCGACTGCCGCAGAACAGAGAGCCAGCGCAACAAGCGACCGGCCTAACGCAGAGAACGCAACCATACTCATTCCTTACTTAGCACCCCCATTTCCATGCCGGCCGTGCAACGGCCCGACATGCGCAGGCCCTATGAGAATCCCGATGTGGCGAGAACATGACGCATTGCAGCAATGCAAAAAGCGACTCTCGCGCATTTCAGCTTGATTTTTCTCGCGCGTTGCTGCTGCCGCATTGCTGCCGGTAGTGTTAACTGCGATTGATCCGTCCGGCCAAAACAAGAAGGAAACGCCGATGCCCTATGCTGCCGCGAGCGACAATGTCCGTCTCTATTTCGAGGAGGCGGGCAGCGGAACGCCTGTCCTTTTCCTGCACGAGTTTGCGGCCGACCACACCAACTGGGAGCCGCAGATGCGCTATTTTTCGCGCGGGCACCGCTGCATCGCTTATTCCGCGCGCGGCTATACGCCCTCCGACGTGCCGTCCTCGGCCGAGGTCTACACCTACAAGCATTTCTATACCGACGCGCTCGCCGTGCTCGATCATCTCGGGATCGAGCGAGCGCATCTGGTGGGACTGTCGATGGGCTCCTACTCCGCGCTGCAGATCAGCCTCAACGCGCGGCATCGCGCACTGTCGATGACGCTTGCCGGCGTCGGCTCAGGCTCGAGCCTTCAGAACCTAGAGGCGTTCCGCGCGCAGTGCCGCGCCACCGCCGAGCAGTTCGAGACGCTCGGCTCGGTGCGCGTGGCGGACGTGACGCGCGAGGCCCCCAGCCGGATTCCGTTCCTGGTAAAGGACCCGCGCGGACATGCCGATTTCTATGCGGCGCTTGCCCGCCATGACGCCAAGGGTTCGGCCAACACCATGCGCAGCTTTCAAGGCGGCCGCCCCTCGATCTACACCATGACGGACGCGATCAGGAAGGCTGCGACGCCGGCGCTGATCATCTGCGGCGACGAAGACGACAATTGCATCGAACCGAGCCTGTTCCTGAAGAAGCATCTGCCGGCCGCCGGACTGACGTTTTTCCCGAAGTCCGGCCATGTGCTCAATCTCGAAGAGCCGGCGCTGTTCAACGAAATGGTCGAACGCTTCATCGCGCTGGCGGAGGCCGGCCGCTGGCCGCCGCGCGATCCACGGTCGATGATGGCGGGGTAGGAGTTGCACGTTCCGGGGCGACGCGATGCGTCGAACCCGGAATCCAGAAGTCGTTTACGGCTCGAGATTCTCAGGTGCGCAATTGCGCACCATAGTTCGCCTCTTCGAGGCACCCCGGAATGACGGGCTGCTATTTCCCCTTCCCCGCCCGGCTCAGCAGGAACACGCCCTGCTCGCCGAACATGTTCCAGACCCACCACGGCAGTTTCAGCCGCAGCGGGCGGCCGTACACATCCAGCGCCCAGGCCCGCTCCATCTTGACCCCGATCTCATCGCAGAGCTGCACGAAATCCTTGATCGTGCAGAAATGAATGTTGGGCGTGTCGTACCAGGTGGCGGGCAGATTTTCGGTGCGCGGCATGTGCCCGCCGATTAGAAGCTGCAGACGCATCTTCCAGAAGCCGAAATTCGGGAAGGTCACGATGGCGCGGCGGCCGATCCTGAGCAGGTTCTCCAGCACCGCCTTCGGTTGCCGCGTCGCCTGCAGCGTCTGCGACAGGATCACATAGTCGAAGGCATCGTCGGGATAATTGACGAGATCGGTGTCGGCGTCGCCCTGCACCACCGCAAGCCCCTTGGCGACGCAGCGGTTGACGCCTTCGCGCGACAGCTCGATGCCGCGTCCGTCGATGCCGCGGCTTTCCAGGAGTTGCAGGAGATCACCGTCGCCGCAACCGACGTCGAGCACTTTCGATCCGGGTTCAATCAACCCCGCCACCAGCAGGTGGTCGCCGCGGTACTGCGCGGGGGGCCCTTCCGCCGCCAAGCCATTGAGCGGCAAAAGCTGCTGCTGCGTCGACATGATGTCAGCTTTCGTTGTTCAGGCCGCGCGCCTTGCCGGCCGATTGCAGGAAGGCGCGCGAGATATCGAAAAACTCCGGCACGTCGAGCAGGAATGCATCGTGCCCGCGGTCGGTCTCGATCTCGGCGAACGACACCCGTGCGCTCGAGGCGTTGAGCGCGTGCACCAGCGCGCGCGATTCCGAGGTCGGAAACAGCCAGTCGCTGGTGAACGACACCACGCAGAAGCGCGTCTTGATGCCGCGAAAAGCCTCCGCCAGCACGCCATGATGGTCGGCCGCGATGTCGAAATAGTCCATCGCTCGCGTCAGATACAGATAGCTGTTGGCGTCGAAGCGCTCGACGAAGGACGATCCCTGGTAACGCAGATAGCTCTCGACCTGGAAATCAGCATCGAAGGAGAAGGTCGGCAGCTCGCGGTCCTGCATCCTGCGGCCGAACTTGCGATGCAGCGCTGCGTCCGACAGATAGGTGATGTGCGCGGCCATCCGCGCCACCGCGAGGCCGCGATGGGGATGGGCGGAAAGATCGGCATAGCGCCCGCCATGCCAGTCCGGATCGGCCATGATGGCCTGCCGGCCGAGCTCGTGAAAGGCGATGTTCTGCGCGGAATGGCGCGTCGAGCAGGCGATCGGCAGCGCTGAAAAGACGCGCTCCGGATAGGCTGCAGTCCATTGCAGCACCTGCATCCCTCCCATCGACCCGACGACCACGCAGAACAGCGTCTCGATGCCGAGGCGATCGATCAGCATCGCCTGCGCGCGCACCATGTCGGGAATGGTGATGATCGGAAAATCCAGCCCCCACACCTTGCCGCTTGCGGGATTGATCGAGGCCGGCCCGGTCGAGCCCATGCAGCCACCGATCACGTTGGAGCAGATGATGAAGTAATGATTGGTGTCGAGCGGACGGCCGGGCCCCACCATGGTCTCCCACCAGCCCGGCTTGCCGGTGACGGGGTGCACATTGGCAACGTGCTGGTCGCCGGTCAGCGCATGGCAAACCAGGATGGCGTTGGAGCGATCGGCGTTGAGCTCGCCATAGGTCTGATAGGCGATCTGGAATGGCGACAGGTCGATCCCGCAATCGAGCTTGAGCGGCTGGTCGGCGCCAAAACGCGCCACAGGCGAGCTCGGGTGATCCGCCTCGTGCAGCCGCTCGTCCGCATGGGCGAGCGGGCTTTTCGCGGCACCCGTCTTGGCAGGACTTGTCTGGGCCGGACTTGTTTGGGCCGGACTTGGCCTTACGCTAACCATCGTACACCCGACCTCGTTGCCGATGGCTTCCAACCACCGCTGACATCAGGCCAATAAAAAACCCGGCCTGAACAAAGGTTCGGCCGGGATTTCATCTCTCCCCGGCCTGTTTAGCGAGTTGTTTAACGTGGCTGCAAGCCGGCCGGCTCAAATGACCACGGGACGCTGGCAAACTAGTCTTCCCCGGCCGCCCCGTCAAGCCAAGGGACACGGCAGGGGACATGGTCAAGGCGGCCGAGCCCCGCGCTGCACGCGCGGGATTCGTGATGTTTCTCTTTGCTTTCGGCGGCCGTCTTTCCTAATCAGTCCTCGAACCGCCGGGCCGATTTCGGTGACCGGCTGCCAAGGCACCCGACATGTCCCAACGCCCGCCCGCCCCGCCTTCGCTTGCCGAGCTGCGCAAGGAGATCGATCGCATCGACGAGGGCATGCATCAGCTCTTGATGCAGCGGGGCGACATCATCGACCGGCTCATCCAGGTCAAGCAGACCCAGGAGGTCGGCTCGGCGTTTCGCCCCGCGCGCGAAGCGGACATGATGCGGCGCCTGGTCGAGCGCCATCGCGGCATCCTGCCGCTCGACACCGTCGAGAGCATCTGGCGCGTCATCATCTCGACCTTCACCTATGTGCAGGCGCCGTTCGCGGTGCATGCGGACGTCTCGATCGGCGAGCCCGCGATGCGGGATTCCGCGCGCTTCCATTTCGGCTTCACCGTTCCCTATGTCGCGCATTTCAGCGCTGCCGCAGCCGTCGAGGCTGTCGCCAGATCGAAGGGCGACCTCGCGCTGGTCTCGGCCGTCTCCAGCCGCAGCCTATGGTGGACGACGCTGGAGGCCACAGGTGCACCAAAGATCATCGCGCGGCTGCCCTTCGTCGAGCGCGCCGACCATCCGGCGGCGCTGCCGGTGTTCGTGGTCTCAAAGGTGGCCGACAGCGCCATGGTGACGGAGGTGGAGACCTGGAGCGTGCGCGTCTCGGGATGGAATGCCGAGATCGCGCGGGCCGTGTCGCCGCTTGCGGAGATCGTGGCGGTGCCGGACACCGCCTTCGACGGCGCGGCGCTCCTGGTCTCGATCGCCGGGGCCAACCGGCTCGAAAAGATCAAGCTGGCGCTGATCGAGGCCGGCGCCTCGGTGCGCTCGACGGCCCTCGTCGGCAGCCACGCAACGCGCTATACGGTCCCTCCTAAAGCATGATCCGGAAAAGTGGATACCGGTTTTCCGAAAAGATCATGCTCAATCAAGAAGCCAGAGCGGCCAGATAACCGCCCCTACCAATCCCGGAGTTAACGATGTCCCGCCCGGTGCCGAATCCCGGCATTCTCGATATTGCGCCCTACACCCCCGGCAAGAGCCCGGTGCCGGAGCCCGGCCGCAAGGTGTTCAAGCTTTCGGCCAACGAGACGCCGTTCGGACCCTCGCCCAAGGCAATCGAGGCCTATAAGCACGCGGCCGCGCATCTCGAGGATTATCCGGAGGGAACCTCGAAGGTCCTGCGCGAGGCGATTGGCCGCGCGTTCGGGCTGGACCCCAGCCGCATCATCTGTGGCGCCGGCTCGGACGAAATCCTCAACCTGCTTGCGCACACCTATCTCGGCCAGGGCGACGAGGCGATCTCCACGACCCACGGCTTCCTGGTCTATCCGATCGCGACCATGGCGAACGGCGCCAGGAACATCGTTGCGCCCGAGAAGGACCTCACGGCCGACGTGGATGCGATCCTCAAAGCCGTCACGCCACGCACCAAGATCGTGTGGCTCGCCAACCCGAACAATCCGACTGGTACCTACCTGCCGTTCGACGAAGTCAAGCGGCTGCGCGCCGGCCTGCCCTCGCATGTGCTTCTGGTGCTGGACGCGGCCTACTCGGACTACGTCTCGCGCAACGATTACGAGATCGGCATCGAACTCGTGGCGACCACGGAAAACACCGTGATGACCCACACCTTCTCGAAGATCCACGGCCTCGCGGCACTGCGCATCGGCTGGATGTTCGGCCCCGGCCATATCGTCGATGCGGTCAACCGGATTCGCGGCCCCTTCAACGTCTCCACGCCCGCGATGCTTGCGGCCATCGCGGCGATCGAGGACAGCGCGCATCAGGAGATGTCGAAGGTCCACACCGAGAAGTGGCGCAACTGGCTGACGGTCGAGATCGAGAAGCTCGGGCTCAAGGTGACGCCGAGCGTCGCCAATTTCGTGCTGATCCACTTCCCGACCGAGAAGGGCAAGACCGCGGCCGACGCCGACACGTTCCTGACGAGGCGCGGCCTCGTGCTGCGGGCGTTGAACAACTACCACCTGCCGCACGCGCTGCGCATGACCATCGGCACCGAGGAGGCGAACCGTCTCGTGGTCGAAGGCCTGCGCGACTTCCTGGGGGGCAAGTGAGCGCCGCCGCGCCGCAATTTGCGAAGCTCGCGCTGATCGGCTTCGGCCTGATCGGCGGCTCGATCGCGCGCGCGGCGCGCCTGCATGGGCTTGCCGGCGAGATCGTCACCACGGCGCGCTCGGAGAAGACGCGGACGCGGGTGGCTGAACTCGGTATCGTCGACCGCGTGGTCGAGACCAACGCAGAGGCGGTCGAGGATGCCGACCTCGTCATCCTCTGCATCCCGGTCGGCGCCTGTGGCGCGGTCGCGCAGGAAATCGCCACGCATCTCAAGGCGGGTGCGATCGTCTCCGACGTCGGCTCGGTCAAGGGCGCGGTGGTCAAGGAGATGGCGCCGCATCTGCCCAAGGGCGTGCATTTCGTTCCGGCGCATCCCGTGGCGGGCACCGAACATTCCGGGCCCGATTCGGGCTTTGCCGAGCTCTTCATCGACCGCTGGTGCATTCTGACGCCGCCGGAGGGAACGGATCCGGGCGAGGTCGAACGGCTGCGCGCGTTCTGGGCGGCGCTCGGGGCCAAGGTCGAGATCATGACTCCCGAGCATCATGACCTCGTTCTCGCGATCACCAGTCACCTGCCGCACCTGATTGCCTATACCATCGTCGGCACCGCCGACGAACTCGCGCAGGTCACCTCATCCGAGGTCATCAAGTTCTCCGCCGGCGGCTTCCGCGACTTCACCCGCATCGCGGCCTCCGACCCTACGATGTGGCGCGACGTCTTTCTTGCCAAC
>CAYVVB010000261.1:0-24683 GCA_964454955.1 uncultured Bradyrhizobium sp. | reverse complement strand
TCTTGATCGGGGCTGGACTGCAGGCATCCTTCTCCCGCTGTGTGTCGCTGATCGAGCGCGCGTTATGTCGGACTGCCGGTCAGCTTGCCGGCGAGGGAAGCGCCGCGGCAGGGCCGGCAAGCGGTAGCCTGACCGAGTTCGTTGCACGCACGATGGCACGCAAGGTCTCGAACCTGGTCTTGAAGCCATTCCAGCACCGTGAGCATTGGCAGGTGGCGCTGCGCCACGGTGCAGGGGCCTTCGAGGTCGTCCAGGACGATGGTGCCCGCTTCTACGCCGATCCATTCCTGTATCGTGCAAACGGCCGTACGTTCCTGTTTGTCGAAGAGTATCCCTATGCCGACCGAAGGGGCGTGATCTCGGTCGGGGAGGTCGTGGGCGATCGGCTCTTGACTGCACCGGCGCCCGTGCTCAAACGACCCTATCATCTTTCGTATCCGTTCGTTTTCGAACACGAGGGCGATTTCTATATGATCCCGGAGACGGGTGAGAACCGGTCCATTGAGCTTTACCGGGCGGTCGAATTTCCCTGGAAATGGGAGCTCAGCGCCGTCCTGATGAAAGGTGCGGTATTCTCCGACGCTACCGTCCTGTTTCACGACGGCCTCTGGTGGCTTTTCGTGACCGCCGATTGGTTCGGGGCGTCCACGCAGGACGAGCTATCGATCTTTTACTGCGAAACGCTTCAAGGCGAGTGGAAGCCGCATCCTGCCAACCCGGTGAAATCGGACAGTCGTTCGTCTCGGCCTGCCGGTCGCATCGTCCAGCAAGACGGCCGTCTGCTGCGGCCTGCGCAGAATTGCGATCGAACCTACGGCGGCGGTATCATCTGGTTTGAAATTACCGAGCTGACGTCAACACGCTTCAGCGAACGGAAGGTGGCCGACTGGGACGGACAGGCTGAATTGTCCATGGACGGACTTCATAGTTTTGATCAGCTCGGCACGCTTCAAGCCATAGACTTCAAATGCGCGGTTGGTCGCGGAGTCATGCGCAAGAATATCACGACGATAAAGCCACGCCGCGGCGGGACACTCGAGCTTTCCTTCTCCAGGTCGTCACCTGGTCTTGAGCTCAATCAGTCCTGATCAATTCGCAAGATAATGACAATGATATTCGGGATCCATCTGTGTTTACTGTAGCGGTCACATCACGGTTCGACTTCCTGTCCGAGGAATATGCAACGCTATTTGCCCAGTCGCGCGCGACCGCATTTCAGCACCCGATCTGGCTCGACGCCATTTACCACAAGCTCGTGCCGCGATTGAACGCCGAGCCCCTGATTGTGACCGTTCGTGATCCGGCGAATGGCCGCCTCACAATGGTGCTCCCGCTGGTGCGTCGGCGGTATCGCGGGCTGCGCACCGTCGAGTTTGCCGACCTCGGCGTCTCCGACTACGTGGCGCCCGTCGCCGACGATGCGACGATTGATGCAGTTGCTGCCGACCCATTCGCGCGCGCACGCATCAATGCGGCGTTGAAGCCATTCGATGTGCTGCGCATTCGAAAGCTGCGATCACCCTCCGTGTCGGTACAAAGATTGCTCGGTGCAATGGACTGTTCTGAGATGTCGATGAGTGCCTATGCGGTGCCGCTCGGCCCCGACTTTGCGGCTTGGCGAGCGGACAACATATCGGCGTCGTATCGCAAGGAACTGGACAAGAAATCTCGACAGTTGCACCGCAAGGGACAGGTGGTGTTCAATTGTGTGACCGATGTGGAGGCGATCGAAGCAACGCTTGTCAAGATGCGGGAGTATCGCCGGCTCCGCTTCCAGACCGGGGACTTGCTGCAGGATCAGATATATTTTGATTTCTACCTCGACGTCGCGACTCGCGGGCGCTCTTCGCTGGCACGGCTCTATAGCGCGTTGATGGATGGAGTGCCTATCGCGGGCGCCATGGGTCTGTCTCTCAACGGCTCGCTTCTGATCATTCTTACCGGATTTGATCACGACAACTACAAGAGCCAGTCGCTCGGGTCCTTGATCTTTGAGATGGTCGCGAAGCACGGCATTAGCGTCGGGGATCGCGAGCTCGATTTTACGATTGGGGACGAGCCCTATAAGGCCCTCTTCGGTGCGCAAAAATCGCCAATCTATCAGATCTTTCGATCCGGAAGTATTCCCGGCGCCATCGCGGGAGTCGCGGTGCAGCATGCGCCATGGATCAAGCGCATTGCGCAACGTTTTGTGAGCTAGACGATGATCTGGTGAGGTTGGATCGAGCCATCGCGCTGTCTTGATCCATGCCCGCAGCGCAGAGGCTCATGTTGGCTGCGCTGAGACTGATGATCCACGGCGCAGGAATGCGATGTCGGCCGAGCGTTTGTCTCGGAAGCGGGGGGCGTATGTTCTGCCTCCAGCTTGCCGTTGGCGCACAAAGAGGCCGCTCCTGTCATTAACCCTGCGACAGGTTATGAGTGGACCGGGCACCTTCATCCGCTAATTTGGCATCGGCCCGGTGGCGGAACGTCTACGCGGGAGCGCTGCAAACGCTTCATAACCTGGTTAAACTCCAGGCTGGGCCTCCAATTCTCACTCTCCTCGATAGGAGGGGGCTTGTTTGGCCGAGGTAAGTCCGCACAAGCCGAGCTATCTGACGCTCTTCGTCAGTTGATTTGCCTGATTCAAAGGCGGCTCTCCGCGCAGCACCCGCATGATATCCTGAGCCGCCGTCATGCCCATCCTGTACATCGCCTCTTCGGTAAGAGCAGCGCTGTGTGGCGTGATAAGAATGTTGTCCAGGCCAAGAAGCGGGTTGTCCGGAAGTGGCGGCTCATCTTCGAGTACATCGAGAGCCGCGCCGGCGAGATGTCCACTCGAGAGAGCCGCTGCCAATGCTGCGGTATCGACCAGACCACCGCGTGCGGCGTTGATGAGAAACGAGCCGCGCTTCATCAAGCCAATTCGAGCTGAGTCGAGCATGTGCCTGGTCTGGGGTGTCAGCGGCGTGTGAATTGTGATGAAGTCCGACTGTCTCAGCAGCTCTTCAAGGCCGACGTGCGTCACGCTGCCATCGGTTGCGGCACCTGGCGCAAAATGCGGGTCGTGACCGAGCACGTTCATGCGAAACGCCCGGGTGGCAATTTCCGATACCCGCGAGCCGATCCGTCCGAGGCCGATGACGCCCAACGTGCGTCCGAACAGATCGATCCCGATGCTTCCATCGCGCCATGACCAATTGCCGTTCCGAACGGCCCGATCCGCCGGTGCAAACCGGTGGGCCAGTGCGATCATGCCGCCGATTGTGTGCTCGGCGACCGATTCGGTGTTGGCGTCAGGTGTAAAGGTGACGGGAATGCCGAGTTCGGTGCACACCTCGACTGGAATGTAATCGAGGCCCACGCCGTGCCTTGCGACGACCTTCAATCGTCGTCCGGCGCGGATCGCCTCCGCACTGACCGGCATCCTGACGAGGAGCGCATCGGCATCGACGATCTCCCGCAGGAGGGTGGCTTCATCGGCCTGTGCAAGCACACGCAATTCGGCCGCTTCATGCAGCAACGCCATGGCTTCGGCATGAATTGGGTGGGTCAGCAGGATGATGGAGCGCATCGGCAATCCTTGAGCGGCGTGTTGACAAGCTTCCTGTATGGAAATAGCCTCTGGACAACTAGTCAACTAGTTTATCAGAATGGCTCTCGTAACCCGCACGCCCGCAGTTCAAGCCTATGAGCAGATCAAGGGAAGCATCCTCGATCTTCGCTACAAGCCTGGAGACAAGCTTTCGGAAGCCCGTCTGGTTGACGAACTCAATCTTGGCCGTTCGCCGATCCGGGCGGCATTGGCCCGTCTCGAAGGCGAGGGTTGGATAAAGGTTCTTCCGCAGAGTGGGACCTTTGTCCGCGAGCTCTCCCGGCAGGAAGTTGGAGATATCGCCGAGCTCAGGCTTCTCCTTGAAGCTCATGCGGCGCAAACAGCGGCCGGACGCATTGGTGCGGACGATCTCAAGAAATTGCGGGCCGAATTCGAAAGCCTGAAGGCCAAGGGTGTCGATGGCCATTTCGACGAATTCCTTCGCCTCGACGATCGCTTCCATACGACCCTCTATCGTGTCGCAGGCAACCAGCGCATTGCCGACATTCTCGAGAATCTCCGCGATCAGATCCATTGGATTCGGGTGACCAATGCGATCCTTCCAGGTCGTGTCGCGGAGTCGTTGAACGAAATGGATTTCGTCTTGTCTGCCCTCGAGCGCCACGATGGCGAGGAGGCGGCCAAAGCCATGCGCCGCCACATCGGAAATATCGCGCAGTCGTTTGCAGCAACTGCCGTTGGAAAGGCTGACGTCGATGAATGACCCGCGAAAACCAATATCAACGGACAAGGCCCCCAAGGGGAGGGGCCCATTCCCGCAAGCGGTTCGCGTCGGCCAATTCGTTTTCGTCTCGGGCCAGGGACCGTTGGATCCCATGACCAATGCGCCAATCGTCGGCACCTTCTCCGAGCAGGTCAACCGAACCTTCGACAATCTCCAGGCTATCCTGGCAGCAATCGATCTTGGTCTCTCAAATCTTGCGAAGGTCACGGTCTATTTGAGCAACCTTCAGAACGTCCCGGAGTTCAACGCGATCTACGAGAAGCGCGTGCCTTCACCGTTTCCTGCGCGCACGCTGGTTCAGGCGGGACTGCGCGGGATCGAGGTCGAACTCGACGTTATCGCAATCGATCCGCGATCGGGCCGCGTGGAGCAGCCGCAATGAGCACTCCGGCTTTTTGGATAGGCGCCGATATCGGCGGCACGTTTACGGATCTGTTCGTGATAGATCGCGTCGGCGGGACCTGCCGGACCGGCAAGATTTTGACGGATCACGCCAATCCGACCAATAGCATCATCAACGGATTGAGATCGCTCGCACAGCAAGAGGCGCTCGATCTATCAAAGGCGGAGCGCGTCTTTCACGGTACTACGCTGGTGACGAATGCGGTTTTGCAGAGGCGCGGTGCGCGAACGGCTCTGCTCGTCACGGAAGGTTTTCGCGACGCGGTGGAGATCGGCACAGAGCATCGCTTCGACCTTTATGATCTCAATCTCGAAAAACCTGCGCCGCTCGTTCCGCGTCGGTGGCGACGTCCGGTTCGGGAGCGAATCCTCGCTGATGGCAAAATCGAACTCGCCTTGGACCAGGTTCAGGTCGAGCGGGAAGTCAAGGACCTGCTATCGCAGGGCATCGAGGCTTTCGCCGTCTGCTTGCTGCATGCCTATTTGAACCCGACTCACGAGCGCGCGGTGCGAGAGATCATCCAACGGATCGCGCCGAACGTTCACGTATCACTGTCTTCCGACATCGCGCCGGAAATACGCGAATATGAGCGGGGATCGACCGTCTCGATCAACGCCTATGTCGCACCGATCGTTGCGCCCTATCTGCATTCGCTCGGCCAGCGGCTGAAGGGCATGGACGTTCCCGCCCAGCTCCTCATTATGCAGTCGAATGGCGGTATTTGCTCGCCGGACGTCGCGGGGCAGCATCCCGTTCGGCTCCTCGAATCCGGTCCTGCCGCGGGCGCAATTGGAGCGGCACATATCGCGCGATCCACCAATGAGGACAAGGTTCTGTTCTTCGACATGGGAGGAACGACCGCGAAGGCCTTCATCATCGACGATGGGCGGCCGCTTCTTGCGCGGAAGCTGGAAGTCGCTCAAGTTTACCGGTTCAAGCATGGCAGTGGGCTTCCCGTGCAGACGCCCGCGATCGAAATGATAGAGATCGGTGCCGGTGGCGGCAGCATTGCTCACGTCGATCGACTTGGACTGCTCAAGGTCGGGCCCGAAAGCGCGGAATCCGAGCCCGGTCCTGCCTGCTACGGCAGGGGAGGCTCTCGTCCGACTGTCACCGACGCCGATCTCGTTCTCGGCTACATCGGGGCTGACAGCTTTCTGGGAGGCAAGATGCGGCTCGACCGGGAGGCGGCGCGCCGCGCGATCGCTGAACACATCGCCACTCCTCTCGGGCTTTCCGTCGAGGAAGCCGCATGGGGCATTCATCAGGTGGTGAACGAGAATATGGCCGCAGCGGCGCGCGTTCATCTGCTCGAGCATGGCCGGACGCCCGAACGCTACAGCATGATCGCCTTTGGCGGCGCTGGTCCCACGCATGCCTATGGTGTCGCTCGCGCTCTGAAGCTCCCACGCATGATCGTCCCCTGGCAGGCCGGTGTCGGCAGCGCGTTCGGCATGCTCTGCGCGCCGGTTGCGTTCGAAATGGCGCAGAGCCGGACGGTCGGTCTCGATTCGGTCGACTGGCCTGATATCGCGCAAGTGTTGGATCATCTGGTCGAGGAGTGCAGGGCAAATGTGGTCTCGGCGGGCATTGATGCCGGTGCCATCGTTGCGCATCGTTCGGCCGACCTGCGCTATCGCGGGCAAGGTCATGAAATCCAGGTCGATCTCGAAGGCTTGTCATGGCCCAAGGTTGACGGCGAAGAAGTCCGCCGGCGTTTCCGTGCCGAATACCGGCGGCTCAACGGCGTTGATGGTCCCGATTTACCGATCGACGTCATTACCTGGCGTTCCAGCGTACGTGGGCCGAACCCCGATCTGCCGCTGGTTGCGGGTAACGCAACATCTGAGCAGCGAGGCCTGCACACCAGTCGGCCAGTCTATTTTGCCGAGACCAACGGATTCGTGTCGGCCCGCATCGTCTCCGCCGCCGCATTGAGCGCCGGCGATCGCGTCGAGGGGCCGGCAATCATTGAACTTGGAGACGCAAGCGTCACCGTGGGGCCGTACGCGACGGCTGCTTTCGGCACCGATGGTCTCGTCCGTCTCGAGCTGACGCATAGGGAGCAATGAGGCGATGCAGGCCTACATTTTGGAGATTCTTTGGAATCGACTGCTCTCAATCGCCGAGGAGCAGGCCCAAGTTTTGATGCGTACGGCGTTCTCGACCATCGTTCGGGAAGCCGGAGATCTCTCCGCCGCGATCTTCGACCGCCGCGGACGCATGGTGGCGCAGGCGCGTACGGGAACGCCCGGACACATCAATACCATGGCGCGCGGCATGCGCTTTTTCCTTGAGGAGTTCCCCCTCGACCAGATCGAGCCCGGCGACGTACTGATCTCAAACGACGCCTACAAGCTCGCGGGCCAGCTCAACGATATGTGCGTGGTCACGCCCGTCTTCCACGACAAGCGCGTCGTGGGTTTCTTTGCAAGTTGCTGCCATATGGTCGACATTGGCGGCGTGGGTCTAACCGCCGACGCGCGCGAGGTGTTCGAGGAGGGACTTCTGGTACCCTTCTGCAAGTTCCACGTGCGCGGCGTCGAGAATCGCGATGTGGCTCGCTTCATCAGGTCCAACGTTCGTTCTCCCGATGAGGTGATCGGCGATATCTACGCGCAGATCTCGGCCGGCGAAGTCGGTGCGCGGCGGCTGCAGCAGCTGCTGGGCGAATTCGAGCTCGGCGACATCGAAACCCTGTCGGACGAGATCATCACGCGCTCCGAACGGGCGACGCGCGAGGCCATCAAGCAGTTTCCGCAAGGACGCTTCGAATTTGCTTGTATGAACGATGGTTTCGATCAGCCGATCCGGCTGCAGGTGACCGTCGAACGACGGGGCGAAGGCATCGTCGTCGATTTTGCGGGAAGTGGACCGGAACTCCAGCGCGGGATCAATGTTCCTTTGGCCTATACGACCGCCTACTCGTCCTACGCGGTCAAATGCATCGTAGCGCCGGATGTCCCGAACAATGAGGGGAGCCTGGTACCCATCGAAGTGCAGGCCCCTGACGGTTCGATCCTGAATCCGCGGCACCCTGCTCCGACGGCGGCAAGGCACATCCTCGGCCACTTTCTGCCTTCCGTTATCTTCGGCGCCCTGGAGCAGGCCGTACCCGAGAAAGTGCCGGCAGATAGCGCCGCCGGGCTTTGGGTTACGCAACTGACGGGCCGCAGGCGCAACGGCGATAATTTCGCGTTCGCGTTCTTCGCCTGCGGCGGAATGGGCGCGCGACCGACCAAGGACGGCTTGTCGGTAACTTCGTTCCCTTCGGGCATACAAAATGTCTCCACCGAGGTGATCGAGTCGATCGCGCCGATCGTCTTTCACGAGCGCGAACTGCGAACCGGTTCTGGCGGCGCCGGAAAATATCGCGGCGGATTGGGACAAACGATCCGGTTCGAGGTGCGCACCGATGGCCCCTGTCATTTCTCGACCATGTACGATCGCGTGATCTACGCGCCGCGCGGATCGCATGGCGGCGCCGATGGTGCGGCCGGTGCCGTGCTGCTGGCGGGTGAGCGATCGCTCGCGGCCAAGGGCCGCTCGACGGTACCTCCAGGGCAAGAGATTACGCTGCTGCTGCCCGGAGGCGGCGGCTACGGTCCTGCGTCGGAGCGACCGGCGACACTTCTCGAGGAGGACATGGCTGATGGTTACGTCAACAGACAGGTTGCGAACGCCGGCGGCGAGGCTGGGACGGCACGATCGGTTTCCAAACAGTGAGGCGAGGAAGACAATGAAGCAGCTTTGTGTATCCATCGCGGCCATTGGTCTGTTGGCGGCCGCAACCCCGGCTTCCGCGGATGTCAAGCTCGGCGTCATTGCCGGCATGTCGGGGGTGGGCACCTCCTACGGGATCGGCATTCAGCAAGGTGCTGAAATGGCCGTGAAGGAAATCAACGATGCCGGCGGGGTCGGTGGACAGAAGATAAAGCTGGTCGTGGTCGACGATGCCAGCAACCCGGCGCAGTCCGTCACCGCCATGCAGCGACTTGTCGACGAGGGTGTCGATATTCTGGTCGGCGGCTGGGGCAGCTCGCAGGTTCTTGCCAACATGGAAGTATCAGAGCGGGCCGGTATTCCCTACGTCGTCGTGGGCGCGACGAATCCTCGTATTACGAGCGAGAAGAACAAGTGGACCTTCCGTGTCATTCAGACCGATAGCGTCATGGCCGAGCAGATTGCCCAATCGGCCGCCGGACCGCTGAAGATGAAGCGGATCGCGGTGATCAACGATTCCAATGACTACGGCGTCGGCAACCGCGACATCTTCATCGCAGCCTTGAAGAAAATCGGTCTGGATCCGGTGGAAGTGCAATCCTACCAGTCGTCTGACAAGGATTTCACGAGCCAACTGGCGCGAATTCGAGCGGCGAAGCCCGACGGCATCGCCATCTTCGGCACCATACCCGCCGCGCCTGCCATCATGAACCAGGCCCGTGATCTCGGTATTACGGCGCGCTTCATCGGCACCGGCGGCCTTGCCAACGAGACGCTGATCAGCCTGGCTCCGAAGGCCTCGGAAGGCACCGTGCTAACCACCTATTTTGATGAAGATGTCGATGCCGATGGTAAGACCTGGGCGGCGCGCTATGTGAAGGAATTTTCCGGTGGCGCGCAGACACCGCGTCCGGTTCTCGCGGCGTGGGAATATCGGTCGATCAAGTACATCGTCGGGCCGTGCCTCGCGAGCAGTGCCGTGGACAAGGCCAAGCTGCGGGATTGCATCGCGAACTTCAAGGGCAAGCTGTTCGCGCTGCCGGGCGAAGCGAAATTCGACAAGGCGGGGCAGCTCGAGCAGCAGCCCGTGCTGGTCGAGGTCCGTGACGGAGCGTTTCGCGGCTTCAAGGCCAATTAAGCAACCCATCAGCGGAGGGTCGCCGGCATGCTTGCTCAAATCCTGGTTGGAGGAGTAGCAACCGGCTGCATCTATGCGATCGTCGGCCTGGGCTTTACGCTCGTCTACCGCTCGATGCGGATGGTCAACTTTGCCCAGGGGCAGGTCTTCATGGCCGGGACCTTCCTCGGGCTGATGATCGCCGATCGTTTCCAGCTTCCCGCGATGTTGCTGATCGTGTTGGTCGGCGCGGCAGCCTTCGTGATCGGGTTGATCGTCGAAAAGCTCGTCTTCCGAAGGCTGTATCACAACCACGAGGTATTCGTGGTCGGCTCGATTGGGCTCGGTATCATCCTGACCAACGCGATCCGTATCCTGTTTCCGGAGCCGGTGCCGTTTCCGAAAGTATTCGGCACCGGCATCGTGAGCTTGGGGGACGCCTTCTTCCAGTTCTCGTACGTCTGGATCGTCGGTCTTACCGTGCTTCTGGTCGTTGGCCTGCATGTTCTGTTTTCCCATACGCGAACGGGCAGGGCGCTTCGCGCAGTCGCCGCCGATACTGACATGGCTGCGGCAGTGGGAGTTGATGTGCGCTGGGCCATCGCGCAGACTTTCGGCCTGAGCTTCGCTGTCGCCGCCATTGCAGGGGTCCTGATCGGTCCGCTCTATTTTGTCTCGTTCGACATGGGAGATATGATCGGCCTGAAGGCGTTCAGTGCGGCCGTATTCGGCGGCATCAACAGCATTCCCGGCACGATTATGGGCGGCGTGATCATCGGTCTGCTGGAGAATCTGGCCGGTGGCTACGTCTCTTCATCCTATAAGGATCTGGTTGCTTTCGTCATCCTGTTGCTCACGCTGATCGTGCGGCCGAACGGCCTGCTCGGGCGCGACACGCCGGTCAAGGTGTGAGTGCGATGCGATATCCGGCAGCCATTCTCGGCGGTGCAGCGCTGCTGCTGATCCCCGTCCTCGCACCCACCTATATCGTTCACATCGCGACCTTCATCGCCATCTATACGCTTCCGGTCGTCGGCCTCGGCTTTCTCACCGGATTCACAAATCGGATATCCCTGGCGCAGGGCGCGATCTTCGGCGTGGGCGCCTACGTGACAGCGCTTCTCACAACGAAATATGGATGGTCACCTCTTGAGGCCTTTCTGCCGTCCGTCGCCGGCGCAGTTCTCGTGTCAACGACGCTGGGCGCGCCTGCCATGCGGCTGGCGGGCCTGTACTTCGTGATGGCGACAATTGCCATTCATCAGATTGTATGGACCGTCCTGATGAACTGGATCGAGCTGACCAACGGTCCGCAAGGCGTGCGCTCCATTCCACCGCTCGCTATCGGGGCAATGACCCTGGAGACGCCGCAGGCCTATTTCTATGCGGCATTGGCCTTCGCCTTGATCTCGTTCGTGCTTGCGCACCGGATCGTCCTCAGCCGCCTCGGGCTGCACCTGCGTGCGCTGTCGGAGGACGAACTGGCGGCTTCGATGTCTGGCGTTCCGGTAGTTCGCGCCAAGGTGATCGCCCTTGCCCTGAGTGCGGCATGGGCGGGGGCGGGCGGCTTCCTGTATGCACACTACATCCGATTCATCCATCCGGAGATGTTCACTCTCGAGCCGTCGATCCTGTTCCTGACCATGGCGATGTTCGGCGGCTACAGATCGCTGATCGGCATGGTAATCGCCACCGCCGTGCTCGAATCGGCCACCGAATATCTCAGACCCTTCGGCGAATACCGCATGATCGCCTATGGAACGATACTACTGTTCGGAATGATGTTCTTCCCGAAGGGAATTCTGACACTGGGACCGAGTATCAAACACTGGGTAACCCGGCTGTATTCGGCTGATGCGCGGAGCTGATGCATGCTGCTGCGTGTGAAAAATGTGTCGCTCAGCTTCCGCGGTTTGCGCGCTCTCGACAGCCTCGATCTCTCGATTGACAATCACGAAATCGTCGGAGTGATCGGACCGAACGGTTCGGGCAAGAGCACACTTTTCAACGTGATCTCCGGGATCTATCGGCCGGATGCAGGCGATGTTTATCTCGACGAGCATTCGATCAAGGGCCTCGGACCGGCCGGGATCGTGGGACGCGGGTTGGCGCGGACGTTTCAGAACAAGCGCCTGTTCGGCAGCATGACCGTGCTGGAAAACGTCATGGTGGCCGCGTTCCGGGATCAGCCTGGCAATGCGTTTGCCGATATCTTCGGACGGGCCAGTGGAAGGTCGGGCAGCAATGCCAGCGAAACGCTGGCGCGGGAATGCCTGGACCTCGTCGGACTATCGGATGCGGCAAGGACCACGGCTCGCGACCTTCCGTTCGGTGCCCAGAACCGTCTCGAGATCGCGCGGGCGCTGGCTGCAAAACCGAAACTCCTGTTGCTCGATGAACCGGCAGCGGGGCTCAACCCGACGGAGCGACAGGAGATCCGCGGCCTGATCGAGACGGCGTTCTCCCGCGGCGTCGCCATCTTGCTCGTCGAGCATGACGTGCGCCTTGTCACGGCCCTGTGTTCGCGTGTGATAGCGCTCGATCACGGCGTGAAGATCGCGGACGGTTTGCCGGCGGACGTCGTCGCCGATCCGCGTGTGCAGGAAGCGTATTTCGGACCGGAGGAGGGCATCAATGCCGATACCGCCGCCTGATGCGTCTGACGTCCTGCTGTCCGTTGAAGCGCTGCGCGTCACCTACGGCAAGGTTGCTGCGGTTCAAGGAATTTCTTTTGAGCTGCGGCAGGGCGAGGTGCTGGCCATTCTCGGTGCGAATGGTGCCGGAAAGAGCTCCATTATCCGCGCGCTGATGGGTTTGGCGCCGATCTCGGCGGGCACGATCAGGTTTCGAGGCAAGCCGATCAACGATCTGCGCGCCGATCAGCGGATCGAACTCGGACTTGCCTATTCGCCGGAAGGACGCCGCGTGTTCGGCGATCTTACCGTTCACGAGAATCTGCTGATGGGCGGCTACCTGATAGGCTCACGGCGCGAGCTTGCCGCGAAGATGGACGAAGCCTACGCACTGTTTCCGCGCATGTTGGAGCGCCGGAATCAATTGTCGGCAACGCTATCCGGCGGTGAACAGCAGATGCTCGCCATCGCAAGAGCGCTTGTCCGCGGTCCTTCCTTGCTGGTGCTCGATGAGCCGTCGCTCGGTCTTGCGCCGGTCATGGTCAAGGTGATCTACCAGACGATCCGTCGTATCCGGGACACCGGGATGACCATCCTGATTGCAGAGCAAAGCGCGCATGTCGCCTTGAAGGTCGCAAATCGTGCGTTGGTCCTCGAGACAGGTCGCGCGGCATTCGAAGGTAATGCCGACGAGCTGGCGCTGGAGGCCAGCGTCAAAGAAGCCTATTTCGGCACGGCTTCCTGAAACTAACCACCGGGAGGGATATTCGATGAAGATTGCTGACATTACGGCCCACGCGCTGTCATTTCCGGTTTCCGCGCAGGGCGGCGTCTCCCTCGGTATCGGCCGCACGGTGAAACGCGACACGGTCGTGGTCAAGGTCACCACCGACGAGGGTATCGTTGGCTTCGGCGAGGCGCATCACGGCCGCGCACCTGGAGCCATTGCGCATCTTGTCAACACGACTTTGCGCCAGCTTCTGATCGGGCGTGATGCCTGCGACGTGATCGGTGCCTGGCAGACGGTCTATCAGATGCAGCTCAACAGCCATGGTATGGGCGCTGCCACAGCGATGGGATTGAGCGGGATCGACATGGCGCTATGGGATGTCAGGGCGAAGGCGGCGGGATGGCCGCTGTATCGCATGCTTGGCGGCGCGTCGCGTCCGGTTCGGGCCTATGCCGGAGGCATCTCACTTGGCTTTCAACCGCCGGAGGACCTCGTAGCCGAGGCCAAGGGCCTCGTTGCACGCGGCTTTCGCGCGCTGAAGCTGCGAGTCGGCGACACGGTCGAGCGGGATCGCCTCCGCGTCGAGAAGGTTCGCGAGGCGTTGGGGCCGGAGATCGACATCCTGGTCGACGCCAATGCAGCCTACACATTTAACGATGTGCGCCGCATCATGCCTGTTCTCGACGCCTGCGGGATCGGCTGGCTGGAAGAGCCGTTCGCGGCACATGACCATCGCAACTATGCCGATGCCGCACGTCTTGGCCGCACGCCGCTGGCGGCCGGTGAGAACCACTACACTCGCTTCGAGTTTCACAGGCTGATAGAGGACAGGGCGATCCGGGTTCTGCAGCCGGACCTGTCCAAAACGGGAGGTCCGACGGAAGCGATGCGGATCGCCGCGATGGCGTCCGCGTGGAAGCTGCCGATCAATCCGCACTCGTCAGCGACTGGAATCAACATGGCGGCGACCGTCCATTTTCTTTGCGCCGTCGACAACGGTGGCTATTTCGAAGCAGATGTGGCACGTGAAAATCTGTTCCGGGACAAGCTTTGCAGTCAGCCTTTCGATCTCGATGAGAGAGGATACGTCCGCCCGCTCGAAAGGCCGGGCATCGGGGTCGAGATCGACGAGGAATTCATCAAGGCTCATCCCGTCATCGAGGGGCCGTGTTACGTATGACGCCGCGGCTGATCGGGGACGAGAACGAGATTGGCCGCGCTGCATGACGGAAGCAGCGCGCCACTTCGTTGTCACTTGCATCCAAGGCTCTTGAAATGCCTGTCCGATCGTGCCCCCTCGCTCAGGCGCCGAGATAGGCGCGAAGCAGGTCGGGATCGTCGAGGATGTTGGCGGCGGTGTTTTGCGCGGCGACACGTCCGGTCTCGAAAACATAGGCGCGGCTCGCGACGGAGAGGGCGCTGTGCACGTTCTGCTCGACAAGCACGATGGTGATCCCCTGGTCGCACAGCTCGCGAAGCGCACCGAGCACCTCCTGCGACATCAGCGGACTGAGCCCAAGGCTGGGCTCGTCTAGCAGCAGAAGCTTGGGCCCGGACATCAGCGCACGGCCGATCGCGAGCATCTGCTGCTCGCCTCCGGAGAGGAGGCCGGCGAGCTGGGACAGGCGCTCGCGCAACCGCGGGAACCGCTCGAGCACGCTCTCGAACCGCTGCTCGGCGATTGCCCGATCCGAACAGCAGTAGGCGCCGAGGCTGAGATTTTCGCGGACCGACAGCTCGGGCCAGATATGCCTCTCCTCGGGCGAGTGGGCAATTCCGTCGCGGACGATCAGATCCGGACGCCGTCGTGCAATCGATTTCCCGCGGTACAGGATGTCGCCCGCTGTGGGCGTCAGCAGACCGGAAATCGCCCGCAGGACGGTGGTCTTGCCCGCGCCATTGGCTCCGAGCAACGCGACGACCTCGCCCTCATGGACCTCCAGATCGATGCCGTTCAGGGCGCGCAGCTTGCCGTAGCAAACCTCGAGATTGCGCAATTCGAGAATGGGCGTTGGATTGCTCATGCGGCTGGCTTACCGAGGTAGGCGGCAACAACATCGGGATTGGTCCGCACCTCGAGCGGTGTCCCCTTTGCGATCTGGCGGCCGAAGTCCAGCACGACAATGTGGTCCGACACCGCCATGACCAGCGCCATGTTGTGCTCGACCAGCAGCATGGCCTCGACATGCTCCTTCACCAGTTGTTTCAGAACGTGACCGAGACGCTCCGCCTCGTGGGTATTCAGTCCCGCCGCAGGCTCATCGAGGATCAGGAGCCGGGGACCTGCGCCGAGCGCGACCGCGACCTCCAGGAGACGCAGCTCGCCACAGGACAGCGAATCCGCGTCGGTATTCATCCTCGCGCCGAGGCCAACCGTCTCGATCAGCGCGGCCGCCTCGTCCCGCAACTGGCGCTCGCGATGGCGTCCGCTTGCGAAGAAGGTGCGCCACAGCGACCTCTCGCCATGCCGGTAGCGGGCGGTCAGCACGTTGCCGAACACCGTGAGGCCGCGCAATACGTTTGTCTTCTGAAAGGTGCGCACGAGTCCTTGCTGGGCGGCCGCATGCGGAGGGAGTCCGGTGATGTCGTTGTCGCAGTAGCGCACGTTACCGGCGGTGGGCCTGAGGAATCCCGTGATGAGATTGAGGCAGGTGGTCTTGCCGGCTCCGTTGGGGCCGATCAGGCTCATGATCTCCCCCTTGCGGATGCCAAAGCTCACATCCGCGAGCGCCTTCAGTCCCCCGAACTGCTTGGAGAGGCCGTTCACCTCAAGCATCTGCGGCGCCTCCTCCGTTCAAGCTGGCCGGCTTGAGCGTCGGCTGAAGCTGCTCACGCTGTTCGTCCCTGCCTCCCTCGAGATCGACCGCCTTTCGCTGGTAGGTTTCACGGCGCCGGCCGACAAATCCCATCAAGCCCCGGGGCAGGAAGATCACCACGGCGACCACGATCAGTCCAAAGATGGAAAAGCGCAGTTCCTTGAAGTCGCGCAGATACTCTTCCAGGAAGACGACGATCACCGCCCCGACCACCGCCCCGGTCAGCGTGCCTTTGCCGCCGGCGAGCACCATGATGATCATCGTGATCATGAAGGAGAAGCCGAACACCTCGGGCCCGACATAGGAGATGTAGTGGGCGTAGAAGCCGCCGGCGAGCCCGCTGATGGCAGCGGCGAGTGCGAAAGTGATCAGCCCCAGATAGAACGGCCAGATTCCGATCGACTGCGCAACGAACCGGTTCTCCCGCACTGCCACCGCGGCGCGACCGAGATTGGAATAGACGAAACGATAGCTGATCAGAAGCGAGAGAGACGCGAGCAGCAGGCCGGCGTAGTAGAACCAAAGCTTTTGCCCGACGCCCGACGCATCGACGATCAGGGCCGGCTTGGCGATGCCCGACAGGCCCATTGGTCCATTCGTCAGATCGATCCAGTTGTTTGCGACGAGGCGCAGCACCTCTGCAAAGCAGAGCGTTACGATGACGAAGAACGGGCCGCGCAGCCGCAACGTGACGGCGCCGATGGCAAAGCCCGATATCGCGGCCACCAACCCGGCGAGCGGAATGGTCAGATAAATCGGAACGCCGAACCGCGCAGACAGCAGCGCGGCGGTATACGCCCCGATTCCGAAGAAGGCCGTGTGACCCAGGGGGAATTCGCCGACATATCCGACGATGAGATTGAAGCTCGTTGCCAGTATCACCGAGAACATGACCATGATCCCGATGTGCAGCGCATATTCATTGTGCGCTGCCAGCGGTGTGAGCGCGGCCAGCGCCAGGGCAGCGAGGAGAAAGTTGCGTTCAAAGCTCATCAGGCGCGCTCGGCTCGTCTGCTGAAGAGTCCATAGGGACGGACAAGCAAGGTCAAGATGACCAGACCGAATCCGATCGCGTCGACATAGCCGGTCGAGACATAGCCGCCCCACAGGGCCTCGGTCAGCCCAAGGATCAGGCCGCCGGCGATCGCGCCCGCGAAGCTGCCCATCCCGCCCAGGATAACGACGACAAACGCCTTCAGGCTGATGATGCTGCCACCGCTCGCTTCGACGACATAGATCGAGCCCAGCAACATGCCGGCTGCGCCGGCAAGCGTCGCGCCCAGCGCGAATGTGAAGCCGTAGATATGCGGCGTCCGGATGCCGACCAGCTGCGCGGCCATCGGATCCTGGAAGGTCGCGCGCATGGCACGGCCGAGCGTGGTTCGCTGGATCAGGAGATTGGCGGCGCCGATCAGCGCGGCGCAGATGACGACCAGGACCAGCCTCGCCTGCGTGATGACCACGGGGCCGAGGATGAGAGGCTTGCTGGCGAAGGGGGAGGCGACCGTCACCGGCGTGGTGCCCACGATGAGCAGCGCCGTGTTGGCGATGAAGATCGACAGACCAATGGTGAGCAGGATCGTTGGTTCCTCACCCTGCTGGCGCACCCGTGAGATCAGGACCTGGTCGATGAGATAGCCAAGGACACCGAGCACGACGACGACGATCACAAGCGCGAGAAAGTAATTCCAGCCGAGCACGGCTGTCAGCGCCCATCCGAGCAGCCCGCCAATGACATAGAGTTCGCCGTGCGCAAAATTCACGACGCGCATCAAGCCGAACACCAGGGTCAGACCCAGCGCCGACAGAGCGTAGAAGGCCCCGATGACGAGGCCGTTGGCCAGAAGCTGAAGGAAGAGGTCCATCGCGATCTATTGGGTCCCGGCATCCGGCGACGGAGGCAGTCGAAACTGCCTCCGTCCTGATGTCACTGTTCCACCGTGTTGCTGTTGACGACGACGGGAACGCCGTTCTCGAGCTGGACCAACACCACCGTGAAGCCGGTCGCCTGGCCCTTGTCGTCGAACCGGAAGTGGCCGTTCGGGCCTTCATAATCGGTCTTGAGCAGCGCTTCGCGAATCTTGTCCGCGTCTGTCGATTGGGCGCGGGCGATGGCATCGACAAGGATGTTCAGCGTGTTATAGCCTGCCGCCGAGTATTTCCCGGGTGCGACCTTGTACTGCTCCTGATAGGCCTTCACGAAGGCCTCGTTCTTCGGGGTCTTCATGGTCGAAGCGTAAGGCACGGCTGCGTAGATGCCGTTGGCGGCCTGGCCGGCGAGCTGCATGAAATCCGCGGTGGCCCACGAGCCGACGCCGAACACCTTGGTGGGAAGCCCCAACTCAGCCTTCTGCTTGACGAAGGTCGAGCCGTCCTGGGTTTCGGCCGACACGAATGCGCCGTCTGCGCCTGACGCCTTCAACTTGGTGAGCAGGGTATAGAAGTCGGAGGTGCCGTGCTCGAAATATTCCTTCATGACCGTGGTGGCGCCCAGCGCGGTCATCTGCTTCTCGAACTCATCGACGCTGCCGCGGCCGAAATCATCGTTCACGCCGATATAGGCGACCTTCTTCAGCGCGAGCTGGTTGACGAGGATCTTGGCGAAGGACTTGGCCAGCAGTGCATCGGTTTCCGTGGCGCGGAAGAACCACGGATTGCCCTTCTCGGTCAGGTTCGCAGCCGACGAAACGCCGGTGATGAGAGGAATCTTGCTGCTTTGCGCGACCGGCATGATGGCTGCGGTCGCCGAGCTGCAGAATGCGCCGATCAGGCCGACGACCTTGTCGCGCTGGATCAGCTTCTCCGCGGCATTGACCGAATTGGCCGGCTTGCACTGGCCGTCTTCGATCACGAGCTCGACCTTCTTCCCGAGCACGCCGCCCTTGGCGTTGATTTCGGCGAGCGCCAGCTTGATGCCATTGACGTCGGTCGTGCCGTTGTAGGCAACCGATCCGGTCAGCGGCTGGATGACGCCGACCTTCACGGTGTCCTCGGCGTGCGCCGCGGCCGCGCCGAGCATTAATCCTGCAAGTCCCAGTGCTAGGCTCTGTCGCAATTTCATCTGAAAGATTCCTTCTTGCCTTGTGTGCGGTTATGGTCCCGGACTTCAGGATCGGGCCGAAGATCGGCCGAACAAACGTCGAAACAGCGTGCGCAACCGGTCGCGCAGGACGGCCCAGAGCAGACCGCCGGCGTCCAATGACTGCGGAGTCTCCATGGTAGCCGGAGATGCGGCGGCCGCGTCGGAATCAGGGGATGCGGATGCCAATCGTGATTCAAAGTTGGCGACAAAGGCCGCAGTGATCCGGTTGGCGATCTCCTGCACGATCGGACCCTTGCTGAACTGCGCCAAAGGGCCGGCAAGGTTGATGTCGGAGGCGATGTCGACCCGGGTGGTCGCCGGCGAGCTTCCATCTGCCAGTGAATAGCTCATGCTTCCGGTTGCGCGCGAGCCGGATCCTGAGTCCGCGCCCTTGCCGGACACCACGCCGCTCCAGTTTTCACGGTGGCTGTCGATGGCGATCTCGCCGTTGAAGGTCGCGGCCATCGGGCCGACCTTGACCGACATGCGTCCCTTGTAGCGGTTCTCGCCGAGTTCGCCGACGATGGAGGCGCCAGGCAGGCACTCGGCCACGAAACGAACGTCGTTCAGCTTGTCCCAGACATGCTCGCGAGCCTGCTTGATCTCGAAAGTCTTCTCGATCTTCATGAGCCAGCCTCCTGGCTGCCAGGAGATGTCGCGGCCCATTTGTCGGCCGCGGCTTTGATGGAACGAACGATGCCCTGGTAGCCCGTGCACCGGCACAGATTGCCGCTCATCGCGACGCGTATCTGCTCCTCTTCAAGTCCCGCCTTCCGTCGCAGAAGGTCGTAGCTGCTGATCAGCATCCCTGGCGTGCAGAAGCCGCACTGAAGGCCATGCTTCTCATGGAAGGACTCCTTGAGAATACCCATCAGCGCATCGTCCTGAAGGCCTTCCAGCGTCCGGACATCGCTTCCCTCGAGCGTGATCGCGAGCGTGATGCACGCACGCGCCGGCTCGCCGTTCAGCAGGATGGTGCAGGCGCCGCAGACGCCATGCTCGCAGCCGAGGTGGGTCGCGGTCAGGCGCATCTCTTCGCGCAGCAGATCGGCCAGACTCTGCCGCGGCTCGACCTGTGCCTTGCGTTGCTTGCCGTTGATGGTGAGTGTGATTTCAGTCTTCATGACAGGCCGGCGTTCCTGATCGCGCGCAGCGCGGCGGTGAGGTGGAGTTGCAGCTTGACAGGTGAGAAGGCGCGGTCGCTCTCCGCGAGCTCGTGCCTGATCGCCGCCGAGAGGCGCTCTGCACTTGCGCCCTTGCCGATCTCAAGCGCGGTCTTCTCCAGCACGAGGGGCGCTCCATCGACGGCGCCCAGGACGAGCCGCGCCTTGCGCGACTCGGGGTCGAACAGCGCAATCGCCATCGAATCAGCGTACTCGCCGATCTTTCGCGTTACCTTGTAGTGTCCCCACCGCTCGCTCTTCGGTCGGCGCGAAATGACGACGCTGTCCAGCAGTTCGGCCTGGTCGAGCGCAGTCATGTAGGGGCCGGTGACGAAATCGCCGGCGGCAAGGCTGCGCCGGCCGCGAGGGCCGACCAGCACCAATTCGGCTTCGAGCGCGATCACCGTCGTGAGCCAGTCGGCGGCCGGATCGGCCAACGAGAGTGCGCCGCCTATCGTGCCGCGCGTCCGCACGGCACGATAGGCGATCTGGCCGCCGACGAAATTCATCAGTCCGTTGCTGGCGTCGGGAACGCGGGCGTCCTCGAAGGCGGCGTGCGGGAGAAGGGCGCCGTAGACGATACGGCCGTTCTGCTCCTCGGCACGGCGGAGCGACTCGATGCCGCCGAGATCGACCAGCTTGTTGAGCGGCGCCAGCCGCAGGTTGAGCATGGGCACGAGTGACTGGCCCCCGGCCAGCGGCCTCGCGATCCTCTCATTGTCGTCGAGCTGGGCGATCGCATCCTCGATCGAGGTCGCACGATGGTACGCGAACGGAGCCGGCTTCATCGGCGTGCTCCCTCCGCAGCCACGATCTTCTCGAGAATGCGTTCGGGCGTTGCCGGCGTTTCGCTGATCTCGACAGCGAGCGGACGCAGGGCATCGTTGATGGCATTGACGACGACGGCCGGCGGTGCGATGGCTCCGCCTTCGCCCATTCCCTTGATGCCGAAGCGCGTGTGCGGGGAGGGCGTTTCCATGTGCAGCACGCGAACGTCCGGAACTTCGGTGAAGCCCGGGATCATGTAGTCGAGAAACGTGGACGCCAGCGGCTGGCCATTCTCGTCATAGGGAATTTCCTCGTAGAGCGCGGTACCGAGACCTTGCGCCACGCCTCCGACCACCTGCGCCTCGACGATCATCGGGTTCACCATGGTGCCGCAGTCGTGACAGACCACGTAGTCGAGGATTTCAACCTGCCCGGTGCCGGGATCGACGGCCACCGTGCAGGCGTGCGTGGCGTAAGAGAACGCGCCGGTGCTGCGGCCCGGCTGATACACCGCGTTGGCCTCGAGAGCGGGTTCTTCTCCGACCGGCAGCCGCTCCGGATGAAGGAACGCGGCCTGCGCGATATCCCTGAAGCTGACGCTTTGCTCGCCGAAATGTACCTTGCCCCCGGAGAGGGTCACCATCTCCTTTGGCGCCTGCAGCAGATGCGCACCGATGCGCCTGATTTTTTCAGCCAGGATGACGCAGGCCGCCGATACGGCGCCGCCGGACATCGTCATGCTGCGCGAGGCGAATGTGCCCATGCCGTAGGGCGAAAGCGAACTGTCGCCGTGGCGGACGATGACATCCTCGACCGGGATGCCGAGTTCCTGGTGAGCCACCTGGGCAAGCGTCGTTTCCAGCCCCTGTCCATGGTTCTGGATGCCGACGAACAGAATGAGCTTGCCGTCCGGCGTGAAGCGCGCGAGCGCAGGCTCATAGCCGAACACCACCGGCAGGCCGCGTGCAACCCATTCGGCCGTGCCGTGTGCCGACTGTTCGGTGTAGCTCGCCATGCCGACGCCGATCAGGCGTCCGTCGGGCTCGCCTTTCTGCTGCCGGGCACGGATACCCTCGAGATCGATGGCCTCCCGTGCGCGCATCGCGCATTGCGGATAGTCGCCGCTATCGTAGAGCTTGTGCGTCGCGGAGCTATAGGGCATCGCCTCCGGCGGGACCATGTTCTCCACCCGGATATCTGCGGGCTCGCGATTGACGGCGCGCGCGACCGCATCAACCAGGGTCTCGATCGCGAAACACGCACCGCTTCGGCCGACCCCGCGATACGGACCAAGCGGAGACTTGTTCGTGGCTACCGTAATGGCCCGCGCATGATAGACGGGAATATCATAGGGGCCCGTCATGATGCCGGATGACATCCCGGCTTCCATCGCCGCCGTCCACGGCCAGACTGAATAAGCGCCGGCATCCACGACGACTTCCGCTTCAAGGCCGAGGATCCGCCCCTTGCTATCGGCGTAGGCGGTGAGATCGTAACGGTGCTCACGCGCATGCGGCGAAGCGACGAGGTGCTCGCGTCTGTCCTCGACCCAGCGGAGGGGGCGATTGAGCTTCATGGACAAGGCCGCGATCGCGAGTTCCTCGGGCTGGAAATTGTTCTTCGGCCCAAAGCCGCCGCCCACGTCCGGTGCAATCACCCGCAGCTTGCTCTCCGAAATTCCCAGGCATTCGGCCATGATGGTGCGAATGACGTGCGGAAATTGCGTGGAGCTGTAGACGACGAGCTCATCGAGCCGGCGATCGTAATGTGCGAGGACGCCGCGGCCCTCCATCGAGACGCCGGCGTGACGGCCCATGCGCAGGCTCTTGTGGACCTTCACTGCCGCCGCCTTCCGGACGCTCTCGAGATCGCCTGTCTGGATCGCAGTCTGGAGATAGACGTTGTCGGACCAATGCTCGTGGACGAGGGGGGCGTCGGGCTTCAGCGCGACGTCGATGTCCCAGACGGCCGGCAATTCGTCGAAATCGACGACGCAGGCTGCGGCGACATCTTCCGCCTCGGCCCGGGTCGGGGCGATGCAGATCGCGAGGAGGTCGCCGACGAAACGCGCCTTGTCAGAGGTCAGCGGGTGATAGTCCGATCGCTTGAACCCCTTCGCCGCGCTGACCGCCACGATAGGCTTGGCGAAGGCGATATCGGCGGCGAGGAACACCTGATCACGATACTGTTCGGGAATTTCGATGCCGCGGATGCGTGCATGCGCCACCGGACTGCGCAAGAACGCCGCTTCCGCCATGCCAGGCAGTTGCAGATCGGCGAGATACTCGCCTTTGCCCTCGAGATAGCGGCGGTCTTCCTTGCGCCTGACAGACGCGCCAACGCCCTGCGCCCTGCGCTCAACTTCCCCGGCGATAACCAATGTTCGTCTCTTGTGATGGATTATCGTATTTCGTATACGATCATCATACTTACTTGCAAAGAGTCAATCCCCTGTTCACAAGACCTTCGATGAACCGGTGAATGAATCCGACGGGAGCGAGATGACAGGGCAGCGAAACAAGTCGGTTGTGCGCTATGCGCCGATGCACGATCAGATCCTGCCCCACCTGCGTAAGGACATTGTCCAAAACCGCTGGAAATCGGGCGAACGACTGTCCGAGCCGCTGCTGTGCAAGGAGTTCGGGGTCTCCCGCACGCCGCTGCGCCAGGCGCTCAAGACGTTGGAGACCGAAGGCCTGGTCCGCCTCATTCCTCATGTCGGAGCCGTTGTCACCGCTCCGGACGAGGCCGAGGTCGGCGAGCGGATGGAAGTCCTGATTGCGCTGGAGCAGCTCGCCGCAACGCGTGTGGCCGAGGCCGGCAAGCCGGAAGTGTTGCGCGAAATCCTGGGGGTTCAAGACGAAATGAATGCCGCCGCCGAGGCGGGAAATGCCGCGCGCTATTACGCGTTGAATGACCAGTTTCACCTGGCGATCGTGCGCGGCACCGGAAACCGGTCTTTGATGGACATGCATGAAAAGGTGATGTGGCACGTTCATCGCGAGCGCCACCGCGTCAATTTCGGCGAGTCCGTGACCTCTGACAGCGCGAGCAGCCACACCAGGCTTTTGCAGGCCATCAAGAAGCGGCAACCGGAGGCGGCCGGGCTTGCGATGCGCGAGCATCTCGAGCACGTCGGCCGCTTGATGCTGGCTCACCGCCAGGCGCAGGCCGCCGCCATGATGAAATCAGCCAAGCTGCAGACCGCTGCGCCTCGGCGTGGCCAGCGCGTCAGATCGGCGTAACGCTTGAATCAAGAGGACACATTCCATGCAGAAGCCTACGCGGCTGGCGTTCATCGGATGGGGCGCCATCAATTCTCGCGTCGGGGCGCTGTTGAGGCAGCGCGAGACGCCGGTCGAGATTGCCGCGGTTGCAACTCTCGACACGCCCGAAGCACGCGCCGCACTGCCGCGAGGCGTCACCTTTCTGCGAGAGCCGGATGAACTCGCCGCGCTCAAGCCTGATCTGGTCGTCGAGGCGGCCGGACGCGCGGCGATTTCCCAGTGGGCGCCCGCAGCATTGGCTGCGAGTCCGGCCATGATCACCGCCTCGACCAGTGCCTTCAGCGATGACGCTCTCTTGGTCTGGCTCGCCGATTTGGCGGAACGGCATGGTAGCCGCATCGAGGTGCCGTCGGGCGCAATCGGCGGCATCGATGCGCTTGCCAGTGCGGCTGTGCTCGGGCTCGATGAAGTCGCTCACCAGATCAAAGACCGTGTCGCGTTCCGAAACCTGCGGGAGAATGTGATCGCTTTGCTTGAGCGTATGCTGCTCGATCACGCTGGATTGGACTCCGGCGACGATGGCCTCCCGGCATCCCACACTGTCGGCCGTAATTACCGCGCATCCCGCCGCCGCGGCCTCGAGGAGAGCCTTGGGCAAACCTTCGCGATAGGACGGCAAACAGACTATGTTCGCCTGCG
>CAYVVB010000260.1:0-10285 GCA_964454955.1 uncultured Bradyrhizobium sp. | reverse complement strand
GAGACCGGCAAGCCGGTCCTGGCGGTGGAAGGCGACAGCGCCTTCGGCTTCTCCGGCATGGAGATCGAGACCATCTGCCGCTACAATCTGCCGGTCTGCGTCGTCATCTTCAACAATGACGGCATCTATCGCGGCACCGACGTCAATGCGGCGGGGTCCGATCCGGCGACCCCGGTTTTTGTCTCGGTCGCGCGCTACGACAAGATGATCGAGGCGTTCGGCGGAGTCGGCGTGAACGCAACGACTCCCGATGAACTGAAGCGCGCGGTGAATGCGGCGATGGATTCGGGCGAACCGACCCTGATCAATGCCGTGATCGATCCTGCGGCTGGTTCCGAGAGCGGCCGCATCGGCAATCTCAATCCCCAGAGCGTGCTGAAGAAGAAGTGAGTCCAGAACGAGCGGCGTCCTGTCGCCGCCGGCGAGCAATCCAGAACAGAGCGAAGCAGTTTCAAGGAGAGACCATATCATGACAAAGGCGCTGACGGGCGTTCGCATTCTCGATTTCACCCACGTCCAGTCGGGACCGACCTGCACGCAATTGTTGGCCTGGTTCGGCGCCGACGTGATCAAGGTCGAACGTCCCGGCGTCGGCGACATCACGCGCGGCCAATTGCAGGACATCCCGAACGTGGACAGCCTGTATTTCACCATGCTCAACCACAACAAGCGATCGATTACGCTCGACACCAAGAACCCCAAGGGCAAGGAGGTGCTGACCGAGTTGATCAAGAGCTGCGATGTGCTGGTGGAGAATTTCGGCCCCGGCGTGCTGGATCGCATGGGCTTTGCCTGGGAGAAGATCCAGAGCATCAACCCGAAGATGATCGTAGCCTCGATCAAGGGGTTCGGGCCTGGACCTTACGAAGACTGCAAGGTCTATGAGAACGTCGCGCAGTGCACCGGCGGCGCAGCCTCGACCACCGGCTTCCGCGACGGCCTGCCGCTCGTCACCGGCGCGCAGATCGGCGACAGCGGCACCGGGCTGCACCTGGCGCTCGGCATCGTCACCGCCCTCTATCAGCGCACCAAGACCGGCAAGGGTCAGCGCGTAACGGCGGCGATGCAGGACGGCGTGCTCAATCTTTGCCGCGTCAAGCTGCGCGACCAGCAGCGCCTCGCCCATGGTCCGCTGAAGGAATACAGCCAGTTCGGCGAAGGCATTCCGTTCGGCGACGCGGTGCCGCGCGCCGGCAACGATTCCGGCGGCGGCCAGCCGGGCCGCATCCTGAAATGCAAGGGCTGGGAGACCGACCCCAACGCCTACATCTACTTCATCACCCAGGCGCCGGTCTGGGAGAAAATCTGCGACGTCATCGGCGAGCCCGGCTGGAAGACACACCCCGACTACGCCAAGCCCCCTGCCCGGCTGTCGCGGCTCAACCAGATCTTCGAGCGCATCGAGCAGTGGACCACGACCAAGACCAAGTTCGAGGCCATGGAGATCCTCAACAAGTACGACATCCCCTGCGGGCCGATCCTGTCGATGAAGGAACTCGCAGAGGATCAGTCGCTGCGCGCCACGGGGACCCTGGTCGAGGTCGATCACCCGACCCGCGGCAAGTACCTGTCGGTCGGCAATCCGATCAAGCTCTCGGACAGCCCGAGCGAGGTGCTCCGTTCGCCGCTGCTCGGAGAACATACCGACGAAATCCTGCGCCAGGTGCTCGGTTTCAGTGACCATCAGGTTGCCGAAATCCACGACTCCGGCGCCCTGGACCCGCCGCGCAAGCAAGCCGCGGAATAGCTGGCAGGCCCAGAATCCCTCCGAAAGGCCGCCCTCTGGGCGGCTTTTTCTTTGACTGCCCATGTTGCATTGCATTATCGAATTTGCTGCTATGCAAAATACGACCTTGTGTCTGGCATCTGGTATACATAATATCACTTTCAGAGTTGAGGCGGAGCTACTGCCGCATTCGCAAAGAGAGGGAAAATTGATGTCCAAGACCGCTTCCGCGGCGCTTCGTGCGCCTTCCGCCGGCCTGTTCAGCCGCCTGTTCGCCACCATTGACCGGCTGCTGCTGGCCTACGCCCAGATGACGATCCGAAACGGCGACATTCCGCGCCACGGCGTCTGACCCGGCGGCGAGCGCCCGCCCCGGCTGGCGCCGCTCAACCTGAAATATGAGATGTCTGCCGGATGGCCCCGAGGTTCGGGGCCATTTTCGTTGCTGATTTGCGATCCGTAAGTGGCGCGGTACCAGCTCGCCGTCTGCGATCGCCCGGGGCCTGCGACGAGTTGTCCAAGCCGGTCCGCCAAAAGCATACTTGTCCACGCGTTATCCGTGTCAGCAGAATGCTGGCCTACGGCTGTGCAGGGCTGCGGCAAAAACGGTGCTTGCGCTGTGGAATATAATATACCAGAATTTAAAAATGCAGCGCTTGGCCCCAGCGGATGGGCTGTCGGAGAAAAGCGCGATGTGGGAGGATAATAATGACTGCTACCGCAGCGAGTGCGCCGAGCCAACCGATATCCAATAACTTCCGTTGGATGCAATTGATCATCGGCGTCATCTCTATGGCGATGATCGCCAATCTCCAGTACGGCTGGACATTTTTCGTGGGCCCGATGGCGAAGGCCCATTCCTGGGACGTCGCCAGCATCCAGGTCGCCTTCAGCATCTTCGTCGCACTTGAAACCTGGATGACCCCGCTTCAGGGCTGGATCGTCGACTCGCTCGGCCAGAAAGGCCCGCGATTGATGGTTGCGGTCTGCGGCGTTTTCGTTGCGATCGGCTGGCTCATCAACGCCAAGGCTGGGTCGCTGGAGATGCTGTATCTCGGCGCGGTCGTATCGGGCGTGGGCGCCGGCGGCATCTACGCCACGTGCGTCGGCAACGCCGTCAAATGGTTTCCTGACCGCCGCGGCCTTGCCGTTGGCTGCACCGCCGCGGGCTTCGGCGCAGGCGCGGCCGTCACGGTCATTCCCATTCAAATGATGATCGCCTCGATCGGTTACGCCGACACCTTCTTCTGGTTCGCACTGGGTCAGGGCGGGATCATTTTCGTATTGGCCTGGCTGCTCCGCCCTCCGCTGCCCGGTGAAGTCCCCGCTGCGACAGCCTCGAAGGTGTTGCAATCCAAGACCAGCAGCACCCCGGGCCAGATGCTTGCTTCGCCGATCTTCTGGCTTCTCTACATCATGTTCATCCTGGTATCGGCGAGCGGATTGATGGTCGCCGCCCAGCTCGCGATCATTGCCAAGGATTTCGGCGTATCGCAGACGGTCCTCCTGTTCGGCGCGACCACGCTGACCGTGGCAGGCATTATCGACAATCTGGCCAATGGTGGCGCCAGGCCGTTCTTCGGCTGGGTGTCGGATCAGATCGGCCGCGAGTACACCATGGCCATCGCCTTCACGGCCGGTGGCCTCGCGTACTGGCTGCTCGGCACGGCTGGCACGACCCCGTGGACATTCGTGTTCTGCGCGGCGATCGTCTTCTTCACCTGGGGTGAGATCTTCAGCCTGTTCCCCTCGACCTGCACCGACATGTTCGGTCCGAAATACGCGACCACCAACACCAGCCTGCTCTATACGGCAAAGGGCCTGTCGGCCTTCGTCGTTCCGCTCGCCAACATCCTGAAGTCGTATTCGGGCAGCTGGCATTCCGTGTTCGCCGTCGCAGCGATCATGAATTTCCTGGTGGTGGCGCTGGCACTGTTCGTCGTGCGGCCGATGCGCGTCTCGATCAGCGCAGCGGAGAAGAAGGAAACGGTCCCGCAGGCGGCGGAGTAAGGCACGAGGCCGCGTGCGTCTTTCCAGGAGAGGCCTCGAGATGCAGGAGGCGCACCCTTTGGTGCGCCTTTTGTTTTGGGCTGCCCGCTCGCATGTCGAGGCATTTGGATGCTGTCTCATTTTGACGTTTCCGCTCCAATGCTTCTTGACATCTGGCATAATGTATACCAATCTTGCTCGTAACTAGGGAGTTAACTCACCGCGATCCAGAGGAGGTTGCCATGCAAGTCGGAGACGTCCTGCGTAAGAAGACGGCCCGCGTTGTCACGATCCGGATGAACGAGACTGTCGGCGTTGCTGCGCGCCTGATGCGCGCCAACAACATCAGCGCCCTCGTGGTCAAGGACGTCGTCCGCTCCGAGGGCAACACCGCCGCCGGCATGTTCACCGAGCGGGACGTGGTGCGCGCGATTGCCGAACAGGGAGCGGCCGGCGTCACGATGAAGGTCTCGCAGCTCATATCGGTTCAGAAGCTGGTCTCCTGCTCCTCGGGCGATACGCTGGATGACGTCCGCCATCTGATGAACGTTCACCACATCCGCCATATGCCGGTGATCGACAATTTCGCGATCGCGGGCGTGATCAGCATGCGCGATATCGCCGCGGCGGTCGATGAACTGGCGTCGAGCGAGCCGCGGGCGGCCTGAATCCGCCTTGCCCTCCACGACGAGATTGCCCGCAACGCGGAACGCAGTGCTCGTGCCGCCTTTGCATGACCGGATTGCTGAGCTGCAGCCGCGTGCGCTGGACTCTCGCCCGGCGTGACGCCATTCTTCGCGCGCCGCATGTCCAACGACGGCGGCATCCTCCGCGACAGATCGAGCGAGCGTGACCCCATGAAGGCCTATGTCTATGGCGCCAACGGCCCAGCCATCACTGATGTCCCCAAACCGTCGCCGAACGGCACCCAGGTGCTGGTCAAGGTCCGCGCCTGCGGACTGAACCGCGCCGATCTCGGCATGACCAAGGGACACGTCCATGGCAGCGCGGGCGGCGTCGGCACCGTGCTCGGCATGGAATGGGCCGGCGAAGTGGTCGAGCTCGGGCCGGAGGCGAAGGGCGTCAAGGTCGGCGACAGGATCATGGGCTCGGGCGCTGCGGCGTTCGCCGAATACACGCTCGCCGATCACGGCCGGCTGTTCCACACCCCTTCGAACATGAATTTCGAGGAGGCCACCACCCTGCCCATTGCGCTCATCACCATGCACAATGCGGTGGTGACGGTCGGCGGCTTGCAGGCCGGACACTCGGCGTTGATCCAGGGCGCAAGCTCCGGGGTCGGCCTGATGGCGATGCAGATCGCAAAGCTCAAGGGGGCCAGGCTCGTGATCGGGTCCTCGACAGACGCCATGCGCCGCGGCCGGCTGAAGGAATTCGGCGCCGATCTTGCGATCGATTCCAGCGATCCGGGTTGGGTCGATCAGGTGCTCAAGGCGACGAACGGCGAAGGTGTCGACCTGATCGTGGATCAGGTTTCGGGAAAGATCGCGAGCCAGAATCTGGCCGCCACCAGAATCAAGGGCCGCATCGTCAATGTCGGCCGCCTCGGCGGTACGCATGCCGACTTCAATTTCGACCTGCATGCGGCGCGCCGCATCGACTATGTCGGCGTCACCTTCCGTACCCGCACGATTGAGGAAATCCGCGAGATTTTCGACGGGGTCAGCAAGGATATCTGGGGAGCCGTGGAAAGCCGCAAGCTGCAACTGCCGATCGACAAGGTGTTCAATTTCGACGACATCGGCGCGGCGTTCGCGCACATGGAAGCCAACAAGCATCTCGGCAAGATCGTCGTGACGCTTTGATCCTCTCGACTTAGAATCAGAACAATTCGCAGGAGCTGTGATCGGGCGCCGCGCGGCGCCCGGCCGCGCTTTCATGTTGTGGTGCGTGCTGCTAAACCGCGAGCCATGACGCAAGCCGAAGCTCCAGAAAAGTCCCGTGTTGCGGCCATCTCGGTGTTTGCCAGCGCCGGCATGGCAATCGCGAAGTTCGTGGTCGGAATCGTCATCGGTTCGCTCGCGCTGGTTTCCGAGGCCCTGCACTCCGCGGTCGATGTCGTTGCAACCATCATCACCTGGATGGTGGTCCGCGTTTCGGATCTCCCGGCGGACGAGGAGCATCACTACGGCCACGGCAAGCTCGAAAGCATCTCGGCGCTCGGCGTGATCGCGATGCTTTACGTGCTGGCCGGCGGCATCCTGGTCGAGTCCTACAGCCGCCTGCGCGAAGGCGCGACGCCACCCACCATTTCGAAAATCGCCTTTCTGGTGCTCCTGATCGATATCGGCGTCAATTTCTGGCGGGCGCGAGCACTGCATCGCGCGGCGCGCCAGACCCGGAGCCAGGCGCTTGCCGCCGATGCCCTGCATTTTGCCTCCGACATAGCGGGGTCGATTGCGGTCATCATCGGCCTCGTGCTGTCCGCTCTCGGCTTTGCCTGGGGCGACGCCGCAGCGGCGGTCGCGGTCGCGATCATGATCGCGGCGCTCGGACTGCGGCTTGCGCGCTCCACCGTCGAGACCCTGGTCGACCGGGCGCCCGAGGGTGTTGCGGAGCGGGCCACGGCCGCGATCGCGGTGGTGCCCGGCGTCGTCGATGTCGCCCGGTTGCGCGCCCGCATGGTCGGCTCGACGCATTTCATCGATGCCGTCGTCAAGGTGCCTCGTACGCTGCCGATCGATCGGGTCGACGAGATCAAGCAGAGGGCTCAGGACGCGGTCGCCAAGGCGCTTGGCGATGCTGACCTGACCTTTACGGCCGTGCCGGTGGCGCTCAACAATGAGAGCGTGCGCGAACGCATCATGGTGATCGCGCGCAATTCGGGACTGGCAATCCATCACGTCACCGTGCACGACCTCGGCGACAAGCTGATCGTCAGCATCGATCTCGAGGTCGACGGCGAGATGCCGCTCACCGACGCCCACGCCATCGCCAATCGACTGGAACGCAATATCGGCGAGGAATTCGGCGAGGACGTCGAGGTCGACACCCACATCGAGCCGCTGGAGCCGGAACTGCCATTCGGCATCGATGCCGCGCCGGAGCGGGTGAAGACGATCGCCGACGCGCTCTCCCGGTTTGCGGAGGACACCGCGATCAACGACATTCACAATGTGCGGGTGCGCGACACGGCGGCCGGAGAGATCGTCAACTTCCATTGCCATGCCGCGCCATCGATGAGCGTGATCAAGGTTCACGAGCATGTCGATGCGATCGAGCGCGCACTTCGGCGCGCCTTTCCGAGCGTGAAGCGCGTGATCAGTCACGCCGAGCCGCCCAACGCGTGAAGCTTTCGCACGGCGTTCCCGTTTCGGACTCACGTCGTCCGTGCTTTCACGGCGCAAGATTCTTCGTTGGACAAAATTTATTCTCCTTAATGAATCGTTGACTCTCGACAGGCCGCGAAAACTGGATTCAAATCACATTGATTCGGGAGATGCTGGGGCTCTTCCGAAACCGGGTGCAGAAATACTTTCGCGGGGGTCTAGGGAATGGCGCGTGCCCATGCGGCGAACGCGTGCGTCCAATCCGATTCCATCAAGGGATTGGCGCAATCGATCGCGAAACCGGCCTACTACCGGCTGTTGGGCGCGGAGCCCGCACTCCGCCGCGCCGTCCCCACTCTCATCATCGCGTTCCTGGTCACGATCTGCCTCGGAGCCTTCGTGCAGGTGCTCGACCAGCACCGGCAGAAGCGCGCCGCGGTCAAGCGGGAGCTTGCGGCGCTCGCCGACGTGCTCGCCGAACGGATCGACCAGCGGGCTTCGCTGAGGATGCAGCGGCTTCACAACATCGAGCACCTGCAGGACTTGCTGCCGGATCTGATCCCGGCCTGGGCCATCGCCGCCGGACGGCATGTCATCGTCAGCGGCGCCGATCATCGCATCCTCGCCCGGATTCCGCTCGATGCCAGCCTCGGCGAAGCCGATCGGGTTCTCGACGTCGTCAGCACGGCGCAGCTCCTGGCCGCACCCGCCCGGCAGGACGCGGTCACCGACATGACCCTCCCCAACGGCGCCGGTGCGCTCGCCGCCTCGCGCGTCGTCAAGTCGCTGCCCGGCCTGGTCGCCGTGATCCAGGAAAAGAACGAACCGATCTGGGGCTCCGACGCCGCGCTGTCGGTGACGCTGTCCGCCACCACCGGTTTCGTGGTGCTGATCCTGGGCTTTGCCTTCCATTGGCAATCGACCCGCGCACGCGAGGGCGACCTCATCAATGACGCGGTGCGCGGCCGTATCGACACCGCGCTCAACCGCGGCCGCTGCGGCCTGTGGGACTGGGACCTGTCGCGGGGGCGCATCTTCTGGTCGCAGTCGATGTTCACCCTGCTGGGCCTCGGCAGCCGCAACGACCTTTTGACCTTCGGCGAGGTGAATGCGCTGGTGAAGTCGGACGATATCGACCTGTTCGCGATCGCCGAGCAGCTCATTTCCGGCCAGATCAATCACATCGACCAGACCTTCCGCATGCAGCATACCGAGGGGCACTGGATCTGGCTGCGCGTGCGCTGCGAACTCAGCCGCGGCACCAGCGACGACAGCCTGCACCTGATCGGAATTGCCGTCGACATCACCGAACAGAAGAGCCTTGCGGAAAAGACCATCGAAGCCGATTTGCGGCTGCGCGACGCCATCGAGACCATTCCCGAGGCCTTCGTGCTGTGGGACGCGAGCGACCGCCTGGTGCTCTGCAATTCGCACTTTCAGCGGCTGCACAAGCTGCCGGACACGGCCGTCATTCCGGGCACCTCCTACGAGACGGTGATCGAGGTCGGCAGCATGCCGGAGGTCCGTACGCGCCAGCAGGAAACCGTCAGCCGCACACCCGGCGCGCGCACCTTCGAGGCGCAGCTCGAGAACGGAAGCTGGCTGCACATCAGCGAGCGCCGCACCAAGGACGGCGGCTATGTGTCCGTCGGCACCGACATCACCCGCATCAAGGCGCACGAGCAGAAGCTGGTCGAGAACGACCTGCGGCTGCGGGCCACCGTGAACGACCTGAAGCGCTCGCAGGCCGAGCTCGAACGCCAGGCCATCGAGCTCGCCGACCTTGCGGAAAAATATGCGCGCGAGAAGACCCGCGCGGAGGAAGCCAACCAGTCCAAGTCCAAGTTCCTGGCCAATATGAGCCACGAGCTCCGCACACCGCTCAACGCCATCATCGGCTTCTCGGAGATCATGGGAAGCGGCATGTTCGGCGACCTCGGCTCGGAGAAATACCGCGAATATTGCCACGATATCCTGACCAGCGGCCATTACCTCCTGGAGGTGATCAACGACATTCTCGACATGTCGAAGATCGAGGCCGGACGGATGAGGCTCGACATGGAGCCGCTCGATCTTTCCAAGACGCTGGCGGAGTCGCTGCGGGTGGTCGCCGGCCGCGCCCAGGACAAGGATCTCGTCATCGACGCCGATATCGAGGGCTCCATTCCGGTGGTCGCCGACCGCCGCGCGACCAAGCAGATCATGGTCAATCTCCTCTCCAACGCGGTGAAATTCACGCCCGACCACGGCCGGGTGATGGTGCGCAGCCACGTCCTGCCCGACCGCATCGTGCTCCTGATCGCCGACACCGGCATCGGTATTGCGCCGCACTCGCTGACGCGGCTCGGCCGGCCGTTCGAGCAGGTCGAAAGCCAGCTCACCAAGACCTATCATGGCTCGGGACTTGGGCTCGCGATCGCGCGGTCGCTGGCGCATCTGCACGGCGGCTCGATGAAGCTGCGCTCGAAACTCGGCGCCGGCACCGTGGTGCGCGTGTCGCTGCCGCGCGACGCCCGCATGGCGACGGCGAGGATGCTGGCGGCGGCTTGACCGCGTCGTCCCTGCGAAAGCACCACACGGGTCCCGGATCGCGCTCGCTATCGCTTGCTTGTCCGGGACGACGTGGGGGATGTTTTCGATTCAAGCAGCCATTCACTCCGCTGTCGTCGTCCGGCTTGACCGGACGATCCAGTATTCCAGAGACATCGAGGTCTCGCAGAGAAGCCGCGGCATACTGGATGCCCCGCCTGCGCGGGGCAGGACGATGAGGAGACACGGCTCCTCATTCTCGCGGCGAAACTCGCCCGAGCTTTGCATCAGCTTCGCCCTCTTCGAATACAGAGGGCGCAGGGAAGACCGGGTGCCCGCTTGCACCCACGGCCCCCGCGCAAAAAATATTGCGCGAGTGCGCGTTGACCACAGGTACAGGCGGTAACAACCGGCCTTCCCTGCGCAGTGGTTTACGGCTTATTTCGCGCTCTTCCCGGTGAACCAGCGTTTGCCACCGTCATAAGCGCGATGCGAAGCATCGTCGCCTACTTGGCACTTGCATGGGTGTGCCAGAACCACACGACTTCGCCGTCCGCGTCGATGCCGCTCGTCAGACAGCACCCTCGCGTCCACCGCGTTCCGCTCCACGTTCGTGACGACGCGTAACGCCCCTCAGCTCGAAGCGGGATGGCGAGCATTATACGGAAAATCAGAATTTCTGAAAAGCAGAATATTTTCAGACCCAAGGCTTGACAGGGTTCCTGCAACGGCGCCTGTCGGGCAAATCAGC